>JADFKZ010000093.1 GCA_022564665.1 Planctomycetota bacterium | reverse complement strand
GCAGCCGTTTGACCTCGAGCCCCTCCGGCGGCGTCTGAGGCGAGACCAGCCGGTGGCTGAGCATGAACTTGGCCGCGTCGCGGGCCTCGCGGGCAGTCTTGACGATCTTGACGAAGCCGGCCTTGCCCCGCCCCCCGGCATGGACCTGGGCCTTGATGACGACGCCCCCGGCCCCGGCGTCCAGCAGCGCATCGGCCCGGGCCTGGGCCTCGTCGACGGTCTGCACCATGGCCCCGGCAGGAACCGGAATCCCGGCGTCGGCCAAGAGCTCACGCGCCTGGTATTCGTGGATTTTCATAGCCCTCACATATCCCGATACTCATCGATCAGCGCCTTCAGCTCGTAGGGCCTCGGGATGTCGCGCACCTCGATCTCGATGCCGTCCTGGCCGGAGCTGGAGATGCCGACGTAGCCGACCTTCAAGAGCCGCTGCCAGAAGGACTGTCTGATCTCGACGTTGCGGACGTGATCGTGCAGCACCTCAGAGGTATAGCGGCTGATGATGCCCTGTTGGTGGATCGTCCGCTTGTTGGAAATCAGCAGCTTCACCCACAGATGAACCCCCACGAACCAGACACCCCACGACGCCACGGCGGCCACGATCATCAGCATCCCGAGCCAACTCCACCCCCGCCCATGCTCCCCAAGAGCCCCCCAGATCGCCAGCACGCCACCGCCGAGGAAGATCGCAACCAGAAGCGCGTAGCGAAACGGGTGGGCGCGGAACATCGCGGGGCGGATCTGGCAAATCTCCTTTTCCGGCCCCCCGTCGGGCGGCCGATCCGACGATTCCGGCTTTTGGGCGGGCACGCGGTTGACGTCGCCGCAATGGGGGCAGGGCACCTTTCCCCCCGCCTTTTCGGGGCCCACGGAAAAGGTCCGCTCGCAGTTATCGCACTCGATCTCGATCATGGCGGGGGTCCGGGGGTCCGGGAGTTCAGGGGCTCCGGGGGTTCGGGGGGTTTCCCAACACTGTAGCCCTTTCCCGCAAGACGCGGCCCGAGCAAGATGTCCCCGGCGACTTTGGATTGGACACGTGGCACCGCTTTCGTCCCGGCCCGATTGATTCCGGCGTCCGGCGTGCCTACACACACCCAACGCCGAACGTTTGCGGCCTTTGTGAGCCAGGGCGGCTGTCCTTGCCACGAGTGCAACTGGAGAGCTGAAGGCCCCAACAAGAGGGTGGGACGCTCGAGCCGGGAGGAGTACGCCGTGAAGGTGGTGCTGATCATCGGAGGCGTGTTGGCGGTGGTCGTCACCATCGGGGCGGTCGTGGTGTTCACCGTGCTGCCCGATGGGTTTCTCGCGTCCCTCGCCCCCGAGCCACCGCGTACCGAGGTGAGGACCGAGGAGGCCCTGACCAGGACCCTCATCGAGACCGTCTCCGCTCCGGGGGAGATCGAGCCGCTGATCAAGGTCGATATATCCGCGGAGGTCTCCGCCCGAATTGAGGAGCTTCCGGTCCGCGAGGGCGCACACGTAGAGCGTGACGACGTGATCGTAAGGCTCGATGACCGCAATCTGCAGGCCGCCAAGGAGTCGGCCAAGGCCCGCCGCGACGGCGAGAAGTTTCGCCTGCAATCGGAGCAGGCCAGGCTTTCCGGCCTGAAGACCTCGCTCGCGTTTGCACACAAGACGCTCAAGCGGCGGCAGGCGCTCTTTGAGAGCGGGGACGTCAGCCTGAGCACCCTCGACAACGCGCAGGAGCGGGTGAACGAGCTGACAACCAGCGTCGAGTCGAGCACCCACGCGATCTCGGTGATCGAGAGCACGCTCGCCGCCGCCGAAGCGGACATCGACCGGTCCGACGATGCGCTGGCAAAGACCGTCATCCGCGCTCCCATGGAAGGAATCGTCACACAGCTCAACGCCGAGGTCGGCGAGGTGGTGCTGCTGGGCACGATGAACAACCCCGGCACCGTGATCATGACGGTCGCCGATCTCTCGCGGATGATCCTCAATACCCAAGTCGCAGAGAGCGACGTGGCCAAGATTGCCGAGGGACAGCGAGCCAAGATCTACATCAATGCCTATCCCGACGACGTCTTCAACGGGATCGTGCGGAAGATCGCGCTGCAGCGGGCCACCGCCCTTGACGGCACGGGGTTCTTCGAGACCGAGATCGAAATCGACCTCGCCGGACGGCGGATCTACTCGGGTCTGGTGGCCAACGTGGACATCGAGATCGCGGTTCACGAAGGCACCGTGGTGCCGAGCCAAGCCGTCGTCGAGCGGCTGGTGGAGGATCTGCCCGCCGCCATTCGGAACAACCCACTCGTCGACCGCGCCAAGAAGACGACCAACGTTGTCTACCGGCTCGTCGACGGAAAGGCCCTGTGCACCCCGGTGATACCGGGCCCAAGCGACCTGACCCATCGGATCATCAAGGAGGGGCTCAACCTCGGCGACGACGTGGTCGTCGGACCCTACAAGGTCCTGGAGACGATCGAGCACGATGACTTGATCACCCTCGAGACGCCACCTGCGACCGGCACCGAAGGCGAGGCCCCCGAGGCCCCGGCGACCGAATCGGAGGTCGGCGACGCCGAGGCGGGCACCGAGACAAGCGGATGATCATCAGTACGCGACAACTGTGCAAGGTCTATCGCGTCGGTGTCGAGCGGATCCATGCGCTTCGCGGAATCGATCTTCAGATCGAGCCCAACGAGTTCGTCGCCATCATGGGCAGCTCGGGCTCGGGCAAGAGCACGCTGATGAACATCATCGGGTGCCTCGACCGGCCGACATCGGGCCAGTACCTCCTCGACGGCCGCGACACCAGCCGCATCGGCGTCCGCGACCTTGCCCGCGTCCGGAACCAGCAGATCGGCTTCGTCTTCCAGTCGTTCGAGCTGCTGCCGCGGATGACCGCGCTTAAGAACGTGGAGCTTCCGCTGATCTATGCCAGCGGGGGATGGCGAGCCCGCCGCCGCAAGGCCGAGGAGGCGCTGGAGCGCGTGGGCCTCGGCGACCGGATGCATCACCGCCCCAATCAACTCTCCGGCGGACAGAAGCAACGGGTGGCGATCGCCAGGGCGATCCTGAACAACCCCGCCATCCTTCTGGCCGACGAGCCCACCGGCAACCTCGATACGGCCACCACGAACGAGCTGATGGAGGTGTTCGAGCAGCTCCACGATGAAGGACAGACGATTCTGGTCGTCACCCATGAAACGCACGTCGCGGTCCACTGCCGGCGCACCATCACGCTCACCGATGGCCTGATCTCCTCAGACATTTCAACCTCATCCAAGGGTGACGTCGGCAACGGCGTTCGGACCGTTGGCCGCGCCATCGAAGGCGCCCTGGGCACACCGACGGCGCCGACCCATCGGTTGAAGGACGCGTAGGCCGTGCTCAACCCCCTGTTTTACATCCAGGCGATCGTGCTGGCCCTCAGCCAGATCTGGGCAAACAAGCTGCGCTCCATCCTGACCATGCTGGGGATCATCTTCGGCGTCTGGGCGGTCACGACGGTGGTCGCGGCCCTCTCCGGCGTGACCACGATGGTCCTGAAAGAGTTCGAGGCCCTGGGGGGAAGCAAGATGTTCATCTTCCCTGACCGCCCGGATGACGCACCGCGCAACAAGTATCCCTGGTCGGTGATCCGGCTCAAGCCGGACGAGCTCATCGCCCTGGCGACCAACTGCCCTTCGATTGTGGCGATCACGCCGGAGACCAACCTCGGCGCGACCATCCAGCACGGCGAGCGGAAGCGGGAGGCCGTCCGCGTGACCGGTATCTGGCCCGACTGGCACGACATTCAGAAACGCGCGACCCTCATTGGACGGCCCTTCGCCAGGGTGGATGAAGAAAACGCCAGACAGGTGTGCCTGGTCAACCAGGACGCGATCAGCGAGCTGGGCCTCGACACCGACCCCATCGGGCAGCACATCCTGGTGAGATCCCGGCGGTTCCTGGTCGTCGGGGTCGTGGAGAACCGGCGGGAGACCATCTTCGACCGCAACGTCACCGGCACGGAGATCCTGATCCCCTTCTCGACCGCCGTGAAGCTGCAGGACCCCCAGTTCTTCTTCATGATCATCGCCAAGCTCAAGTCGCCGGAGGTGGCGGCCGAGGCGAAGGCGGAGGCCAGGTTCGTCCTCCGTCAAGCGCGGAAGCTGGGACCCGACGAGCCGGATACGTTCGAGCTTTTCGCCGCCGACGAGTTCATCGCAGGCGTCAAGAGGGTCTCGATGGTCCTCACCGTGGGCGGCGGCTGCGTCGTGGCCGTGTCGCTGCTGGTGGGCGGCATCGGAATCATGAACATCATGCTCGTGTCGGTCTCGGAGCGGACGCGCGAGATCGGCCTCCGAAAGGCGGTCGGCGCTACACCGGCAGCGGTCCTGATGCAGTTCCTGCTGGAGGCGATAATGCTCTGTCTGGTGGGCGGCGTCATCGGGATCGCCTTCGGCGAGGCGACGGCGCTGGCGTTGTCCAAGTTCCCTGGGGCCAACCTCCAGGAGGCGGCGGTCCCCTGGTGGGCGATCGTGATGTCCTTTTCCTTCTGCGCGGCAACGGGGGTGATCTTCGGTATGTTCCCCGCGATCAAGGCCGCCCGGCTCGACCCCATCGAGGCCCTCCGTCACGAGTAGAGCATGCCAAGACACGCCTGTCACGGGTTCGTCAGAGCAATCTCAGCCGGCTGCGGCCTGCTATGGGCGATCGGCTGCGCACGACCGTTCGATGCGTCGACCGCGATCGGGCCACCGCTTCAGAGTCTCCGTGAGATTGAGACCGTTGGGCTCGAGAAGCGCTCGCGGTCCGATCCTGTCACCGTGGAGGAAGCCGCCCAGGAAGCCCTCCAAGAGATCATCTCGCCACCAGATCCACCCCAAACACGTCAGCTGACCCTGCCCGAGGTAAGAGCCGCCACCCTGGCCAACAACCTCGATCTGCAGGTGGAGCTTGTAAGCCCGACGATCGCCCAGACCACCGTCGACGAGGAGCAGGCCAAGTTCGAGTCCATCTTCACCGGCTCGGCCCGCCGCAGCCTCACCGACAGGCCGACAGAGTTCGTAACCCAATCGAGCCAGGCGACGATCAACAGCTTCGAGCTGGGGCTGAGGGTGCCGCTGCCGACGGGCGGAACCGCCAGCGTCAACTTCCCCTTCGGCCGATCTGAAACCGACAACCCCTTCAGCGCGTTTGGTGGAGCCGCCGCCTTCGATGCGGACGTTCGCTTCTCGATCAGCCAGCCGCTGCTCCGCGGCGCCTGGGCCGAGACCAACACCTACTCGATCCGCGTCGCCGAGTACGAGAACAAGATCACAAACGCCCGGACCAAGCTGGAGGCGATCCGGATCCTGGCCAACGCGGACCGCGCCTACTGGCTCCTGTACGCCGCCCGGCGCGAGCTGGAGGTTCGCCGGCAAGAATACGACCTGGCGCTGGAGCAGCTGGAGCAGGCGCGCCGAAAGGTTGCCGCGGGCGACGCTCCCCCGATCGAGATCACACGGGCCGAGAGCGGGGTGGCGGAGCGTCTGGAGGCGATCATCATCGCCGAGACCATCGTGCTCAGACAGCAACGCGACCTGAAGCGGATCATGAACCACCCCGACCTGCCGATGGACTCGCCCACCTTCATCGTCCCCACCACCGATCCCGATCCGCTGTACCTCGACCTCGACCCCGTCGCGCTCGGCGAGTATGCCGTGAGCAACCGCATGGAAATGCTGGAGCTTGAGTTGCAGCTGGCGATCGACGCCAGCACGATCGATCTGCAGCGGAACAGCGCCCTGCCGCTGGTCGTGCTCGATTACTCCTACAACATCGGCGGACTCGGCGGCTCCTTCGGCCGCGTATTCGACCAGATCAGCGAGCGGTCCTTCGAGGACTGGTCGGTGGGGCTGACGGCGGAGATCCCCATCGGCAACGAGGCCGCCAAGGCGCGGGTTCGCCGGGCGATCCTCACGCGGCTCCAGAGGCTGGCCAGCCGCGACCTGCGGCGGACAGCGATCCTTCAGGAGGTGTACGACGCGGTGGACCGGCTCAACCAGGACTGGCAGCGGATTCTGGCCGCCCGCCAGGCGGCGATCCTCGCCGGCCGCACCTATGAAGCAGAGCAGCGTCAGTTCGAGGTCGGCCTCCGCACGTCGACGGACGTGCTCGATGCCGCGGCGCGGCTGGCCGACGCGCAGTCGCGTGAGGTGCGTGCGCTGGCGGACTATCAGATCGCCCGTGTCAACATCGCCTTCGGCACCGGCACACTGCTCGGCCACGACCGGGTGCGGTGGGAGCCGCGAGAAAGCCAAGAAGTGACAAAGTGAGCCGCCGCTGGCCGGCGAGCCTGTGGCTGGGCGCGGGGCTGATCGTTCTCTGCGAGCTGCTGCTCATCGTGGACGTCCGCGGGCGCGGCGTGGCGGTGTTGCCGCTGGCGGAGGGCGAGACCATGGCCGACCCGGTCGGTGTCTGGGCGGTCGTGGCCCGTTGGGTGGCCGTCAACATGACGCCGTTGTGCTGGGTCGGCTTTCTTCTTGCCGCCGACGGGCTGCTGGAGGTCCTCCGTCGTCGCCCCGATGCAGAAAGCCGGAACGTCGGCTCACCGGTTCGGTCAAGGAGCAGACGATTCACGATCGCCCTGGTGACCAGCGTGGGGGTGTGGCTGTTCTTTGACTGGGTCAACTTCTTCTTCATCAATGCCTGGGCCTATCACGGCTTCGAGCCGCTTGGCCGCCTCCACCAAACCACCGCGAAGCTCATCGCCTTCGCGGCGATCAGCCCGGCGATGTTCCTGGCCGCGGAGCTCTATCGGCAGCTTGGCCTCAACCGCTGCCGCGGCGGGGGCGTGGCGATCTCGCGCCCCTGGCAGATCGTCATGTTGCTGGCCGGGCTTGCCGCGTTGGCGTTTCCATTTCTTATCCAGAGGCCCATCGGATGCCTGACGCTTTGGGTGTGCCTGGTCCTTCTGCTCGACCCCATCAACCACTGGCTGGGAGCGCCGAGCCTGATCCGCGACTGGAGTTCGGGACGCTGGGGCAGGACGCTGGCGCTGATGGCCGGAGGTCTGACCTGTGGCTTCTTCTGGGAGTTCTGGAACTACTGGGCGGCGGCCAAGTGGACCTACACCCTGCCCTTTCTCGGCCCGCTTCAAGAGATCAAGCTCTTTGAGATGCCGCTGGCCGGATTCGGCGGCTTCTTGCCTTTTGGCCTGGAGTGCTGGGTCGCTTTCCAGAGCATCCTGCTGGTCATGGACAAGATCGGGCTTCGTGTGGCCGAGCCGCTGCCAGATGACGACGCCGTGTTGTGAGGCGTCTTGTGCAGTATGCTTTCAGGAGCCCAAAGAAGGGAGATCACCAGATGGTCGAAACACCCTCCACCATGAGCCCGCTGGGGACCAAGGCGCCCGATTTCAGCCTGCCCGACACCGAGGGCGGCACCGTCAGCCTCTGTGACTTTGCCGATGCGCCCGCCCTGCTGCTGGCGTTCATCTGCAACCACTGCCCCTTTGTCAAGCACATCGCGCCCGCGTTTGCGAGCCTGGCCCGCGAGTATCAGGCAAGAGGGGTCGCCGTCGTGGCGATCAACGCCAACGACGTCGAGCGCTTCCCCGATGATCGGCCCGAGCTGATGACCCAGGAGGCGCGCACCCGCGGCTACACCTTCCCCTACCTTTTCGACGAGACGCAGGAGGTGGCCAAGGCGTACCGGGCTTCCTGCACGCCCGACTTCTTCCTCTTTGACGCCGAGAATCGGCTCGTCTACCGCGGCCAGCTCGACGACAGCCGGCCCGAGAGCGGCCTCCCGGTCACGGGCGCGGATCTCCGTGCAGCGCTCGATGCCGTCTTGGAGGGCCGGCCGGTGCCCGAAGATCAGAAACCCTCCATGGGCTGCAACATCAAGTGGAAGCCGGGAAACGATCCGGCGTGATGGGGGTCCCACACGTGGGTTTCTGACCGCACACGCGGGTATCTGAGCGAACACGTGGGTATCTGAGCGAACACGTGGGTATCTGAGCGAACACGTGGGTATCGCTCTTGGCGCAATGCGTGCCGGTGAACTGATCACGCCACATGAACGACGAGCCGCCGCAGGTGCTCGCGGCGGCGGTGCTCCCACAGATAGATCCCCTGCCACGTTCCCAGGGCCAACCGGCCGTTGACGAGGGGGATGCTCAGCGTGGTGGCGGTCAGCGCGCTCTTGATGTGGGCGGGCATGTCGTCGGGGCCCTCGGTGGTATGGGTATAGAGCGGGTCGCCCTCCTGTACGAGCCGGTCGAGCCACCTCTCGAGATCCCTTCGCGCCGAGGGGTCGGCGTTCTCCTGGATCGTCAGGCTCGCCGAGGTGTGCCGGATCAGGACCGTGCAGAGTCCCTCGGCAACCCCCGACTCGCGCACAACCGCTTCGATCTCATCGGTGATCAGATGCAGCCCGCGACCCGGCGTCTGTATGGACAGCTCCTTGACCATGGCGGTGGTGCCTGTCATCCGAGAATGCCAAAGCGGTAGGAAGTCGTGATCGCTTGTTGAGCCGCGAACCTGTCGACATCAAAGAACTCCCGATCGAAGCCGCCCGGATCACAGCCGGTGATCATGGACGCCACGCCCTTTCCCACGGCAGGTCCCATCTTGAATCCGTGCCCGCTGAAACCTGAAACGACATAGAAGCCGGCGATACCGGGAACCTCTCCGATCAGGGCGTGAGCGTCGGGGGTCACGGTGTACAGGGCGCCACACCCTCCCCAGGAGACCGCGTGGTGGTAGGCCGGCAGACGGTGGGCGATGCCGCGCCGGCAGGAGTCGACAAAGGACCCGCTGACGCCCTCATCGTATTTGTCCGGGTCCGGTACCTCCTCATCATCCTCGTAGCTCATCCGGCCAACACGCGTCCAACCCGCGGCCTCGGGCTTCCAGTAGAAGCCGGTGAGCAGGTCCGCAAAGATAAAATGCTCGCTTCCATGGCCGCCTGGGAGCACAAAGTAGGCCTGCTGGGGGCGGATCACCTTCAGCGGCATCTGAAGCCCCAGCCTCTTACAGAGGATGCCCGCCCACGGCCCCCCGGCGTTGATGACCAGCGGGCTCTCAATCGTCTGGCCGTCATCGGTTTGGACTCCGCGGGCCCGGTGGCTCTTATCCAAGAGCACGTCGATCACCCGCACGCCCTCCCGAAGATCGACGTGATCGTCACGGCACAGCGAAGCCAAGGCATCAATTGTCCGGCCGGGATCGACGAAGCCCGACTCCGACTCCACGGCGCCCACGACCTCGTCGCCGAACTCGCCACGCGGCTCCAGCTCCCGGAGCTGTCTGGCATCGAGCATCTCCACGGCAACTCCGAAGCTCCTTTGCAACGAGATATTGGATTCGATCGAAGCGCGTTCCCGCTCGTGGCAGAGCAATACCATGGGCGCGGGGCGGAAGCCGATGTCGCGGCCCGTGCGCTCCTTCAACGTCCGGTAGAAGCTCAGGCTCTCTCGCGCCATGAGGATCGTTGTCCGGTGCGAGTAATGCTGACGCAGGATCGCACCGGACTTGCCCGATGAGCCCGCTCCGCAAAAACGCTTCTCCAGCAAGATGACCCGCCCCAATCGCTGCTGCACCAACTCATGGGCGCAGAAAAGCCCCATGATTCCCCCACCGATGATGACAGCATCCGCGGCGGCGCTCATCGCAGTGGAACCTGATGCGTGCGCCTGACCGATCGGCGGGCTGTATGTTCCGCCAGCTCCCGTTGCAGGAAAGCAGCCAGCATGCCCGGCGCATCGACGCCAAGGCGGGCGCCGATCTCGGGCCGGTACACCGAGGTCGCGTTGATGTCGTAGAAGGAGCGAGTGCCGTCTTCCAACTCCGCATACTCCACTCCGCCGACATCCAGCCCGGCCGCCTGCACGATCCGGCGGGCCTCCGCAACCGCCTCCGGGGGGATGTCCGGGTAGGCTTCGAATTGGACGCTGGGCTCCTCGGACGAGCTGGGATCGGCGGCCTTCCGGTGGCAGCATTCCGCCGGGCAGAGGTTGAACGTATTTCGAGCGCGAACTCGCATGGCGTAGACAAACTCGCCGTCGATGAACTCCGTGCGGACGATCGCCTTATCGACGCAGGCAAACTCCGCCTGGAGGAGCAGCAGGTGATTGGGCCCAAACAGATCGCGTTCCGTGCCCAGCAGCGACATCAGGTGCTCGTAGCTGCGGGCCCGGCGGATGTACGCGCCGCTTCCCCCGCAATCCGGCTTGAGCAGGGCGGGGAATGGGAACTCCCGCGCAAGGGCGGCAATCCGCCCGACGCTGTTGAACATGATGGTGGCTGGAGTGGTCATCCCCAGCCGCTTCAAGAGCAGAAGCTGAGCGATCTTGCTGGTCTCCACCGAAAAGGACATCGACCCGTTGATCACACGGCGTCCATGGGTCTCAAGGATCTTCATGAGGGAACTGGCGCAGGCGATCGCCGGCCCGTGCCCGCGCAGATAGGAGCTGGGACTGACCCTGTTGAAGACCACACCAAATGACGGAGGGCGTTCAAGGATCACGGCCACGTCGTCCATGTGGATCGCGGTGAAGGGCAGGTCCCGCGCCGCCAGCGCCTCAAGGAGTTCACCCAGCCACGCGTCGTTCTCGTACAGTATGGCAATTCGCTCGAGGTCGTCCGAACCGATCGAGCTGTGGTTGGCTACCAAGTTGATCAAATGAGTCTAGCTCCTGCGACCGCCCGCCCCCGCGGAGGCGCGATCGATCTCCAGAGACAGCCGATCATGCCGCCGTCCCCGAAAAGGACGGAAAAGGCTTTTGTTCTGTTTTGAGTTGCAACAGCAGGGTTGGCGACCCGCAGCCGCCCGGCTACAGCCGACAACCACTCATACAGATGCAGACAGGCCGCATCCGAGAGCCGGCCGGAGGCAATTCACAGACGAGCTTTCCCTTTCTGCTCTTCAACGGTGTCTCCGCCTGAACGTATCTAAAGTCCGTCGGGGCCCCGAGTCAAGCAAGAGCGCATCGCCGGCGTGCGAATCCTCCCCGCGCGAAGCTCCGCCCGACCCGATCTGATGATTGTGTTGGCGAGCGCAGATTGCGTCAAAGCGTAGCGGCCGATTGAATCGGCCGCGTAGCCGCCAGAGCGAGTGTGCGGCCGGAGGCCGCTACGAAGCGTTTGAAACAGCCGCGGCGACCCACCCCTCGCCATCAATATCGGCCGGGCACCGACCCTGGGCGGGAAAGGGCCCTCACGCGGCCAGACCTCGAAGAACCGATCGTGATAACCCTGGCAACTTCGGCAACCGCGGCAACTCTCCAAAGGGCCGCCGTTCTTCCATCTGCTGTTGCCAAAGGGCACAGGGGAAGAATTTGAGCATGTCTTTTGCGGTTGGGCCGAGACGGAGCGTATCTTCACTCGGCCATGGGGCAGGCATCGAGCAGGGCGGGGAAGGTGGAGGTCATGGGTTGCAACCCCGTGGCCAGGAGAAAGGTTGAGTTCGTTTCCTGGCACGGCGACGAGTCCCAGCGGCCCGAAGGGCTGTTCCGACCGGGACGCGCCGCTTGCGAGGGGCCGGCGGCGGTGAGGGGGCCGCCGGGCCTCTCCAGCCAGGAACGCACCCATCACCTAGGATAGAAGATCAGCCGCCCGCCGATTCCAGGTGCTGGGGGCCGATGATGTCCCGCAGAGACCTCACACTCTGCGTTGAGTTCTTCGGGTTCGGCTCGACGCCCAACGATCGCGATGCGGATTGCAATGCTGGCACCAATCAGCTGGCCGCTTCCCCCCACCGGCTACGGCCCGTGGGAGATGGTGGCCTCCAACCTCACCGAGGAGCTGGTCGCGCTGGGCCACGAGGTCACGCTCTTTGCCGCGGGAGGCACGCAGAGCAGCGCAACCGTTGTGACAACCTGTCCGCATGCGCTCCAGACGTGGCCGGAGCCCCTGCGGAGCCGCCCGCGTGCTTTCGACCCCGAGACCGGTCTCATG
>JADFKZ010000208.1 GCA_022564665.1 Planctomycetota bacterium | reverse complement strand
CGTGGAGGTTCGCCGTCGGGCAACCGAGTTGGCGGCTACAGGGCTGGCGCCATCCCCGCTGATCGACGGGGGCGACCTCATCGAGCTGGGGATGACGCCAGGGCCCGACTTCAAGTGCGTGCTGGATGCGGTCTACGACGCCCAGCTAGAGGGATCCCTCCAGGACAAGCCGGCGGCGCTGGAGTTGGCACGGTCGGTGGCCCGCGCGACGGAAAGCGACTGAGCCTGGGTGCTGGGGTTGCCTTGGGGGGGGTGGGTGGGGGATCTGGGGGGGCAAAGAACGCCGCCCGCGGAACTTTGCCCGTTGATGGGCGTCGGATAGAGTACCGGCGGCGTATCAGCGTACGATGGGTGCGCGCCGGGGTGGCGGACCCGTGCTCGCTCGGCACCCAACGCGAGGGTTGAGGCCTTGCCCAAGAGCGCAAGAGACGTGGCTGTAATGACCAAGATCATGCGTATGTGGAGATCCAGGATGTCGGTCAATCTACCCTTGTTGATGCGAGCGGTGGCTGTTGTCGCCGCCGCGGTCGCGATCGGCTCGGTGGGCCTTGCCGTGGCAGCCGACCCGCCGGAGGTCGAGGACATTCTCTTCATGGTCGACGGCCGGGAGCTGCACGGCCGCATTGTCTCGCAGAGCCCTACGGCGATTGTTTTGGAGGTGATCGATCGAAAGCTGCACCTCACCTCCAGGGTGACGTTCGCCCGCCGGGACATCGCTCGCATCGAGAGGGACGTTGCCATCGAGGTGGTGGTAAAGACAAGGGAGCCGGCGGCGCGGAGGCGGTCCACCGCGAGCCGGCCCGATCAGGACACGCTGACCCAGTCCCGCTTCGGACGGGTTCGTCCCGAGGACGAGAGCCTGGATCTGCCCGGGCTGTACGTCATTCCCATGAAGGGTCAGCTGGGGACGGACATCCATCCCTCCATCTACGAGAAGGTCGCCCAGGACATCCGCGCGCACGAGCCGGACCTGCTCGTGTTCGTGATGAACTGCAAGGACGTCGACGATCTCCTGATCCCCCAGAATGAGGTGACGGAGCAGGCGCTGTTCCTGCTCCCTGAGTGCCGAAAGATCGTGGACCTCTTCCGCGATGAGCTGGGCGACATCCCCCAGGTGATGTGGGTCGAGGACTCGGTGGGGTTCAGCTCGCTTCTCGCGATGGCCTGGGAGCGGATGTACATGACACCGACGGCGCGGCTGGGGGGGCTTCGCGGCGTCGCGAAAAGAGCCGATGGGTGGAGCGACCCGGACGTGGCCGCAAAGATGATGGCGGCCTGGACGGGAATCGGCAGAGGCTTTCTGGAAAACGGTGGGTACCACCGCTATCTGGCTGACGCGATGATGCGGCCGGAGGCATTGCTCAGTGCCTCCTTCGAAGGCCGCAAGGTGGTCTGGTCGCTCGACGACGCAGGCGAGTTTCTCGTCGATGGCGACAGTGAGAAGACGTTGGGCTTCCGCGCCAAACCGGCTGAGGACCTGCTCATCTCTGACGGTACCGTCGACAACCTCGACGATCTGGCGTTCCTGTTGGGCTACCGGGAGTATCGGAAGATCGCCGGGAAGGGCGAGGAGATCGTCACCGACTACAAGGATCGATGGCGCCGCGTATATGACAACACCAAGACGCTGTGGGATGACTATCTGCAGCACCGTGGCTGGGCCAGCGGCGACGAGACGTTGAGGTGGCTGAGCAAGGCCAAACGGGACGTCCAAAAGATCATCAGGGCCATGAATCGCTATGAGGCGGTGGAGATCCGCTGGCGGACCGATCGCCAGACGAAAAAGCAAGAGCTGGAGATCCTCGTCGAGACCATGAATGAGGAGATACAGGCCCTCACCAGGCAGCGTCGCGGGGGCGGATATGGCAGCGGCGGGGGACGCAGGTTTGGAGGCGGTTGATAGCCACCGTGTCCGTCCAAGAATAAAGAGTAGGGTCAAAACGAGAGTGCGCACAATGACGAACTTCTTGCGAAACATTGTTGTCGGGTTGGTCGTCGGCTGCATCGCGACGGCGGCTCTGGGGGGCGATGCGGTAGGGATTCGGCTCAAGGACGGCTCCCGCTGGCGGGGTCAGGTGTCGGATCAGGTACAGGTGACGGTCCGCGAGCAGGGGATCGAGATCCAGTTGCGGGGTCGGCTCGTTGTTGCCGCCGAGTGGTTCATCACCCTTGAGACCGATCTGGCTGGAGAGCTGAGGCGCAAGACCATCTTCAAGGGTGACATTCTCTCGATCAGGACGATCGACGCCCCGGAGGCCTTCGCCAAGATCGATGACAAGACCACACGCCCGAAGGACAGCTCGCGCCCCGCTGTCGAGACCGGCGACGCCAACCAGCTCGGCGTGTTCGTTTTGCCGCTCAAGCACATGGTCGGCACTTATATCCGCCATGAGGAGATGGAAGCCATTGCCGAAGAGGCCGACAAGTACGGCCCCGGTCAGACCATCGTGTTCATAATCGACTCGGGGGGCGGCTCGGTGACGGAGATGGAGAAGATCCACGAGGTCCTGATGAAGATCAAGAAGCGTCACCGGCTGGTGGCGTGGATCAAGGAAGCCATCTCTGCCGCCTGCGCGATTGCGCTGCACTGTGACGAGATCTATTTCATGAAAGAGGGCACCGCCGGTGCCATGACCGCCTACTCGGGAAAAACGGCCCTGAAGGGCGAGCAGTTAGAGGAGTGGCTGCGTCGGGCGGGCGACTGGGCGGAGGCCGGCGGTCGCAAGCGGTACATCGCCGAGGCGATGATCAAAGTCTCGAAGCTGCTGTCCTACGACGTGGATCCTGACACGGGCGAGCGGACCTTCTACCCGGACCTCTCCGGCGAGTTCGATCTTTCCGACGAAGAGAACAATCTGGTCTTTACCGCGACTCAGGCGGTCCACTCCGGCTTCGCCGACGGGATCGCCGATACCGAGGAAGAGCTGGCCAAGGTCCTGGACCTGCCCAGGTGGCACGAGAACAGCGACTACGGCCGGAAGATCGCAAAGAAGTGGTACGACACGGTCAAGCTTGCGGAGCACGACCTTCCTCTGCTCCAAGCCCGGTTGAACTACGCCGGCACCGGCAGCGGGGACCAGATGGTGATCCTGGGCAAACGGATCAAGATCCTCCAGGATTTGATCCGTTGGCACGACAGGGCGCCCAACGTGATGCAGATGCAGGGAGCCCCCTCCAAGCAGGTGCTGCAGCGTGAGATCAAGGAGCTCCGCAAACAGCTTGCGGACCTCAAGAAGTCCCGCGGCGGCAGGCGATATTAGTTTGAGCGCTCCGTACGGCCCTCCGGGCCGACACTTGCTCTGGTACGCGGCGGCGGATTGAATTCGCCGCCGCTGATCGGGTGCTGTCTTGAGCGCTCCGCA
>JADFKZ010000207.1 GCA_022564665.1 Planctomycetota bacterium | reverse complement strand
GACGGCGGTACAGGAGAGCCGCTTGAGGGCTACCATGCGAAACCCCCTGACTGGAAACGGCACTAGCTGGCCATGACGATCGGTGTATGGATTGCAATTGTTGTCGTGGCGGTGGCAGTCGCACTTGTTGTCACCAGCTTCATCGTCTGGCGGACCCGGGAATTCCGGCGGTTGCGATCGGGCAGCGTGGTCGCCGACACCGCGCGGGGGCCCGTGGAGTATGCCCTCGAGGGCAATGGGCCCGTCGTCGTGGTCTTGCACGGCGGCATGGGGGGCTGGGATCAGGGGCTGGCGATCAGCCAGGATCTGGGCCTCGAAGCGCAGTTCACCGTGCTGGCCCCGTCGCGCGCCGGCTACCTTCGCACGCCACTGTCGACCTGCAGGACCCCGGAGCAGACGGCCGATGCGATCGTGGCCCTGCTCGACGATCTCGGCATGGACAAGGTGGCGGTGATCGGCATCTCCGGCGGGGGCCCGACGGCCCTGACCTTGGCCCTGCGACTGAAGGATCGTGTACAGGCCCTGGTGATGTTGGCGGCCATCACTTGTCGCCACGAGCAGCCCGCCCGAACCACCAGCGACGGGATCGTTCGCCTCATGTTCTCCGATTCCGCGAACCTGGTCCTGGACTTCGTCTTGTGGGTGTTCATGGTGCAACTGCTCCGCATCCTGCCGCGGTACGTGATCAAGCGGATATTTCAGACCACGGAGACCTTCGACAAGAAGGGTCTGGAGCTCCGGGTCCAGGGGGTGATGCGCCACCGCGAGCAATGGACGTGGATGGCCAGGCTTTTTAAGAACTCGCTGCCCCTGAGCGTTCGCAAGGTGGGCCTGGACAACGACCTGAAGCAGTTCGCCGCGCTTCCGGTGTATCCCGTGGAGAACATCACCTGCCCGACGCTGGTGGTGCACGGGCGGCACGACGGCAACGTCCCCTTCTCGCACGCGGCGTTCGTCGCCGACAACGTGCCCAACGCGGAGCTCTTCGTCGCCGAGACCTGCGGCCACCTCATCTGGATGAGCGACGACGCCGAGCAGGCGCGCGAGAAGGTGACGTCGTTTCTGCGAACGACGCTCTCGGGCGCGGTTTGAGCCCCACAGGCGGGACGACCTCACGACGGGCCTACACCGCTGGGACGCGTGGACGAGACTGGCACACGGCCAGTTCGGTCAGCTCTGCTGTCACTGTTTTTTCTTGCGGAAGACCGCCACGAGAAGGATCAGGAAGATAACGCCGGCGGCGATCAATACGCCGATGCCCAGGAGCGAGGACCACGAGGACTCTGTTTGCAGCTGGTCGGCTTGGGCTACCAGGCTTTGGATGTTGAGCATGTCAAGCACTCCTTCGCAGCGGCAACTGTACGATGGAGGCTCCAGCCTACACGGGAGGAAAGGTTTTGACCAATCGACAGAGAAGCCCGGGCGACCCACCTCAGCCACCGCGATGAACTTGGAGGAACCACATGAAGAAGCTCGCTGGCAACGTCGCCGTCGTGGCGGGAGCGACCCGAGGGGCCGGCCGCGGAATCGCCCGGGCGCTTGGGGAGGCCGGGGTGACGGTCTACTGCACCGGCCGAAGCGTGCGCGGCAAGCCGTCGCCCTACGGTCGGCCTGAGACGATCGAGGAGACGGCCCAAATGGTCACCGTGGCGGGCGGCATTGGCGTCGCTGTCCGCGTCGACCACACCGTCGAACACGAAGTTCAGAACCTGTTTAAGCGGGTGGACCAGGACCAGGGCCGCCTCGACATCCTGGTCAACTGCGTCGCGGGCCAGGACCCGATGTTGGGAGGATCGTCGTCGTTCTGGGAAACCGATTTGAGCCACGGTTCCGATGTCTTGCGTCAGACGGTGTTGTCGCACCTGATCACCGCCAAACACGCGGCACCGCTCATGATCCGAAGGCGGCGAGGTCTCATCGTCGAGGTGACCGAAGGTGACATGCTGTGGTCTGGGGACAACGTGCTAAGCGGCCTCGTCAAGAGCGCGTTCACTCTCTTCGCGTACCGAATGGCGTTGGAGCTCCGCACGCATCGTGTCGCGGCGATCGCCATCACGCCGGGGTACCTGCGCTCAGAGATCATGCTGGAGTCCTTTGGCGTCACCGAGCAAAACTGGCGCGACGCCGGCAAGAAAGACAAGAACTTCCTCGAGTCCGAATCACCGCTGTTCATCGGCCGCGCCGTCGCGGCCCTGGCTCAGGACCCGAACGTGCTCGCCCGCTCCGGCGACCTCACCAGTTCGTGGGAGTTGGCACGGGAGTATGGCTTCACTGACACCGACGGCCAGCAACGCGATTGGGGCAAGCACTTTGAAGAGATCGCCCCGTCGATTCCCATGTTCAAGGAGGGGATGCCGCGGTTGATCGACTGGCTGGATCAGATCTCGGGCCGCGCCAAGCGCTGCCTCGGAAGCTCCGCGCCTTACCGCGGGTAGATCCGCACCACCAGAACGCTCTCGCCCCGATCACCCTCACGAATCAGCAGCTGGCACTCCTCATCACCCTTGATGTATCGCAGCCTCTTTATTGCGACCCCCGCGAGGGAGGTGAGCCGCCAACCGAGGCGGGTCATTGACTGCTGGGTGTAGGAAAGAACATCCGTGAGGGCGGTGTTGCCGCTGTAGCGCAGGTCCGCAACCCGTGGTCCGTGAGCGGAGGTGCTGACATAGGAAGCATCGTAGTCCAGCGTAAGTTCTGCCGGCACCGGCAGGTCCTCGAACTGCGTTCCCAACCAGCGGTTTCCTGTCCGCTCAGGCACCTCAAGGTGCGGCGGCTGGGCCATCGCCAGGACTGGCGCCGGCCTCGCAGCCGGGCCCAACACACCCTCACAGCCGCACAACGCCGCGGCGGCCATCACGCCCGCAAGGATCGTGCGCTTCATGTACGCGCCTCCTTCAAAGCTGGCCCAACTGGATGTGCAGATGGGTCATCAACTGCTGCTGGTGCTCATCCTCGTGCTCATCGCCGATCTCGTGGTGCGGAGCATGCGATTCGACGATGATGTCAACCAGCTCGTTTCCCTTGACATAGGTGAGGGTCTTCATCCGGACACCCGCCATCCGTCGAAACTGCCAGCCGTGGGAGGGCATGGCCTCCTGGTAGAACTGGATCAAGTCCCGAGACGGCAACGTTCCTTCGTAGTTCAGATCAGCCCTTCGCTGGCTGCCCTGAATGAACACGAAGGACTCATCTGGCAGAAACCTGAAGTCCTTGGGGATCGGCAGGTCCGTGTACTTCTGAGAAATCCACTGTGCCGAGGGCGCCGGCATCAAGGAGCCGCCGAAGGGACGCTGGTCGGCGGGGGCCGCGGGGGGGAGCTGTGCAAGAGGCGTTTGCACAGGCTGCCCCGCGCAGCCCGCCATCA
>JADFKZ010000206.1 GCA_022564665.1 Planctomycetota bacterium | reverse complement strand
GTGGCGGGGGTGGCGGGCGTGGCGGGCGTGGCGGGCGGGGGAGGGGTGGTTGTCGGGGGTCGCGCGTCCTGCGGCCGCCGTCCGAAGCTTGGCAGCACCTGAACGACAGAGCGGAGCACCTCTTTGCCAATCGACTGGTAGAGCAGCTCGAGGCTCTTTGCCGCCCTGCGAGCTGCGGCGATCTTCTCGCGCTCTTTCTGCGAAGGTTTGTCGCTCGCCTCGGCCGCCCCGGGTGCCAACGGCATAAGCAGAAGGACAGGTAGAAGAAGCAACAGTGGGGGGGTGCGGTTTCGCATCGTTTTCCCTTCGTCGTTCTGCAGAGGCCGCCAGTCCGGGCCGCTCAATCATACGCTCATACGCCCGAGGCGCGACGGGGCATCGAGCGAACAACGCGGCCATCACCGGGCCCAATTGGGAATCTCTTCTCTCGCAACGTTCCGGAGCGGCATTGCCCTCTGCGTCACCCACGCCGTCGAGGTGTCAACCCAGCTCCCCGAACCCCTGACGCCACGCAAACGCCCCGGGGGTCGTGGAGTCGCCTCGCGCACGCGCCCGCACGCGAGCCGCGCGCTGCGCCCGCGCTTTATGGGGCCCATGTTGCGGCCCTCGCCTGATCGAACATCTCAGGCCCGGCCCGATCACACCTCAGGATCCCGGAGCGTTCCCCATGAAGAATCCAGACCCCTCCGTCATCGCTGCCGCCATCGACCGCCACCCCTGCATCGGTTGTGGCCTCGCCGAGAAGCATGGGTGGCGTTCGCGTAGCTGGCTCCTCCGCGACCACACCCCCGCTTTGTACCGCCTGCTCGGCCACGTCATGGCTCGCGGCGGAATGTGGGAAATATCCATGGGGGGTCGCATCCCTCACTTCAATCACCTGGGTCCCATCCGAGCGGTGGGCACCTTCATCCTTCACCTCGAGCCGACCCGGATAGTCACGCGCCCGCCCCACGGCGGATGGCTGCGCATTTGGCTGCCCCCGCTGATCCAGCGGACACCTCGAACCCACCGCCCCGGACCTTTGCCCCCGCACATGGCGCTCGTCTACGGTCGTCGCCCGGCGTCGCTCCCCGGTCGCGGGCCACGTCCCCGCTTTGACGGACCGGTCATCTGTTGAAAGCGCGAGCATGACTCAGACACCTCAACACGACAAGGAGCAAGTCATGGCCTTTGAGACAAACCACAATGTGTACGTCGTGGAGCTTGATCCCGTGGTCCTTGAAAAGGAGCCCGGATTCCTCCAGGAGAACCCCGAGCACCATTCCATGATGTCCTGCCTGTACGTGGGGATGACGGGTCTCGACCCGCAGGAGCGGTACGCCAACCACAAGAAGGGGTACAAGGCCAATCGGCTCGTCAGTAGGTACGGCCGGCGGCTGCGGCCGGACCTGTACCAGCGGTACAACCCGATGACCTATGAGAAGGCGAAGCAGACGGAGGTCCTGCTCGCGCGGCAGCTCCGTTCCGAGGGCCATGCGGTTTGGCAGCGATAGGGCGTCAGACCTGCCGGATCGCGGTGCGCGGTCAGGCCCGGGCGGTCTAGATGCACCGCGTTGCCTGCTCGGCAACGCGGCAAGGCTATTTGCTGGACCGCTTCTGTCGCAGACGCACGGTCTGCTCCTGTGTGCGCGACGCGAAGCGTTGAATCAGCGCCCGCAGCGCGGGGTCGGTGCCCGTTCCCTCGTCCAGAAGCTTGCGGAGGCGGGAGGCATCGAGCCCGCTGACCTGCTCCCACCACTTTGAGTCCCGGAGGCTGGCCTCCAGCTCGGCCGCCTGCTCAGGCTCCTGCGTCTTCCGCGGAAGGGTCCACGACTCCTTCGTGGAAACGCTCACCTCCATCTCCGAGCCGGCGACGACCTCGAAGCCCTGAGCCCTGGCGTACTGGACGAGCTTCGCCTTGATCCGGTCGATCTCTTCGCTGAGCCGGTCCTCCTCGGCCGACAGCTCCTTCTTCTTTGCATCCAGCTCCGCCCAGCGGTCCACGAGCGTCTTGCCATTGGATATGGCGGGCGCCGGCTCTTGGGTCTCGGCGACGGCCAGGCGGTGTCGCCAGATCGGGCAGATCCCCTGGAAGTCGCACCAGTTGCAAAGCGGTGATTCATGTGTCGGGAACGCCGGCTCCCCTTTGCGGGACTCGATATCGTCGATGAGGCTGATCGTGTCCGTCTTGAGCTGCCGAAGTTCTTCGGCCGTGCGCGTGGACGTGATCCGCTCGTCGTGACGCAGGTAGTGCCAGACGAGCTCGACGGCGTCGACATCCTTCCACATCCCAGCAAGCCCGATCTGGTAGAGGGCGAGCTGTTTGTCGGCGTCCATCTCCGGCTGGGTCGGAAGTGAGCCGCCGGTCTTGTAGTCGTGGATCTCCCAGGTGCCGTCGGGCCGCTTCGAGAGCCGGTCGATGTACCCGGTCATGGAGTAGCCGCCCGAATCATCGAGCGCGAAGTTGAGTTTCTTCTCCAGGCCGATGGTCCTCGTGTCATCGAAGGGGTGGTGGCGGTCGTAGTAGTCCTCGACGCACTTGACGCCGATGTCGCGCCACCCTTGGGGCGTCCCCTTCCCGTGGAGATCGACCTCGTCGGTCCATGCTTTGTTCCAACTCTGGCGGAAGTGCTCCAGGAGCTCTTCTCTGGGGACGACGACCCCATCGCGCCGCTGCCGGTAGAGGTGCTCCAGGGTCTCGTGGACGCGGCTGCCCAAGAAGAGCGAAATGCTCTCGGCCTTGGGCACGCGGACCCTGGCCACGTACCTGTAGTAGTACTGCCGAGGGCAGTTCTCAAAGGACGACAGCTTGCTGTGGGAGTACGTCGCCACGTCAACCCATTGATCCAGAGGTCACTGATTGTACTGCGGTCCGGCGACGACCCGATTTATCGAGCAAAGCACGGCGACCCATCAAACAGATTCGTAGTCGTATTCCCGCAAGCGGCGTCGTGCGATCTCCAGCTCTTGAGCGGAAAAGAGCTGATGCCACTGCGGTTGACCCAGAATCATGGCCTCAACAGTCAAGTCGAGCCGCCCACGCTCCCAGAGCGCTGCGTAGCCCTCTGATACAGTCGTTGAGTGAAGCAGAATCCGTGCGGTCTCGAGGCCTCCGTGCTGGCCAAGCATTCGAAGGTAGCGCGCGTCGTCGCCTCGCCGCCGGCGAGAATCCCGGCCAGTGCTTGACCGATCTGTTGGCCGTTGAGCCCTACATGCGCCGGTAGCTGACCAGCCGGAAGACGAGGCTGGCGCCCTCCCGGCTCATGGGCCCAAAGCCCAGGTGGTTGGAGCAGCGGAGGCGGTCGCACGTGATCTGGCGGCGACGGCCGGGCCTGACCTGAGCAGAGCCGGATGTTGTCACTCACGCGGCCCGCCAGTTATGACCCACCCGTCGAAAGTTTAGT
>JADFKZ010000092.1 GCA_022564665.1 Planctomycetota bacterium | reverse complement strand
GGGGGGGGGGGTGGGGGGGGGGGGGGGGGGGGGGGGGGGGGGGGGGGGGGGGGGGGGGGGGGGGGGGGGGGCGGCCACGGAGGCTGAGTCCGCTCGTGCCACCGCATCCGCCGTGGCTGGTTCGTGGCCGGAGGACTCGGCCGCGGCCAGCACGTCCGCCTTGGTCACACGCCCGGAAGGCCCGGTGCCCTGGATGCGGCTGAGATCGACACCCTTTTCGGCGGCAAGCTTTCTGGCCACCGGGTTCACCTTTTGATCTTCGTGGCGGGCATCGCGACGATCGTGTTGGGCGTTCGTCTCCGCCGCGAGCGGTGCCGGCTCCGGCGGCCTCGGCTGCGCCTTGGGCACATGGTCGGCGTTGGGATCGATCGAGCCAATGACGTCACCGACCGTCATCTGGGCACCCTCGGTGGCGGCGATCTGCAGGAGGCCGGACTCGGGCGCGGTCACCTCGAGCGTGACTTTGTCGGACTCGATCTCCACGATGATCTCGTCCTTCTGGACCCACTCGCCCGCCGACTTGTGCCAGGGGCCGATGACGACTTCGTTGATCGATTCACCGGGACTCGGAATGGTGATGTCGACGGACATGGTGTCGATGTGGGCTGTTGATGAGTGTCCTGGCCGGTAGTATTCAATAGGCGGGTCAGGATGCGGCGGCTGGGGTCGTCCGCCGGTCGCCGGACTGTGTTTCTGAATCCGGCAAACCGATGGCCGAGATCATGATCTTGTCCTGCTCCTGCCGATGCATTTTGGTGGAGGCCACGGCGGGGGAGGCGTTGGCGTCGCGACCCACGTAGGCAAGGTCGAGGTCGAGCGTCTCCCAGAGCGTTGACTTGAGGAATCGGAAGGCGCCCATGTTCTGCGGCTCCTCCTGCACCCATACGACCCCCTGGACACCGTGGTAGCGGGCCACAATCGCGGCAAGCTCTTCAGTGGGCAGCGGGTAGAGCTGCTCGAGTCGAACGACAGCGATATCCTCGCGCCCGGTCCTCTGGCGGTGGTCGATGAGGTCGTAGTAGATCTTGCCAGTGCATAAGAGCAGACGCGAGATGGCGTGCGGTTGGGTGACCGCGGGGTCGTCGATCACCATCTGGAACCGCCCGTTGACGAGCTCATCAACGCGGCTGACGGCGTGCGGGCTTCGCAGCAGGCTCTTTGGCGTCAGCACGATCAGCGGTTTGCGGAAGCTCCGCTTGAGCTGCCGACGGAGCACGTGGAACATCTGGGCGGGGGTGGTGGGGTTCACGACCTGCATGTTGTTGTTGGCGCACAGTTGCAGGACACGCTCCGGTCGGGCGGAGGAATGCTCCGGTCCCTGGCCTTCGTAGCCGTGCGGAAGCAGGAGAGTCAGCCCGCTGTAACGACTCCACTTGGCCTCTGCCGAAGCGATGAACTGGTCGAAGTAGACCTGAGCCACGTTGGCAAAATCACCGAACTGCGCTTCCCAGATCACGAGCATCTGCGGATCACCCAGCGAATAGCCGTACTCGAAGCCCACGCAGGCGGACTCCGTGAGCGGGCTGTTGTGGATGCAGAAGCGTGCCTGCTCAAGTTGGATGTGGTTCAAGGGCTCGTATTCGGCACCGGTCTTGGGGTCAAAGAGCACGGCGTGGCGATGGCTGAAGGTGCCCCGCTTGACGTCCTGGCCCGTGAGCCTGACCGCGTGGCCCTCCAGGAGCAGGGTTCCGTACGCCAGGAGCTCGCCCATCGCCCAGTCCAGCGGGTGGTCTCCGGCGACCGCCTCCCGCCGGTAGCGCAGCAGCTTCTGGAGCTTTCGGTGGACGGCAAATCCCTCCGGGATTGAGCCAAGGGCCTCGGCGACTCTTTGGAGGGTGTCCCTGGGGACACCGGTCGCCACCGGCGCGGAAGAGTATTTGCCCGAGAGCCCCGCCCACACCGAGCCGAACGCCTTGATCTTGGAATCGACGGGTGTCTCCTTCGTGCGGGTCTGGGCGACGTCGAGCTGGGTCTTGAGCCGCTCGTAGAGTTCGTCGAACCGCTCGCGGGTGAGCCGTCCCTCGGCGATGAGCCGCTCGGCGTATGTGTGCAGAACCGGCTTCTGCTTCTTGATCCTTTCGTACATCAGTGGCTGGGTATACGTGGGTTCGTCGCCTTCGTTATGGCCGTACTTTCGGTAGCACCACAGATCGATGACCACGTCGTTCTTGAATGCCTGGCGATACGCCAGGGCGAGCCTGGCAATGAAGACGCAGGCTTCAGGATCGTCGCCGTTGACGTGGAAGATCGGGGCCCCGGTCATCTTGGCGATGTCGGTAGGGTATCGGCCGCTGTAGGCGTCCTTGGCGTCCGTCGTGAACCCGATCTGATTGTTGATGACGATGTGGATTGCTCCGCCCACCGTGTAGCCGTCGAGGCGGACCATGTTCAAGCACTCGGCGACGACACCCTGGCCCGGGAACGATGCATCCCCGTGAATAAGGACGGGCACGCACTGCGTCCGCTCGGTGTCGTTGCGGATCCGCTGCTTGGCCCGAGCCCGGCCCAGCACCACTGGGACCACGAACTCCAGGTGAGAGGGGTTGGGCGAAATGGTCAGGCGAATGTTGTGGCCCGAGGCGGTCTGATGGTTGCTGGAATAGCCGCGGTGATACTTGACGTCGCCTCCTCCGGCGATGAAGTCCTCCGTCCAAGATTCGGCGAATTCGGTAAAAATCTGGTCGAACGCCTTGTGAAGGTTGTTGACCAGGACGTTCAGCCGGCCACGGTGGGCCATGCCGATGGTGAACGCGTTGACGTCGTTGTCCGGCCCCTGCTCAAAAAGCTCATCGAGCAGCGGGATCAGGGATTCGCCGCCGTCGATGCCGAACCGCTTCTTGCCGGTATAGCGGGTGTTGAGAAAGTTCTCAAAGGCGTCCGCCTCGCTCAGCTCGCGGAGGATTCTCATCTGCTGATCGGGGCTGAAGTGCGGGCGATTCCGCACAGTCTCCATCCGTTGCTGCAGCCAGCGGCGTTGCGCGGGGTCCTGGATGTGCATGTACTCCACGCCGACGTGGTGGCAGTAGGTGTCTTTCAGCAGCGCGATGATCTGGCGAAGCGCGACGGGGCCATCAAGAGGCAGGTCGCACGGATCAAAAAGCTCATCGAGGTCGCCTTCGTCGAGGCCGAAGGTGGCGGGCCTCAGGTTCTCTACATGCGGCTCCTCGGGTCGCGGGGTCCTAAGGGGATCGAGCTGGGCGGCGAGGTGGCCGATGTCGCGGTAGTGATAGATGAGATCGTCCACCCGTCCCTGCTTGGTGTGGGCGACGTCCACGGCCCGGGGCTGGGGAGCCGTCTCCGGCTCGGCGTCATCGGCGGGTCGCCGCAGGCCGATCTCGAAGCCCGCAAAAAAGTGACGCCACTGCTCCTCGACGGCGCCGGGATCAGCGGACCATCGCTGATACAGCGCGTCGAGGTACTCGCCGTTGGATGCGTTGGGGAGAAAGTCGAGGTGTCCCTGGGTCATTGAATCCGACTCCCGAACCGGCGACGCCGGGCGCTGGAGACCCTCGTGTCGGCGTTGAACCGACACGCTGATCGATCCTCCTGGAAGAACACAGTGCGAGGCGGGCAGCCCCAATTCTAGCCCGGATGTGTGCGATTATCGGCCCTTGATCGCTTCGCGCATTCCCGCCGGCTGATCATCGGCCGAGCACATGTCCGGCTTTATGTTGCGTGCGGGCCGGAGATTCAACACGGGGGGCCGCGGAGAAAGAGGCTGTCAGCCGTCAGCTATCAGCTATCAGCCGGAGAAGAGTAACTCGCGCTTTTGCTTGCCGACAGCTGATAGCCGATGGCCATTGCAAATGCCTGTTTTTGAGTCTTCTGCGCGTTCTCTGCGTCTCTGCGGTGAATAATCCATGGCTAAAGCATCGAGATCGGGTCGACATCAACCACCATCGCCGCCCCCGCCTTGATCAGGCCCTCGTTTCTCGCGACGGTGAGAAGATCCTGCAGAAGCCCGGGTGTCGGGGACAGAAGCTCGATCTGCTGGCGGTGCTTGCCGGCGATTCGGGCGATCGGGCAGGGGGCGGGTCCGTGGATTCGAATCGAGGCGGCCGCCCTTTCCTTGAGCTCGCCGGCGAGCGTGCAGGCAACCCTGCGGCAGCGCTCATAGTCTTTATCGCGACAAACGATCCGGGCCATCCGTGTCACCGGCGGCAGGCCGCACCGAGTGCGGTCGGCCAGCTCGCCTGTGGCGAACGTCACGTAGTCGTGGGCCGCGGCGAGCCGAATCGCCGGTGTATCCGGGGCAAAAGTCTGCACGATCACCCGCCCGGGCTCGGTGCCGCGGCCACATCGACCCGCCACCTGGCTGACAAGCTGAAAGGTCCGCTCGGCGGCACGGAAGTCCGGCAGGTTGATGGCGGTGTCGGCGTTGATCACGCCCACCAGCCGGACCCTGGGAAAATCGAGCCCCTTGGAGATCATCTGGGTCCCGATGAGCAGCCGGATCTTCCCGGCCGCAAAACGCCCCAGGGCGTCGTGAAAATCGCGGGCCCCGTGCATCGAGTCGGAGTCCACGCGAAGCATCGTCCGTCCTTCGGCCAGCTCAGGGAACTTGCGCTGGAGTTCCGCCTCCACCCGCTGGGTGCCGAGGCCGAAGGTGGTGACCTTCCGATCGCACAGGGGACAGGTCGCAGGCAGTCGCTGCTCGGTCAGACAGTGGTGGCACTGAACGTAGCCGCCCACGGGCTCGCCGTGGCTCAGACGCGCGACGTGGTAGACCATCATCGTATCGCAGTCATCACACCCCATCAGCCACCCGCACTGGTGATCGGGGCAGGCGATGTAGTTGGCGTATCCGCGGCGGTTGAGCAGCAGCAGCACGTTGCCGCCGCCGTCGAGGGTGCTGCCGATGGCCCCCTCCAGGATCGGACCCAGCAGGTGGATCCGCCGATCACGGCGGTGCTTCCTCTGCTCGATGAAGTCGACGATCGTGACCTTTGGCAGACGCAGGCCCGGAGCCCTCTTGCGGAGCCTGTGAAGGGTGTAGCTTGCCCGGATGGTCGCGTTGTGCCAGCTCTCCAGCGACGGGGTCGCCGTCCCCAGCAGAACCGGGCAGCGGGCGAGCTGGGCGCGACGGACCGCGACGTCCCGCCCGTTGTAGCGGGGGACCTGGTCCTGCTTGTAGGAGCCGTCATGCTCCTCGTCGACGATGATCAGGCCGAGACGGCCGTCGGGGATCGGGGCAAAGACCGCCGAGCGGGCCCCCAGCACGACGTCCGCGGTGCCGTCGACGACCATCGTCCACTGCTGGTTGCGTTGGGCCGCCGTAAGCCCGGAGTGAAGGATCGCCACCCGGCGGCCCGGGAATCGCCCGATCAGCCGCCCTCCGGTCTGCGGGGTGAGCGCGATCTCCGGTACAAGCATGAGTACGACCTTGCCGGCGTCGATAACCTGCTGGATGAGGCGGATGTAGACCTCGGTCTTGCCCGAGCCGGTGACGCCGAACAGCAGGTGTGCGGAGAACCTGCCAACGAGTGTGTCTCCGATCGACCTGACGATCTCCTGCTGTTGGGGGGTGAGCGTCTCGGGACATGTGGTGTCGACGGCCTGCTTCACCCACCCGGCTTCCACGCTGCTGCGGGTGGTCACCCCGAGGAGGTTGCGCGCCACGAGCCGCTTGATTGGTCCGGTTGTGCTGAGGCCGGCCAGCCGCGCGAGCTGGCGGATCTCCACCGGGTGTTGGGCCGGCCCCAGCTCCGCGAGCACCTCCAGGACCCGTCGCTGCTTGGCCGGCGGCTTTTCGCCCGCGGGCGGGGGAGCGAGAAGATGGACCATGGTTTTGTTGACGAGCCCTGCCTGGCGTTTGACCGCAGCCGGCATCATCGCCGCAAGAGTCATCCCCAGCGGCGCGCAGTAGTAGCCGCTGATCCAGCGGGCGAGATCCAAGAGCTCCACCGGCAACCGCCTGGTGGCGTGGTCGCGATCCTTTATCGGCTTGATCCTCTTCGGATCCAGATCGGTCGATCGGGTGAGCTCGACGACGTAGCCGGCGGTCAACCGGTCCGCCGCTCCCAGCGGCACGGTCACCCGCTCGCCCACCGCCAGGTCGGCGAGGGCCGGTGGGATGGCGTAGGTCAGGCCGTCGGGGTATCGATCGACGCCGCGCTCCACCGCCACGCGTGCATAACCCGCGACGTTCTCGTGCTCAAAGAGCGTCGCCATGAGTGCATCGTAGGATGGCCGCGACGCCGCTACGGAGCGATCGAAAGAGCCCGCGAGCGGGCGGCCGACTGCCGGCTCGCGTACGATCCCCGACATGACAGGCCGGAGGCCGACAGCCCGCCTTGCTCTGGAAGACGCCACGGTCTTCCACGGCACCGCGTTCGGGGCCTGCGAGCCCCCGCTGACGCGTGTCGGGGAGGTCGTCTTCAACACGGCCATGAGCGGATACCAGGAAGCGCTGACCGATCCGAGCTACGCCCGGCAGATTCTGACCATGACCGCCCCGATGATCGGCAACTACGGTGTGTGCCGCGACGACGTCGAGTCCTCGCGTCCGCATGTGGCGGGCTTTGTGGTAAAGGAGCTCTCGAGACTGCATTCGGGCCATCGCGCCGAAGGGGACCTGTCGTCGTGGCTCGAGCGGGCGGGGGTGCCGGCGATCTGCGGCCTGGATACGCGGGCCCTGGTCCGCCGGCTGAGGATCTCCGGTGCGATGCGCGGCGTCCTGAGCAGTGATTCGAGGGCGAGCGATGCCGAGCTTATCGAGATGGCCCGGCAATCCCCCCAGATGTCCGGTCGAAACCTCGCCGCGGAGGTCAGCCCTCGGGATCCCTACCCGTGGGAAGATGATCCGGGGGGGTGGGGTGCGACCGAGGCCAAGCCCGTGCGGGCGATGGGGTTGTGCGTGCTGGCCCTGGACTGCGGGGCCAAGCAGAGCATTTACAAGTCGCTTCGTTGGCGGGGGTGTCGGGTCGAGGTGGTGCCGCACCGCTTCAGCCCAGACGAGATCCGAGCCCGGCGGCCTGACGGCCTGCTCATTTCCAACGGGCCGGGCGATCCCGCGGCGGTCACGGAGACGATTGCGACGCTGCGGGAGGTGGTCGGCGAAGTGCCGACCTTCGGCATCTGCCTGGGCCATCAGCTCTTGGCGCTGGCCCTCGGGGCCACCTCCTTCAAGCTCAAGTTCGGGCATCGAGGGCTCAACCAGCCGGTGAGGAACCTCTTGACCGGCCGCGTGGAGATCACCAGCCAGAACCACGGTTTCTGTGTGGATGGGGAGTCGCTGGGGCCTCTGGATTGCGAGGCGACCCACATCCATCTCAACGATGGGACGCTGGCGGGCTTTCGGCACCTCTCACGGCCGATATTCTCGGTCCAATACCACCCCGAGGCCTCTCCCGGGCCCCACGACTCCGCGTATCTGTTCGACTGCTTCGTCGAGATGATGCGGGTGCGGCGGCCCATCGAAGCCGACACGATGCGCCGGCTCCAGGCGGCCAGGGACGGGGCCGTGGGCCCAGTTGGATCGTCGACAACATCGGCCGGAACTGGCACTTAGCTGCTTGCGTACGGTTTATGCCCGAAGTACGCTAGTGGGTTGTCCCTAGGAGAATCGGGCTGGCGGTGTCCTGGTGGAGGCCATCGCCCCGGGATCTACACCGCACCGACGCTCCGTGTGGCATGCGCTTGGGCCTACGCCCGGCCAGGCGGATTGGGAGATACGGATGAAGCTGCTTGAGAACCGACTGCCTATCACAGCGACGGCCGCCGCCGCGGTCTGTGGGTTTGCGCTCCTCGGTCCCACGGCCCCGTTGGCGGCGTGGGCGCTCCAACCGCAGGAGCAATCCGCGGATCAGGCGGAGAATCAGCCCAGGGATCTGATCAACCGTGCCAAGGGCGAGGCAGCGCTGGCTGAGGCCCGGGAGCACGAGGAGGCGGGACGGTGGGGCAAGGCGATCGACGCCTATGAGACGGCACTGGCCTATCTGCCCGGCGACCTCGAAGCCGAAGGCGGGCTGAGGCGGGCGCAGGCCAGACGGGGTCAGGCCCCGATGCTCGACGAAGTGGCCCAGGAGATGGAGGTGCAGCGTGGTCGCGCCCGGACAGAGTTTGCCGCCGCACTGCTGCAGGCAGCCGCACTGCTGGATCAAGAGGATTTCAGCGGCGCCGAGCGGGCGATGCTCACCGGCCAGATCAGGCTCCGGCAGAACCGGACGCTGTTCCGCGAGCAGGAATACAACGTCCTCATCCAGCAGGCGGACGACCTGCTTGCCCAGATCGACGAGGCACGTGAGAGGTTCCGGCTGACACTTCAGAGACAGAGAGAAGTGCAAGCCCAGGCGGACCGGCGCGCCGCCCAGGCGGTCCACGCGGAGGCTCGGGGGCGGATGATTCGGGAGAACCTGATCCGCGTCCGGCAGCTGCAGCTCGAGCAGAAGTACGACGAGGCCCTCCAGGTCATCGACGAGATCCTCTTCATCGACGAGCATCACCCGGCGGCGCTGGCGCTGCGCGACATCATCGGGACTGCGGTGCTCTATCGCGAGTATGCCGAGGTTCAACGGCGGCGCGAGTCGGGGTTCTCGTGGCTTTCGCTCGAGGCCCAGCGGTCGACGATTCCCCCCATAACGCGCTGGTCGGGGCCCGGGGACCGCTCGACGTCGGGCATCATGGCCTACCCGGAGGACTGGGCCAGCCTGAGCCTCCGCCGGACGCACAACCTGGGCTTCGGCGACTCACCGGCGAACCGTCAGGTGGCGCAGGTCCTCAGCCGGACCAGGATTCCCGTTGATTTCCATGCCAACGCCTTCGACGATGTTGTTGGGTTTCTCAGCCAGGTCACCGGGCTGAACATCTACGTGGACTGGAAGGCGCTCGATTTCATCGGGATCGAACCCGCAGATGAGATCACGCTGCAGCTGGCGGATGTGAGCGTGGTCACCGTCCTGGACCGGGTTCTCGAGCAGGTGGGGGACGGTGTTGATCGACCGCAGTGGTCGGTCCAGGACGGGATTCTGACGATCTCCTCCGACGAGCGGCTCCGCAAGCACACGGTGACGATCGTCTATGACATTCGCGACCTGCTCTTTGAGGTCCCCTATTTCGGTAACGCACCCAAGCTGGACCTTTCCTCCGCCTTGAACCAGGGTGGCGGCGGCGGCGGCGGTTTTGGCGGTGGCGGCGGCGGTTTCGGTGGCGGCCTGGGTGGAGGGGGCGGCCGCTCCGGAGGCGGAGGCGGAGGCGGCTCGATCTTCAGCGATCCGGGCGAGGAGCTCCCGCGGAGGAGCCGTGAGGAGCTCGTTGAGCAGATCGTCACCATCGTGCAGGAGATCGATCCCGACGGATGGCGCGACCTGGGCGGCGACACCGGGACCCTCCAGGAGCTTAACGGCAACCTCATCATCACCAACACGCTGCGGAATCACCAGCAGATCGAGGGCCTGCTCAGCCAGCTCCGCGAGATCCGGGCCCTGCAGATCAACGTCGAGTCCAGGTTTCTTGCGGTCAACTCGGACTGGTTTGAGCAGATCGGTGTCGATCTGGACATCTTTTTCAACACCAACAACACCATGCGACAGACGCAGCAGGGGATCAATCCGCAGGGTCAGCTCGGCGATTTCTTCGGGCCGGACGGTCAACTGCTCGATCCCTTCATTCCTGCCCCCCCCACGATCATAATCGACGTCGACGGCGATGGCATTCCCGATGTCGTCACACTCGGACCAACTGCTCCGATTCGAAACACCAAGGGCTTTGCCCCCATCGGCCTCGTGCAGGATTCGCTGGGCCTGCTGGGGCTCATCGGCGATCTCACCGAGTTTGGCAGGCAGGTCGCAGCCGCCAACCCCGCCCTGACGCTGGGGATCCAGTTCCTCGATGACGTCCAGGTGGACCTCCTCATCGAGGCCACGCAGGCAGACCGGCGTTCGGTGGTGCTCACCGCTCCGCGGCTGACGTTCTTCAACGGACAGCGGGCGTGGGTGGCGGTGACGACGCAGCTACCGTTCGTCTCGGCGCTGATCCCGGTGACCGGGGATGCCGTCGGCGCCTTTCAGCCCATCATCGGCGTGGCCAACGAGGGAACGATCCTTGACATCGAGGCGGTCATCTCCGCCGATCGCCGCTATGTGACAATGACCGTTATCGTGAGGCTGGCCGAGATCGTCGGAGAGAAGGTCTTCGAGACGCAGGGAGCCGTGGGCGGGCAGGGTCTCGGCGGCGGCCAGGCGGCGGTCTTCATCGCGGAGCAGGCGATCCCCATCATCGAGGTGTCCCTGATCAACACGACGGTGTCGGTACCCGACAAGGGCACGGTCCTTCTCGGCGGGCAGCGGCTGGTCGATGAGGTCGAGGTCGAGACCGGGGTGCCGGTTCTTTCCAAGATTCCCTTCGTCAACCGGTTCTTTACGAATCGGGTGACGTCCAAGAGCGAGGAAACCCTGCTGATCCTGATCCGTCCGGAGATCATTATTCCGCAGGAGAACGAAGACCTGCTGTTCCCAGGACTCTCGAGTACGCTCGGTGGCGGCGGCGGCTATTTTCGTTAGCCTCGCCACCGGATCGCGTGGACCCCCCTGCGGTGGCTCCAGCCCGCCGTTGTTTCTTCTGGACCTGGAACCTGCTGCCGGGGATGCGGCAGGCTGTTGCCATCGGTCACCCCGGCGAGTAGCCTAGAATTGTGTCGATCGCTCCGTCAGCGTCCTCCGGCCGCACACTCGCTCTGGCGGCGACGCTTTGACGCAAACTGCGCTAGGTAACAGCCCTTCGGGGCCTACAGAAAAGGGAACGCCATGGCTTCCACCGCCTCTCGCATCCGCGTCCTGGAACAGGAGGGCGTGATGCGCGTCGAGTTTATCGATCGCAACATACTCGACGAAGCGAATATCCAGCAGATCGGCGATGAGCTCAGCCGCATCGTGGACAGCCAGCCTGAGCCAAAGGTCCTGATCAGCTTCGAGAACGTCGATCATCTCTCCTCGGCGGCGCTGGGGACCTTGATCACGATCAACAACAAGGTCCGGGGCAGGAACGGTCAGCTGCGGTTGTCGGACATCGACCCCCAGATCTACGAGGTCTTTGTGATCACGAAGCTCAATAAGCTCTTCCAGATCCATGACAACGCTGACCAGGCAATGGCGAGCTTCTCCTGACTCAGCGTATGCGATTCGGCAGTAGCCTCTCGCAACTGCTTGAAGTGGTGAGCTTTCGGCAAATGTGATCGCGCCGGCCCAGAATCATTCACGGTGTTTTGGTGCCCCAGCACGCCACGCGCGCATTGGTGGAGGCCGGCGAGTCTCTTACGCTGAAGCTGTTTGGAGCGCTCCGTACGGCCCTGCGGGCCGACACTCGCTTTCGTACGCCGCCGCGCCGAAGTTGACTGGGCCCAGGCGCGTGTGCTGGAGGCGATGGAACAGCGGGGCTATGACCCCGGGTGCCGATTCGCCGTCCGGGCGGCGTTGGAGGAGGCTCTCATCAACGCCATCGAGCACGGCAACGGCAACGACCCCGCCAAGACCGTTACCGTCGAGTATGTCGTGAGCCGGGCCTTGATCGTCATCGAGATCGAAGATCATGGCGAGGGCTTCGATCCCGAGGCGGTGCCCGATTCGACGCGAAGGCAGAACATGGACATCCCCTGCGGTCGAGGGATCCTTCTCATGCGCGCATTCATGAGCGAGGTCGATTTTTACGCGCCGGGCAATCGGGTCCGCATGGCCTTCCGCAGGGGTTGACCTGGACGATAACTCCGGCATAAGCCAACGGCTAGGCCGGTGGTCGCTGATTCAAAGCTGGCGCTCAGGGGTCGATGTCGGCGAAGTCCGCGCCGACCTGAAGCCGGATCAAATCGTAGAACATCCGGATCTTGGCACGGTTGGCTCCTCCTCCACCGATACCGCCGCCGATCCCTGCCAGCCCCAGCGTCCAGACCCGGATGAAAACCCGGTGGTCCGAGGGTCTGACAAAGCGGGACGCGCTGCCGACCTCGAACTGGAAGCACTCATCGGGAAGCAGTTCCAGGCAGAGAGTAGCGCCAAACCCGAGGAGCCGGACTCCGCTGAAGGTCCAGAAGTTCTGCTGCCAGTCGAACAGTTCGACGAACAGGATACCGCCCGGGGTGCCGGAGCCGGTGACGCGGGCCTCGACGCTGACCACCATGGCGTTGACGCCTGGGGCGTCCGCGTGGGCGATGACCACGATGTCGGCATACTGGCCGAAGACTGGGTAATTCACCGGCGCCGGCAGCTGGGGGTGGCTGCCCAGTCCCGCTTTGGTGAACTGCGACTCGACGACCAGGTAGTTGTCGTCCGACGCCTTGATGGAGAAGACGTTGCCGACGATCTTCGTCCCGCGGAGGATGATGACGTCGTCGATGAGCCCGCTGTTGTCGAACCACTCGCCGGTGACGAGCTCGATGGCGGCGAAGTACGGTGCGGTGAACACGATGGGCCTGGGGGGCTGGTTCCCGATGCGGTTCGCCGGCACGCCGCGGTCCCAGTCGGCGAAGGAGTCGAAGAAGGAGATCGTGTCGCAACCTGCGCCGAGTATCGACTGTACGATCGGCGCGTGGTCGCCGGGGATATCGGCGATGTTGAAGAAGGCACACTGGAGTTGGCCTGCGCTGGAAAGCACCGCCCGGATCTGCTCGGGCATCAGCGGGATCCCGAAGAACATCTTGGCGATCCCCTGGAGGGAGGCGGCCACCCCGGCAACCATCGG
>JADFKZ010000205.1 GCA_022564665.1 Planctomycetota bacterium | reverse complement strand
GGCCCGGCACAGGACTGAGCCGCGCCAGGCCTTCGAAGGGGGGTCGTTAGGTCGCGAAAGTCTACCACAAGAGTGCGAAAGCCGCGAGATTGCAGAAATTACTTGCACCGCAGGAATTTGTACCTCGGACCTGCGACAGCTGGCGATCAAAAACCCCCAGGTGGATTCCTAGGGGTCTGAGCCGGAGGGCCTATGTAGGCCACAAGAGTGCAAGCCCTTTGGCTGGACTATGACGAGCGAGATGCCTCGGTGCTACGGCTAAACGAAAACGCCCGAGAGCAAAGGCCCTCGGGCGGTTATTGACGTATCAGCCAGTTGGTTTCAAATCGTTCGCGATCGCTTGCTCGGCGGAATCAATGGATCAGAATCCCAAGTGGAAGCCGCTAAATGGATCTGCGCCGGGGCAAGGGTCGGGATCGCAAATCTCCCCGGTGCAGGTGCCCAGGTAATGATCCATCCAGCACAGGTAGTTTTCTTGATCCTCCTCGTTGCATTCCATCATGCACTCTTGGAAATCGTCCCAGTCATCTGGCCACACCAGGCCAGCGTTCTCAATCTCCTCCTGAAGTGACAGTGGCTCAGACCCTGACATGCCGGGGCAATGCCCCCACGCCGCCAGCAGCATAAGCAAATCAGGGATACCAACATCGCAGTCAGGCGGCGTATCAGATGCGCCGGTGATGTCAGCTATACAGATCTCACCGACCACCGGACACGGCCCCCACGCCGCCAGCAGCGTCAGGAGATCCGGCACCGCCACGACACCATCGCCGTCGAAGTCGGGCGGCCCGCCGGGGTTGGTGCCCCAGGCGGCCAGCAGGGCTAGCAAGTCGGGGACGCCCACCATGCTGTCACCGTCCACGTCGCCAACGCAAGTGGGATCCACCACGGTAAGCGTCACCGGATCACCACCCTTTACGACGAGAGGGACTCCCGCCGAGTTGACGACAAACAGGTTGGATGCGAGATCAAACTGGCCCGTAGTGATCGGCGTCACCGTCAAGGTGGCGAGCTGAATCTCCGTCCCACCCGGAATGGGAATGGCACTGGCCGAGGGCAAGGCGACTGCCAGCGGGCTCGGCAGTTGTTCGTTTATGAACCACTGGGCGGGATCGTGCATGATCGCGGGAAGCCAGGAGAACCCACTCGGCTGCAGCGCATTCCAGGCAGCGCCGCCCGTGTCATATGTGATCCACACACCGTCCAGTAACACGTCCGTGCCGTCGTTCGCCCGCAGCGAGATCGTGATCACCACTGTCTCGCCAAGATTCATCACGGTCGGCGAATAGAGCAGCGTCACATCCGCCAAACTGACCGAAGCAATCGCTCCGGCGGCCAGGATCCCACCCAACGATCTCCTGCGCATGGTCGACTCCCCGCGCTGCACAATGCCGCGCCAGAAGGGCACTGAAATATCATAGACCCACATTTCCTATTTGACCCTCGCCCGGCTCCTCCGCCACGGCTAGGCAACAGATTAGCTTGTTCATGGCAACCCCCTTGCTCCCGGCGTCCAGCATACCAGTGCCGGGGGCTGGGCGGAAGACGTTGGTCGTGGGATTCTGACCGTCCGCCGGGGACGTAAAATCCCGGCTGCTCGGGGCCGCCGAGGGGGGCGCGGGGTGAAGTTCCCCAAAGAAGGAGGCGGGGGCGAAATCCACGGCAGATTGCTGACGATGAATAGGCAAGAGCGAAGGTCTAGTCGACGAGTCCGATAGTCAAATGAGTGAGTGCAGGGGCGATGATGTTCAAGTGGATTGGAAACGTGCTCAGTGGGCGCTACGCCCACTGGAACGCCACGAACAATGCGGTGGTCAAAGAGTTGTGGGAGCGGTCAGAGCGCTTCCCTGACGAGTTGCGGCAGTTGATCTTCCGCGATTTCGTCACCTCATCCCTTCTGGTAGTGGAGTACCTCCTGAGCCCCGACAAGGCGACCGAAGTTCTTGGTATCGACGGTGGGCGTCTTATCCGGCAGGATCCGCTTCAGATGGGCCGCGAGCAGTTTTGGCAGTTACACGGGCTGCTGCTTCAGTGCATGGCCGGTCTGTTTATCAAGCTCAATCCGTGGTTAGCGGAGGCGATCAAAGATGGCCTAGCGACTCTGACTCGCGTAAGCCCCGAGGATTCGGAGATCATGCGGTTCATTGAGTCCCTCGAACAGTTTGATGTTGCGCCCGTTGGCCCGGAAGTCTGGCGGCGGATTATTGAGATCGTCGGATCGGATCAAGGCGTGACAGCGCTCGAAGCCTATCCCTTTACCATGCTCTTAGGTGGTGTGCTGACAGATAGCTTTCGTGAAATTCGGCGGCGGATCTCAGTTGCGGCGGCGGCGTAGTCACGGACACGCCCCCCACGCCGCCAGCAGCGTCAAGCTGCCAACCCACACTCCGGGCACGCCTCGTGTTCCGCATGGCGGAGGTCGTACCCGCAGGCCAAACAGAGGACGCGTCTGCGGCGGCAATGCACACGCTGCAGGCGATCGCCCAGGAACACCGTATTCCTGGCGACCTACCGACGCGCGCCGACAACGACATCATGTCACGGGGCCCAGTTCGCCAGCAAGGTGAGAAGGTCCGGCACAGCCACGATGCCGTCGCAGTCCAAATCGCCCAGGCAGATACCACCGCATGGACCCCAAAAGGCCAGGAGTATCCGCAGGTCGGCCATGCCCACTACGCCGTCGAGGTTAAGGTCAGCGATTGCGCTCGCATCTTGGAACTCGTATGCGCCGATGTCCACGATCGGATTGATGCCGTCGGAGTTGCCAGTGTCATTGACGCAGGGTTCATCGACGAAGCGGGGGTTGCCGTCGAGGTCGATGGCGATTTCCACCGGCACGGCGGTGTTGTCCCCGGCGTCGATGCACGGGGAGCCGGGCTTGAGACGGAAGTCACCGTTTGCGGGGTCGACAAAGAGCGGGTCGGCGTCGATGATGTTCGAGCCCGGCCCGTCCCACCCGCCTTCAATGCAACTGTACTTCACTATCGGGATCCCTCCGATCTGCCTTTGGTCGTTGCCCCAGACAGTGCAGCTTGTGACCGTCACCGCACCCGGCATGCGCACGACGAGGCCTCCGCCCCTGTTGCCGCTTAGGGTGCAGTTGACCAGCTTGGCCGAGCCGTCAAGGTTGTAAAACCCGCCACCCATCTCTGACGCCCAGTTCCCTGCGACCAAGCAGTTCGCCAGGCCCAAGTTGCTCGGCTCGGTACCGAAATCAAGGCGGTTCGTGATGCCACCACCACGGAGTGCAAAGTTGCCGACGAAGGTGACCTTTCCCCCTGAATCAAGTCCAGCGTTCGAGTGGTACTCGACGCTGGATCAGGGAGGATCAGGTCATGAGCAAACGGAAACGGTATTCGGCCGAAGAGATCGTCAACAAGCTGCGTGAAGCGG
>JADFKZ010000091.1 GCA_022564665.1 Planctomycetota bacterium | reverse complement strand
TCTCCGCGGTGAGTTCTTCTGAGCGCGAAACTGGCCAAGTGGAAACGGCGCTAAGGGTCATCTGAGTTCGGCAGGCCGACGCCGCGACCGACACCCCATTCGTGCTGAATCGCCTCCCGGGGGTCCCGACCGTTGATCTTGATCTTCGCATCCTGGGCCAGAAGCTCGTCCAGCTGACGTCTCCCGATCCGGACGATCAGTTCCGCCTGACCGTCCGCGTACCGCCGATTGAGCACCTTGCATTTCTTTTCGAGCAATGCAATCGTTCTCCCATCGGAGATCCTCGCGGTGATCTTGACATCTCGCGTCGCGCCGCGGACGTGGCCCCGCACCACGTCGGCCAGAGCGGCGAGGCCCTCGCCGGTCAGGGCGCTGATCGGCACCAGGTCGGGGTGGCGGTTGAGCCACACGAGGAGCGTTTTGTCGTCGGCCATCTGATCGATCTTGTTCAGGGCAAGGATCCGGGGTTGGGTGGAGGCCCCGATCTCATCGAGGATCCGTTGCACCATCTCCAGATGCACCGGGGCGCTGGAGCTGGTCATATCGATCACGATGATCAGCAACTGGGCGTTGACGGTATCCTCCAGCGTCGATCTGAACGACGCGATCAAATGATGGGGCAGGTTGCGGATGAACCCCACGGTGTCCGAGAGCATCGCCGCGATTCCATCCCCCAGATCCCACCGCTCGACCCGCGTCGACAGCGTGGCAAACAACTTTGCGTCGGCGAACGCCCCGCCCGCCGTGAGACGATTGAACAGCGTGGATTTTCCGGTGTTGGTGTACCCCACGAGGCCGATGGTGAAATGGTCCTGGTTTCTCTTGGCCACCTCGAGGACTTTTCGTTTCCTGATCGCGGCCAGCTCCCGCTTCAGGTGGTGGGTTCGGCGCTGCACGAGACGGCGATCGATCTCCAACTGCTTCTCACCCGGACCGCGCGTACCGATGCCGATCGGCGCTCCGCCCACGATCCGCTCCAGGTGATCCCACATCGCCCGCAGCCGCGGGTAGGTGTACTCGAGCTGGGCGATCTCCACCTGTAACTTCGCCGCATGGGTCGTCGCCCGGTTGGCGAAGATGTCGAGAATGAGCTCGCTGCGGTCCACGACCTTGCATCGTGTGGCCTCCTCGATCGCCTTGATCTGGGCCGGCGCCAGATCGTTGTCAAAGATCACCAGCGTGGTGTCGGTCGTCGCCACCAGCTCGGCCAGCTCGCGTGTCTTGCCCTTTCCGAGATAGGTGCGACCTGTCGGCTTGGACAGCCGCTGGATGAGCTCGCCCACCACCTCCGCCCCGGCCGTCTCGGCCAACGCTCGGAGCTCGCTGAAGGGATCGGCCTCGTCGATAGATGAGCCACGCAGGTGAAGCGTAACGAGCAGGGCCCGCTCGGCCGCGATTGGGGTTTGTTGACGCTGGAGTTGCGACATGCCTCGGCGCCGAACAGGCGTATTCTAGCGGATCGCCTCAGAGCTGGATCTGGAGCCTTGTCTGACAACCCCACTTCACGGTTGGGTTGTCAGACAGAGCCTACGATTCCTCAGCCCCTGCTCGCACACAAGGAGTTTGTGCCGTGCGGATCACACGAAACGTCGCCCCCGTCTTTCTGCTGGTTCTCCTGGGGGCGATGCTCGCGGGGCTCCCGATCGCCCTGGCCGGGCGATCGGCCGATTATGAATGGTTCGACCCGATCATCCTCGTCCGCCGCCACCTGCTGGACTCGTACGTCGAGAAGCCCGACGAGGAGGCCATGCAGCAATTGATGATCATCGCGATGATCGATGCTCTGGACGACCCCTACACGGTCTACGTGCCCTCGGCCGGCGAAGCGGAATTCAATAAGGACATGCGAGGCACCTATGTCGGTATTGGTGCGGAGGTCATTATCGACAATGAATACCTGACAATCGTCACTCCCATGGAGGACTCTCCGGCTCTGGAGGCCGGGGTGCGAGCAGGTGACATCGTGCTCGAAATCGCCGGTGTCACCGTTGACAACAAGCCCATCAACGAGTGCATCGACCTGCTGCTGGGGGAGGCGGGCACCGAGGTGACTATTCACGTCCGCCACCTCGACGGTGTCGAGGAGGACCTCTCCATCGTCAGGCAGCGGATCATGACCCCCACGGTCAAGGGTGTGCGCCGCGACGGCGAGAAATGGGACTACTGGCTTGATGAGCAGTTGGGAATCGGGTACATCCGGGTGACCCAGTTCACAAACACCTCCATTGCCCACCTGAGGGAGGCCCTCACCGGGCTGGACAACGGCGGCCTCCGCGGTCTGATTTTCGACCTTCGCGACAACCCCGGAGGGGACCTGGCGGTTGCGATCAAGACCGCGGACCTGTTCCTCTCTGAAGGACTGATCGTCTCGGTAAGGGGGCGTGCCCGGCGACCGAAATCATGGCACGCGGCGCCCCAGGAGACGTTCTTGGGGTTTCCGATGGTCGTACTAGTGAACGGTTTCTCCGCCTCCGCAAGCGAGATCGTGGCTGGAGCGTTACAGGAAAACGGTCGCGCCAAGGTTCTGGGCACGCGTAGCTACGGCAAGGGATCGGTCCAGGAGGTCCGCAACCTTCCCAATGACCGTGGCATGCTCAAGCTGACGACCGGGCACTACTACTTGGCCAGCGGCCGGAACTTGGCCCGGAAGTCCGGTAGAGCGGTTTGGGGCGTTGACCCGGACCCGGGCTTCATCGTGGGAATGAGCGACCGCGCACACAGAGACATGATCATGGCACGGCGCCTCTTTGAGGTCATCCGTCCGGGAGCCGCCGCGATCGAGGTGGCCCCCGACCCGGAATGGATCCGCGCGGTTCGTAAGGACCAGCAGCTGGCGGCGGCGCTGGAAACGCTGCAAGGGCGTCTGCGGGGTGGTCGGTGGTTGGTGGTGGGCGCCGAAGATGGCACCCAGCTGGCCCTGGATGACACCATCAGGCGACATCTGGCCGTCCGCCGGCGGCACCTGGATCAGCTGCGAGTGCTGAACGACCGCCTGCGCGATCTTCTGGAGATGGCGGTGGAGGCCGGGAGCAGCCCGCTGTTCCCGCCCGATACGGATCCCGCAGGTGGAACCCTCAGCGTCCACGACGCCGATGGCAACCTGATCGGATCCTTCCGCATCCTGGGTGAAGACCTGGAGCTCGCCCTTCGGCAGACCCGCCTCGAGCCCCTCGGCCCCGACCCCCGGTGACCGCCATGACCGACGACCCGCTCATCCTGGGGATCGAGACAAGCTGTGACGAGACGGCGGCGGCGATCACCAGGGGTCCAACACGCGTGCTCAGCAACGTCATCGCCACACAGCACGAGCTTCACCGACGCTATGCAGGCGTGGTGCCGGAGATCGCAAGCCGGGCCCACCTCCAACGGATCGTCCCGGTTATTCGCGAGGCGTTGGGCGATGCGGGTCTGGGCTTCCGTGATCTGGACGGTGTGGCGGTGTGTCATCGCCCCGGGCTGATCGGGTCACTGCTGGTTGGGACCAGCGCCGCCAAGGCCCTTGCCTGGTCACTCAGTACGCCGCTGCTGGGGGTCGACCACATCGCCGCTCACCTCCACGCGGGGCTGCTCGAGGCGGACCCGGTCGTCTACCCCGCCCTGGGCCTGGTCGTATCAGGAGGGCACACGAGCCTCCTGCTCGCACAGGGCCCACTTCAGATCCAGCTACTCGGCAAGACGATCGATGACGCGGTGGGTGAGGCGTTCGACAAGGCGGCTACAATCCTGGGCCTTGGCTATCCGGGCGGTCCCGCGTTGGAGCGGGCCGCTCGCTCAGGTGACGGCGAGGCCCACCGCTTCCCCGTGGCCATGCTGGAGGCTGACAGCCTGGACTTCTCCTTCAGCGGGCTCAAGACCGCGTTGCTCTACGCCGCCTGCGGCCGGCCCCGGTCCGGCGACGACCGGAGACGGTACACCCGGCCGGCCACCCATCTTACCGAGCAGCAGCGCAATGACCTGGCCGCAGCCTTCCAGCGGGCGGCCATTGCGGCTATCCAGCGGAAGCTCTCCCGCGCGCTTGAGCGCCATAGCGTCAAGACGATTCTGGCGGGCGGCGGGGTCACCGCCAACCAGGCGCTGCGAAGCACCCTCAACGATCTGGCGGAGGCCCGGGACCTGGACCTGCGTTTGCCGAAGATGGAATACTGTGTTGACAATGCGGCCATGATCGCGGGTCTCGGCGCGTGCAAGCTTGCCGCGGGCGAGTTCGATCACTGGTCGTTGTCCGCAGCGACGGCGAGCGAGGTGGTGTCGGGGAGGGTGGTGGTATGAAGCGGGCCTTTGGATGTTGGCTCTTGGCTCCCTGGTAGCGTGTGGCCGAGGTCAGACCAAGGATTGCGCAAAGCCAAAAGCCAAGAGCGACAAGCCAACAGCCCCATGCCCCCGTCTCTGACCACCATCATCGGCCCGCATCCCGCGGCGCTGTCGGAGCGCGAGTTTTCTGCCCAGTGCCGCGTCACCTTTGGCCGGGCTTCGGGTCCGGGCGGCCAGCATCGCAACAAGGTCGAAACGGCGGTGCAGATGACACACACACCCACGGGGATCAGCGTGACGGCGGCCCAGCGGCGGCGCCAATCTGAGAACCGGCGGGTTGCCGCCCGCCGGCTGCGGCTCAAGCTCGCCCGCGAGATCCGTACCCGGATCGATCCTGTCCGCTACCGGCCGACCGCGCTTTGGGAGAAGAGACGGCAGGGTACCAAGATGCCCGTCAATCCTAAGAATCGGGACTACGCGGCGCTCCTGGCCGAGGCGCTTGATGTCGTCACCGCCAGGGCCGGCGACGTCGGCGGAGCGGGGGGTGTGCTCGGCGTCACCATGAGCCAGCTGGCCCGTCTGATCCGCCACGACCGACAGGCCTTTGCCTTCGTCAACGAAGGCCGGCTGGCGCGCGGACTGCCGGCGTTGAAATAGCGGAAGAAGGCGAAGATTCACCGCGGAGGGCCGCGGAGAAAGAGCAGGGTTCAGGAAGCGAGCTGTCGGCTTTTGGCAATCCCTGGGTGGCTGGGTCTGAGTCCCGATTCCATCGGGGCGAAGGCCCGGTCTTATCGTCAACGAACCGACCATGGCGTCGTCCCGATTCCATCGGGACTCCGTCACAGCCGCCTCGAAAAACGGCGGCGCGCAGGCTGGTGTCCAGCACCGCGGAGAAAAGAGCAGGGTTCAGGGTTCAGGCGTGGGGGCCCGCCGCTTTCCCGAACCCCTGCCCCTCCATTCTTCCTACCATGCCCCCATGGAAGAGACCGACGACCTGCGTGACCGAATCCGGGAGCAGCTTGCCGATCTCATCGCCATTCGCCGTGATCTTCACGCCCACCCCGAGCTGGCCTATCAGGAAAAGAGGACCAGCGAGGTCGTCCAGCGTGAGCTGGCCAGGGCGGGCATCGAGTTCAAGGCCGGCCTTGCCGGTGGCACCGGCGTCATGGCGCACCTGGCCGGGGGGGACGGATCCAACAAGGAGTACACGATCGGTCTGCGGGCCGACATGGACGCGCTACCTCTCCAGGAGGAGAACGCGGTCGAGTACCGCTCGCAAAACGATGGTGTCATGCACGCCTGCGGCCACGACGGCCACACCACGATCCTTCTCGGCGCCGCCCGTGTGCTCGCGAGCATCACCCAATCCCGCGGTGGTCTGCCCCGACCGGTCACCCTCCTCTTCCAGCCGGCGGAGGAAGGCGGCGCCGGCGCGGAGAAGATGGTCGCCGATGGGTGTCTCGATGGCTCGGTCCTCGGCCCGCCGATTGCGCGGATGTTCGCACTGCACGGCTGGCCGCGGGAGCCGCTGGGGGTGGTTGGAACACGGCCGGGCTCCATGATGGCCGCCGCCGACACCTTTGACCTTGTCATCAGGGGTGCCGCCTGCCACGCCGCTTGGCCCCATGTGGGGCGCGACTGCGTGGTTGCCGCGGCCGCCGTCGTCACCGCCCTCCAGACGATCAGCTCGCGGAACGTGCCGCCTCTGGAGTCAATCGTCGTCTCTGTGACGAGGGTCCAGGCCGGGACCGCGTACAACATCCTCCCCTCTGAGGCGCGGCTCGCCGGCACCGTTCGGACGCTCGAGCCCCAGATCCGCCGGCTCGCCGAGAAGCGGCTGGGCGAGATCGCCAAAGGGGTGGCCGAGGCCCACGGCTGCCGGGCTGAGCTTGATTTCCAGAGGGGCTATCCGCCGACGGTCAATCACCCCGAGGCGGTGGAGATCTTCAGGGCGGTGGCGACGCAGGCGCTGGGGCCCGATCGCGTCATCGAGGTGGAGCAACCGGTCATGGGGGGGGAGGACTTCGCCTTCTACGGTCAGGTGGTGCCCTCGTGCTTCTTCATCCTTGGTCTCGTGCCCAAGGGCGGCCCGGCGATGGCCGAGCTGCACCAGCCGACCTTCGACTTCAACGACGACGCGATTGCAACGGGGGTGGAGATGTTCTGCCGGCTGGCGATGGGTGATGGCTGATGAAGGCCAGCACCCCCTGAGACACCCAGGGGCGCCGCAGCGCGTTCTTCATCGCGTGGGCGTCAGTCGGCTGCGCCGGCACCCGCCGTCTGCGATGCCGGGGCCTGCGCTGCTTGGGATACCGTCTCCTGCGGTGTGCCCCCGCCGACCGCCTCGGCAGCCGACGTCCGCAGCCGCAGAACCGCCGGTAGCGCGATGTAGCAGGCGAGCAGCGTCACCCCAAGACCGATGATCATGACGAAGCCGAGCGACCTGATGCCGCGGTGCTGGGCGATGAGCAGACAGCCGAAGCCGATCATGGTGGTGAGCATGGTCAGGGTGATCCCCCGGCCGGTTCCGCCGCTGAGCCCTTTCGGTCGGCCGGAGGGCTCGAACCGCCATCGGTGGACGACGTGAACGCCTGCGCTGACGCCGATGCCGAAGATGATCGGAAGAACGATGATGTTGGCGAAGTTGAGCGGCACGCCCGCCAGCCCCATCAGGCCGAAGGCGCCCACGAAACCGATGGATACGGGGGCCATTGCGCACAACGCGTCGGCGAGCGAGCGAAAGTCGAGGAACAGCAGAATAACGATCGCGGCGACCGCAAGAATGGCCGCCTTAACGAATTCCCGTTGAATGAGCAGGCTGGAGCGATAGATCTGGACTGGGGGCCCGATGACCTGGGCACTGGTTGCACTGGCGATGCTCGAGCCCGGGTCACCCGGTCCGGCCAGCGCGACCTCAATCGACTTGACAAAATGTTCGAGACGTTCGGGTGCCAGAATGGACTGGTCGTCGGCTTTCGGATGGACCAGGAGCAGCCAGGACTGGTCCTTTTGCCCCGTCCACTGGTCGCGGAGCAGGGCCGGCAGGTCCTCGGGGACGGGGTCCCCGGGGGCCAGGGCCTCATCGAGCCATTCCGCGAGCCTGTCGCGGACCGCCAGAAAGTTCAGGTTGAGCTGCTTCCACGCCGCTGCCCGCGTCTTGCGGTTTAGGTTCCGGGCGGCCTGGAGCGCGGCGGTGATGTGATCGCTCGTGGCGTTCAGGCGGGTTCTTATCTCCTCGGGGAGCGAGTCCGCCCGCAGCCGGATCCCCGTCTGCACACTGACAAGCTGCCGAAGCAGCTGCGCCATCCCCGGCTTGGCCGGAGGCGCGTTGAAGGAGCCGTCGCGTATCCGCGCGATCGCCTCCTGCCGCTCGGCGAGGTCCGGTGGATAGAGGATCCCCATGCCTCCGACATCGGAGACGGCGGAGGCTCTTCGGAGCTTCCAGACCAGCGTTTCGGCGTTCTCGGGTTTGGCCAGCACCACGGCGCTCCAGGCGCTGCGGGCATCCTCGTTCACCACGCGTTCTTCCCAGTCCACTGACTCGACGCCCTTCGACTGGAGGTTGAGGACGTTTGGGTCATACCGAACAGTGCCGACCGCTACCGCCAACAGGACGGCCACGGTCAGCGACACGACGGCCAGGGTGGCTCGGGGGTGATCGTCGACAAAGTCGAGACGGCCCTGCGCAAAGTGCGCCGTCTCACCTCCCGGGCGGTGGCGGATGATCTGCTTCCATCGTCCGGTCAGCGCCAGCAGGGCGGGGAAGACGCTCAGGACCGCGATCAGGCAGAGCAGGATGCCGCCGGCGGCGATCGTGCCCATCTCCGCCATCCCCTTGAACTTGGTCAGGCCGATGGCGGCAAAGGCGGCGGAGGTGGCCACCGCCCCGGTGACCATTCCCGGACCCATCCGCTGGTAGACGCGGCTCGTGGCCGAGGCCAGGTCCTGATGCTCGTCCTTGATAAGTTCCAGGCGCGAGACGAAGAGCAGGGCGAAGTCGATCCCCAATCCCAGCAGGATCACGCAAAAGACCACCGACAGAATCTGCAGGTGGCCGACCGTGATCATCAGCCAGCCGAAGCTCCAGGCCATGCCGACGATCAGCGCACCGGCCGCCAGCAGGGGAACCCTCAGGCCTCGGAACGCCACAAACATCACCAGCGTGATCAACGTGATGGCCAGGAGCGACGCGATCGTCGAGTCGCGGATCGCCTGGGTTGTCTCGTCGGCCTCGATTGCCCGGATGCCCGTGACCCCCCATGCGGTGCCCGGGCGTTCACTCGCCTTGACGGTCTTGTCGACGGAACCCCGCAGCCAGGCAAGCGTCGAGCCGATCGTGTTGATGCCGTTGCCGCCGCTGGCAAGCTGCACCCGTACGTAACGCAGCGCGCCCTCCCCGTTATTGCTGGCAAGCGGCTGCCAATTCGGCCGCTTCGGATCCAGGAAGTCAAAGCTCGACGGCCGATTCCTGGCGGCGTCCAGGTAGGGCGCGACGAACTCATCCAGCCGATCGAGGCTGGCGGGATCGGACTGGTCCTGCGTGAGCGCCGCGAGCAGGACCCCAAGGAGCGCGTTGGCGTTGTCAGCGTCTGCGATTCGGCGCCCGGTGGTCAGCTCCCCGAGCGTCCGGTCGAATTTCTCGCGTCCGGCGAATGTGAAGAACCTCGGGCCTGCTTCAGCGGTATCGAAGCCCGCATTGGCGGCCCTCACGCGGCCGTCGCCGGCCAGATCCTGCGCGACTCGGCGCGCCAGCTCATTGACGGCGGAGTCATCGGGATCCCCTTCAAGCACCACGATGAGGTCGTTGGATTGCGGAAAGTTCTCCGTGTATCGAGCGTACGCCAGGTTCCAGCTTTGCTCGGGATCGATCAGCTGGCTGCGGTCGGACTCAAACTCCAGACCCGTCGCGGTGAAAACGACACTGACCGCAGCGATGGGCAGACACACGGCCAGCGTCGCCAGCGGATGCGACGCGACGAGTCGCCCCCAGCCGGCCAGGATTTTGTCGCGAATCCGCTCGTGCATTGGCCCAAAGGGTATCCGGCGATCTCTTGCCCGGGATCCTCAAACGTCGGTCCATCGGTCGATTCGGTGGCGACGGATCGATTCCCAGCTGCGTCTTCCCATCCCGCGGCCTTGCGGGCTGCGCGACTTGTGCAGGGAAGGCAAACGATACCGGGCGGCAGGGCAATTTGCCAGCGCTGGCCAGCCGGTACAGCCCAGTTCTTCGCCGTCCCGATCTGCCGTCAAATAGTGGATTGGGCTGCCGATCGGGGTGTCGCAGCCGATACGTCGTGAGGCGGCAGCGGATGGGAGTCCGCAGGGACGAGACTGATGACCGAAGTTCGGCTCGGACAATTGCTGATCGAGAGCGGCGTGCTGTCAAAGCCGCAGGTTGCTCAGATTCTGGACAAGCAGGAGCATACGGGGGACCCGTTCGGGCTCCTGGCGGAGCGACTCTTCGGGGTCGATCCCGAGCGGATCGAGGAAGCGTGGGCCAAGCAATACGCTGGTATGACACGGACCGTCGATCCCGCTGTCGAGGTGTACGATGAGCAGGCCGCGACCCTGGTCACGCGGCGGCAGGCCTGGCAATTTCGAATCCTGCCCCTGCGTCTGGAAGGCCGGGAGTTGATTATCGCCACGACGCAGCAGCACCTGCGTCGCGCGCTACGGTTTGCAACCAACGTGATCGGGGTGCCGGTCTTCTTCGTGATGGCTGAGCCGGCAGCGCTTGGGCGCGCGTTGTGTGCGCGGTACGCACTACCAGGCATGACACCGGAGTCGGTGGATGATGACACGATTGACCGCCTGGTGGCGGATCTGGCGACCCGTGATCTGGCGGCCTGAGGCAGTTCGTCCGATGGCGGCGCCGATAAGCGCCGGCCGATCGAAGGGTCTGGGTCATTTGTTGGGCCCGCACCGGCCGGCACGCCAGCCTGGCGGGTGGCGTGGCCCAATTCGGGACATAGGTGATTTGACCGGATCGTGACCGTTTTCAACAGTGCGTCGGCGGCCGGGGGGCGGCCGCTGACGTCGAGGAAGGGAGCTCTCATGAACATCGTCCGTCATGGTGTGGTTGCCGCGGTCCTTGCCTGCGGCTGCTGGAACGCGAACCTGACCGCCGCGGGTCCCAAGGCGGTCGATCTCGAGACACGCCCCGAAGCGACATCAGCGAAGCCGCAAGCGAAGGAGCGGATGAAACGGGCATCTCACATGGAGCGCGAGTACCGCCATCGCCTGTCGCGGCTCCGCCAGCTGAGAGAGATCGCCGAGCGGCGGGATGCGACCGACCGGGTGGTTGAGATTGACGCCCTAGAGGAGCGTTTGCGCGTGCTTCATTACGAGAGGATCGAGCAGGTTCGCGGCGGAATGACCGAGGATCGGCACCGGAAGCTTGACGAAAAACTGGCCAGTGGCGTCGAGCGGCGGGCCGAGAGGCTCCAGCATCGCGACGAAGTAGGGGATCGTCGGGCCGAGCGGCGCCAGAGGCGAGTCGAGCGCCGCGCCGAACACAGACAGGATTTTCGCGACGAGCACCGTGATGCGGTGCGACAGAGGCGTCATGACCGCCGGGATGCGGCCCACGAGCGTCGGGACAAGTTTCGCGATTCGGTCCGCGCGAAGCGTCATGACCGCCGGGATGCGGCTCACGAACGTCGGGACGATCACGGTGATGCGGTGCGACAGAGGCGTCATGACCGCCGGAGTATGGCCCACGAGGGTCGGGGCGAGCACCGTGATGTGGTGCGCGAGAGGCGTCATGACCGCCGGGATGCGGCTCACGAACGTCGGGACGATCACCGCGGTGCGGTCCCAGAGCACAGACGCGAGCATCGCGATGGACGTGTAGGCCGTCGGTCGCCGAGCCGGAACGCCTCCGTCCACGCCGACGCGGCGGCGCGCCAAGGTCGCGCTGATCGGTGGAGTGCCGCTGCCCGGCGGCATCTGGTCTCTGGTGGGCACGACGACAAACGGGCAGACCAGCGGCCCAGCCGGATGAAGGCCAATAGGGCGGCTTCAGAACGAATCACCCGCGAGAACTCGGACCTGGAGTTTGAGAAGCTCCGCCGCGAGATCGACGGGATGAGGTAAGAAGAAGGCGAAGATTCACCGCGCAGGACCGCAAAGGGACGCGGATGAAAGAGCATAGTTCGGAGTTCAGCAGTTCGTTCCGAGCCCTGATCCCCTGACCCCGGAAACGCTATCCCCAGTTGGCCAGAAGCGTGAGCAGGTCGCTGACGCCCACGGTTCCGTCCTCGTCCAGATCGGCCAGGCACTCCTGCTCCTGGGTAGGCGTGCAGGGACCCCACGCTCCCAGCAGCACCAGGAGATCGGCGACGCCGACCGCCCCGTCGCCGTCGATGTCCGGCGCCGGCACGATTCGAATACAGTCGGAGGCGGCAAACGGGGTCTCGTCCAGCAGCAAGCCCGAGAGGACGAGCTCCACCACGTCGCCGCCGGACAAGAGGTTCAATTCAAGCTGCTCTACGGCCTCGGCGAGCCCGAACTTCATCGACAGGTCGACGGTGCCGTCACCGGTCAGATCGTGGCAGTTGCATGGCTCACCGTCGAAGGGCGTCGCGACATCCTCGATTCTCGAGGAAGGGCCGGGCGGCCCCTGGAGTGGGGCGACGCTGCCGCCGATGCCGGCAGCGCGCTCGAGCCGGACGGTGCTCAGGTCGACCAGCGAAACGTCGAAGTCCCCGCTGCCCAGCAGTGCCACCGGCAGGACGCCGCGGCTCTTGCGGTTCAGGGGGTTGGGGCAGCCCCCGGGCCTGATGTCGAGCCGAGCGCGGAAGGCGATGGGACGCGGGTCGCCCAGGAGCGCCGTCACCGAGCCGCCGCTCTCTCCTTCGTCGGCGTTCACCGTCACCAGGTCCGCCACCCCGTCGTCGTTGAGGTCGACGCTGAGAACGAAGTTGGGATCGGCGTCGACGCTGAAGGGGATGGGGTCCTCAAAGACAAGCTCGGTGCCCAGGCCGAGTGCGTTTTGAAGCACCTGGACCGCCGGACCGATTTCGGGGTCAATCGCCACCACGGCGAGATCGGGATCGGAATCTCCGCTCAGCTCCACGACTTCGATCGACACCGGTGTGCCGCCCACCGCCAGCGGGGAGGCCGCGACGAAGGTGCCGTCTAGCTGGTTGATCAGGATCGAAACCGTCCCATCGTCTGTGTTGACGGCGACGATGTCCACAGCGCCATCTCGCTGCAGGTCGGCGCTGGACAGGTCCAGTGGATTCGAGCCGACGTTATAAAGGGCGACGGGTTCGAACGTTCCGTCGCCCAGACCCAGAAGCACGAACACCACTCCCGGTTGTCCGGTGAGACCGGAGGTCCTCGCCGTGCCGGCCATGTCGGGGCGCTTGTTGCCGTCGAAGTCGTCGGAGATGAGCGAAAAGCCATTGCCGCCGGTCGGGAAGGTGGAGAAACCACCTGCGGCAGCCGCACCCCCGCCACCGCCGAGAGGGGGCGGAGGGGGGAAGTCGGCGTTGAGG
>JADFKZ010000204.1 GCA_022564665.1 Planctomycetota bacterium | reverse complement strand
GGTGCGGCCGAGTCTGCTTGGGACCTGCTGATCGACCACTACCACCGCCTCATCGTCGCCACCGTCCGGCATTACGGCGACGGCTACGACGAGGTGATGGACCTCTTCGCGTACGTCTGCGAATCCCTCCGATCCAACGACTTCGCCCGGCTCCGCAAATACGCCGCCATCCCCGAAGGTCGGGTCCGCTTCTCGACCTGGCTCGTCGCCGTCATCCGCAATCTCCTCATCGATTGGTTCCGGCACCGCCACGGACGGAAACGGCTCGACAAGGTCGTGGCGGCGCTGCCGCCAATCCAGCGGGAAGCGTTCCAGCGGGTGTTCGTCGAGGGCAACCCGTACGTGGAGGCGTATGAGCTCACCCGAACGACGGGAGGGGAAGCGCTCACGTTCCCCCAGTTCCTGAGGGCCCTGACCGAAGCCCAGCGCACCGTGACGGCGAAGCGGCCCGGTCAGCTATTGAAGGAGCTGGCGCCGACTGCAGCAACCAACCACCGGAGGGTATCTGCTGGTAACCCTGCGAGCGAGCCAGTCGCCCCCGATCAACCTGATACAGAACTGATGTCCGGTGAAACCCGGGAGTGGCTCCGCGAGGCGCTGGAGACCCTGCCCACCGAAGAGCGCGTTGCTCTCCAGCTGTTCGTCATCGAGGGCCTCTCCGCCGCCGATGTCGCGCGTCTCGTAGGCTGGGACAGTGCGAAGACCGTGTACAACCATGTCTACCGATCGCTCTCCGCCGTGCGCCGCTTCCTGCTGGACCGAGGGATCGGGCCCAGCGATCTGGCTTAGGAGGACGTTGACCCCGTGCCGCTGCATCTGAGCAAAATCCCGGTCATGTCCGTCTACTATACCAATGAGAGAACGGCAGCCGATAGGGGAGTGGGGAGCGCAGCCAGACGGCATGCTGCGGAATCTCCGTCGACGAGCGGGTGCAGCGTTGATATTTAAGGAATAGAGAACGACCACCGTGGAGCTGTTGAACGAGCACCCAAAGGGGGAACCGTTGGCCTCCCACCATCCCGACGACACCGAGCGCCTGCTTTGGGTGTTGGGTGAATTGTCCGCAGCCGACCAGGCACGGGTAGAGGTCCACGTGGAGACCTGCGCCCGCTGTGCCGCGGACGTCGCAGGGCTCCGCCGTAGCATCTCGAATCTGGAGACTCACGGTCACACGGCGGATCCGGTGCAGGCGGGCTGTCTCGATGAGGCCCAGATCGCGGCGCTGGTGGATGGGTTGCTCGAGCCAGACGACAAGACCGGCGTGCTGTCCCATCTGGCCGTCTGTCACCGTTGTTGCCAGGCGACTGCTTCTCTGGTTCGGGCGCTGCAATCGGAACCAATCGCGGCCGCCCTGAGCGGCCCGGAACATGTGGCTCGCCGGCGAGCGATCAATAGGCGCCTCCGGATCGGAGCCGCGAGTGCCCTCGCCGCGGCGGCGGGTCTCGTCGGCCTGCTCATGGTGTGGCCGTCGGAACCGGCCGTAACACCCGCACCGGTGCACCGCGAGCCGTCGGTTGGGGTGGCAGCGGCTGCGGTGCTGCAAGAGCCCATCGGGGAGTCGGCGGCGCCCGAGGAGTTCCGCTGGTCGCCGGTATCGGGCGCGGATCGCTATCGGGTTACCGTGTTCGATGACCAGGCGAACGTGGTGTGGGAGACAGAGACCCAGGAGACACGAGCCGCACCGCCGGCAACGGTCGGCTTCCGACCCGGCGTCCAGTACTTGTGGAAGGTCGCGGCTCGCGTGGCATGGGATCGCTGGGTGGACTCGGAGTTGGTACGATTTTCGATCGCTGAACCCTAAGCGGACATGGACCAATGGGTTTCGTGCATGCCTTAGTCGTCGTGGCGCTCAGCGTCGCATCGTTGCAGGTGGCGACGTCCAAGCCGGATATCTTGACGCTCCTGGAAGCGGGCGACGAGGCACGGGTGGTGGATCACGTCCGTGGCCAACCCGATGAGACCCGGGCCGCCGTGACCCGACTCTTGGGACTCAGCGTGCATGCCCCCCTCACCGAAGACCGCGTGCGCCGGCTGCTTCAGGCCGAGCACCTGGCCCAACTCTACGCGCGGGTTTGGTCCGATTCCTTCTTCATCGGCCAGGTGGCACAGTTCCGGCGCTGGTCCGCCGGCGAGCGCGCGGAGAAGCTCGAGGCCGACAGCCTCCGGCAGGCCGGACGCGAGGCGTTCTTCCAGCAGGGCCCCGAGGCCGCCCTCCGATTGTGGGAGCGAAGCCTGAGCCAGTATGGCGCGTTGGAGGATGGGGCCGGTCAAGCGATGGCCCTCGGCAACCTGGGCGCGGGGTACTACGCGATGGGCCGGTTCGAGCGCGCCCTCCGCTACCACAGTCGCTCCCTGGAACTGGCCGAAGCCGTGGGCGACGATCGCACCAAAAGCAACGCGCTGGGCAACATCGCCAGCGTCCACAAAGACCGGGGCGATCTGGCCCTGGCGGCAGAGTTTTACGGGCGTGCGCTCGAGATCCGTCCCATAACCGGCGACCGCCGGGGCGAGGCGGCGGACCTGAACAACCTGGGACTGGTGCGCGACGCCCTCGGCGACCTACAGGGCGCCGAATCCCATTTTCGGCGGGCACTCGAGTTGAATCGGAGTGACGACCGGTTGCGTCCCGCCGCTGCCAACCTGAGCAACCTGGCGAACCTCGCCACCGTGAGGGGCACGTACGACGAAGCCCTCGAGCTGTACACCGAAGCTCTGGAGACGCGAACCGCGGCCGGCGACCGGCGCGGCGAGGCTCACGATCGACAGAACGTGGGCCTGCTGCATCTCCGCTGGGGCGATTACCCGGCCGCGCTGCATTCACTGCAAGCGGCACTGGCCATTCTCAGCGAAATCGGCCCCCCGATACGGCGTGCCGAGGTCCGAGCCGACCTCGCCGCCGCGCATACCGTCATGGGGCAGCTGCGCAGCGCGCTGGAAGAGCTGGAGCGCGCAGAGGCGGAAGCCGCGGCTGACGAGTACTTCCGTCCTTATTTGGCGATGCAGCGCGCCGACGTCCTGGCCGAGCTCAACGACTTCGAGCCGGCCGCCCGGCTGTATGGCCAGGCGAAAGCGGACTACCAACGTCTGGGGGATGCGGCGGGCCAGGCCGATGCCGAGCAGGGTCTGGGTTTCCTTTACCTGACCCGCGAGGACTACCGTGCCGCCGCAGAAGCGCTTACTCACGCCCTTTTGATCCGGCAGGGCCTGGACGATCCACGCCCCGTGGCGGAAACCCAGATGCTGTTGAGCGACGTCCACTTCTTACGCGGGGATACGGCGGCCGCTCGGGCAACCGCCCACCGCGCCCTGGCCACGTATGAGGCGCTGGGCGACGTGGTGGCGGAGGCGGCAACCCTAGGTTCACTGGCCAATCTGGACCGCGAGGAAGGGGCACTCCAGGCTGCTTCGGCGGGATACCGCGCTGCC
>JADFKZ010000203.1 GCA_022564665.1 Planctomycetota bacterium | reverse complement strand
GCCTCCGGCCGCACACTCGCTCTGGTACGCGGCGGCGAATTCGATCCGCCGCCGCTGATCGGCGCCACTTCTTCGAGCGCTGCGTCGCGGCCTCCGACCCAGAGACGGGAATGGGGTTGGGGGTTTTGGAAAGCGTTGAACCGCAGCCCCTGAACCCTTGCTTGCCTTCGTCGCTCTCTTGTCACACCTTCTGCGACAGCTTCTCAAAGAGCGCTTCGTCGATCCCGAGAAACTCACACATCTGGCGGTCGAAGACGACCTGGTCCTCCTCGCGGGAAAGATCCAGCCGCAGCTCGTTGATGACCTTGGTCCCCTGCCCGATCCAGCTTTGCCAGGTGTCGGCGGTGATGTTCTCATGGATCCACTTTCCCAGAGCTCCCCGCATCGGCGGCTCCGGGAGATATTTCCCGGCTCGGCCGGTCGCCCGACCGGCAGAGTCGCCCGTCTCCGGCCCGCCGGCTGCCGGCGGCTGCTCCTCGGCGACCTCGGGTGGCTCGACACCGATCTGCGCGAGCAGCCCTTTGATCGCCTTCCGCGGCATCATGTCGCCGTTGCGCGCGGCGACCTCATATCCCCCCGACAGCACGTCGGCCGCCTCCTGTTTCCGGCCCGATTCGATAAGGGCCTCACCGGCAAGCTGGTAGGCCTTGCTCATCTGAGGGTTGAGCTGGATACACCGCTGGTAGCTGCGCGCCGCGTCGGCGTGCCGGCCCGCCTTGAGGAAGGCATTGCCCAGGCTGAAGTGGGCCATCTCGTTGTCCGGGTCCTCGGCGGCCATGTGCTCGAACTGGGCGATCCGTGTGTCAATATCGCTCATGACGGAAAGATCCTGTGGTTGATGGTGTGCGCCATGATAGCCGTGGGCGGGACACGACGAGACCGGGGCGCTGTGTGCCCATGTGCCTTTGTGCCAGCTTCATGTTACAACGCCCCTCATGATTGACCTCGCGGTGCGTGTGGCCGGTGTCCAGCTGCGGAACCCCGTGGTTGCGGCGGCGGGCACGTGCGGGTATGTCGACGAGCTGGCGGACGTGCTCGACCCGGCGCGGCTGGGCGCGATCGTGACCAAGTCGATCACCCGGGCGCCGCGAACCGGCCACCCGCCCTGGCGGCTGATCACTGTTGAGGGGGGCATGCTCAACGCGGTGGGGCTGGCCAATGTCGGTCTGGAGAAGTTTCTCGTGGAAATGCTGCCCGCCGCGGCCGGGCTCGACACCGTCCTGATCGGCTCGATCGCCGGCAACTCGATCGACGACTATGTCACCGTGGCCTCGGCCTTTGATCAGGAGGATCGCCTTCCGCTGGTGGAGCTGAATGTCTCCTGCCCCAACACCGATGACGGACTGGTCTTCGGCGAGAACCCGGCGCGTCTGGCGGAGTTGCTGGGGGAGGTGCGGCCCGCCCTGGGCGGGACCGGGATGCTGGTCAAGCTCTCGCCCAACGTCGGTGACATCGTGGCGATGGCGGACGCGGCCGTCGGCGCCGGCGCCGACGGGCTGACGCTGATCAACACCGTCGCCGCCATGGCGATCGACGTCGAGCAGCGACGCAGCCGCCTCGGCGGCGGCGGGCGCGGAGTCCCTGCCGCCCCTGGGCCTGGGCATGGGCAAAAGCCCTCCGGGCCGGCGACCGCCGCCGGCGGGCTGAGCGGGCCGGCGATTCACCCGATCGCGGTGAAAATGGTCCACGATGTATCCGTCTCCGTCGCGAAGCCCGCGGACGTTCCGATCATCGGGCTGGGTGGGGTGATGACGTGGCAGGACGCCGCCGAGTTCATTCTCGCCGGCGCCACCGCGGTGGGTATGGGGACGGCCCTCTTCGTCGACCCGCGACTGCCCGAGGCGGTCGTCAAGGGGCTCCGGGCGTGGGTGAAACGGCAGGGGTGCGCCAGCGTCGGAGAGTTGGTGGGGAAGCTTGAGCACTGAGGTCTTTGGTCTCTGGTTTTGGTTCTTGCTTTTGGTGATACCGCCCCGTGACGCCGGCCCAACGCCGCTCATTCGACGCTATACTGGACGCCGAACCTTCCATTCGGTCGCCCGGTGGGGACTTGCGGCCACGGATCGGCACTGACCACCTCAGCACCACCTGCGGCCCTTTCACTTGGAGGGGATGCACCCATGTCGCTCTGTCGCCAGTCGCTCCTGGTCGCGGCCACTGTCGCCACCGTCGTCATCGCCATGGCCATGCCCCTGATGGGCTCGACCGCCTCCCGCCCGGCGGTCATCTTCGTCGATGACGACAACTGCCCCGTCCGGTATCCAGCCAGAGACCAGGTGTTCTCCGTGGCGATCGGCGACCTGGACGGGGTCAACGGCCCCGACCTCGCCGTGGCAAACCAGAGCAGCGGCGACGTTTCGGTGCTGCTGAACCAGGGCGATGGGACCTTCAATCTTGGAAGCGGGACGGAAGGTGATCCATACTGCGCGATCCAGACCGCCATCGACAACGCCGTGGACGGCGATGAGATCATCGTCGCATCCGGCACCTACTTCGAGACGTTCAACTTCCTCGGCAAGGCGGTCACGCTCCGGAGTTCGGGCGGGCCGGAGGTGACCACCATCGACGGTCAAGGGTCCGGCTCAGTGGTTACCTGTGACAGCGGCGAGGGGCCGAACACGGTGCTCGAGGGATTCACGATCACACGCAGCGGTTCTTCCTGCACCAATGGCGGCGGGATGCTCAACTCAGCCAGCAGCCCCACCGTGACCAACTGCATCTTCAGCGGGAACACCGCCGCCAATGGCGGCGGGATGTACAACTCAGCCAGCAGCCCGACCGTGACCAACTGCACGTTCAGCGGGAACTCGGCTGTTTCGCTCTTCTTCTTCGGCTTCGGTGGTGGGATGTACAACGTAGACAGCAGTCCCACGGTCACGAATTGTACATTCACCGGGAATAGCGTCGGTTGTTGTAGCGGGTCGGGCGGCGCGATGTTCAACGTTAACAGCAGCCCGACGGTGACCAACTGTATCCTTTGGGGGAACAGCCCGAACGAGATCGCTGACGCCGAGCCCGCAGCGAAGGTTCGCTACAGCGATGTGCAAGGCGGATGGCCCGGCATCGGCAACATCGACGCCGACCCGCTCTTCGTCGATCCCCTCAACGGGAACTACCGGCTGTCGCGCGACTCACCCTGCATTGACGCCGCCGACAATACAGCAGTGCCGTTCAACGTGACAACCGACCTCGACGGGAACCCGCGTTTCGTTGATGATCTTGGCACACCGGACACCGGCAACGGAACGCCGCCGATCGTTGACATGGGGGCGTATGAGTTTCAGGCTTGCCCGTGGGACTGTCAGGCGGCTCCCCAAAGCGGCGCCGTCGACGTGCCTGACCTGCTGGCGTTGCTGGGTGCCTGGGGCGGTCCGCAGACGCCGGGCACCACGTGTGACCTTGACGGAAGCGGTGCCATCGCG
>JADFKZ010000202.1 GCA_022564665.1 Planctomycetota bacterium | reverse complement strand
CCTTTGCCGATGCTGACCAGATTGTCGGGGTCGGACAGGAAGCGGACGTAGACGGTCGTCAGGTCAAGGACGGGCCAGTCCGCGTTGATCTGAGACTCGATGCTCGGCCGCACGTCATCAACGAACGCCTGCAAGCTCCCAGGAACACTGGCAAGCGGAGTCTGTTCCCAAAGGTGCCTCGCTAAGGACTCGATGAAGACCTCCCTCGCCTCGTTCAAGGGGAGCCCTGAGGTGCCATGGACGATGCGCCTGACAGCTCCGTCACTAACCCGCATTCGGCCATAAGGACCGTCGACTGCAGGGATGGTCAACGACGACGTCGCGTCACGCCGGAGTTGTTTGACATAATCAGTAAGGAGCCCCCCCATGGCCGTGGACCCTTTGAACAGCTCGGCATCATATTGAGCTTGTGTCGGCAGTGCCCGGTTGCCCATCAGTTGGCGGAGCAGCTCGCCCTCACCTTTCCGGTCGTCGAGGACGACATCGTTCCGGCGGCCGGGGACGACACCGTTTCGGCCGTGGCGGATGGCCCCTATCCGGCGCGTCGGCGGTCGGTGGCCTATTGGAGCCTCGCGGCTGTTTTGGTCATGAGCTACGTCCTGCTCCGCACATCCACCTGGCAGGGCGGGGCCCAACTTCACACCATCATGGAGGTCATCGCCACCCTTCTGGCGCTGATGGTGGGGGCGATGGCGCTGGTCCGTTTTTACAGCAAGAAGAACAACACCTTCCTGTTCATCGGCACGGGTTTCCTGGGCACCGCCTTTTTGGACGGGTACCACGCGGTGGTGACGTCGAAGTTCTTCGCCCCGTACCTGCCGTCGGACCTGCCGGCGTTGATTCCGTGGAGCTGGGTGGCCTCGCGCCAGTTCCTGTCGGTCCTGCTGTGCCTGAGCTGGCTCGCCTGGGTGCGCGAGCAACGGCTCGGCAAGCCAGGTCGGATCAGCGAGCGATCGGTGTACCTGACCTCGGGAATACTGACCCTGGCCAGTTTCCTGTTCTTCGCCTTTGTGCCGCTGCCCAGGGCCTATTACCCGGAGATCATCTTCCACCGCCCCGAAGAGTTCCTGCCCGCCTTCTTCTTCCTGGTGGCGCTCATCGGCTACCTGCGCAAGGGCGAATGGCGGCGCGACGCCTTCGAACACTGGCTGGTGCTGTCGCTGATCGTCGGTTTCCTGGGCCAGACCGTGTTCATGTCCTTTTCCGGGCAGTTGTTCGACATGGAGTTCGATGCCGCGCACCTGTTGAAGAAGGTGAGCTATGTCTGCGTGCTCACCGGCCTGCTCATCAGCATGTACTCCAGCTTCCGCCAGGCCGAGGAAAGCACGACAACGCTCGCCAAGGCCTACGCCGTGCTGCAGACGGAGAGCAGCGAACGCAAACAGGCGGAGGAGGCGCTGCGCGGAAGTCAGGAACGTCTGCGGGCGATCGTCGACAACCTGGTGGACGGGGTCATCACCACCGACGACACGGGCGTGGTCCAGTCCTTCAACCCGGGAGCCGAAAGCATTTTCGGGTATGCGCCGGACGAGGCCTGCGGCAGGAACGTCACCTTGCTGATGCCGGAACTGGACCTCGCCAACTACCTGGCGACCGGGGAAGCCAAGATCATCGGCACAGGCCGCGAGGTCGAGGGCCGGCGCAAGGACGGCTCAATCTTCCCGTTGGAGTTGGGGATCGGTGAAATGGCGGTCGGTGGGAAGCGCATGTTCACCGGCATCGTCAGGGACATCACCGAGCGCAAACGGGCGGAGGCGACGCTGGCGCGGCGCGCCGAGGAACTGGCGCGGTCCAACGCCGAGCTTGAAGAGTTCGCCTACGTGGCCTCCCACGACCTCCAGGAACCCCTGCGCAAGGTGCTGTCCTTCGGCGGCCGGTTGCAGAAAAAATATGGCGATGCCCTGGGCGAGGAAGGCCGGGACTACGTGGTCCGCATGCGGGACGCGGCCGACCGCATGCAGCGGCTGATAACCGATCTTTTGAATTTCTCCCGCGTGGCCACCCAGGGGCAGGCCTTCGTCCCGGTCGATCTGGGCCGGGTGGCGCGGCAGGTCGTCTCGGATCTGGAGGTGCGTATCCAGGAGACGGACGGGCGGGTGGAGTGCAGCGACTTGCCGACCATCGACGCCGATCCCTTGCAGATGCACCAGCTGCTCCAGAATTTGATCGCCAACGCGCTGAAATACCGGCGCGAAGACGTGCCGCCGGTGGTCCAGGTGGAGGCGCGCATAGTGGAGACGGCCCCGTCATCCGCCTACGCCGTGCCCACGAAGATTTGCGAGATCGTTGTCACCGACAACGGCATCGGGTTCGAGGAGCAGTATGTCGATCGCATATTCCGCATTTTCCAGCGCCTGCACGGACGCGGGAAATACGAGGGAACCGGCGTCGGCCTGGCGCTCTGCCGCAAAATCGCCGAACGCCACGGCGGGAATATCACGGCACAGGGCCGCCCCGGCGAAGGAGCCACGTTCACCGTCACCATGCCGGTGAAACACGCCAAATCGGAGCAACCACGCCATGAGCCATGAGGGAATCCCGATCACCATACTCGTCGCGGACGACGACCCGGACGACCGCCTGTTGCTTCAGGATGCCCTTAGGGAAGCCCGTCTCAAGAACGGCGTCGATTTCGTCAACGACGGCGTCGAGCTGATGGACTACCTGAATCGGCGGGGCGATTACGAGAACCTCGCCGGCTCGCCCTACCCCGGCCTGATCCTTCTGGACCTTAACATGCCCCGCAAGGACGGGCGCGAGGCCCTGAAGGAAATCAAGAGCGACGCCCAGTTCCGGCGCATTCCCGTGGTCGTCCTGACCACGTCGAAGGCCGAGGAGGACATCTTCCGCACCTACGACCTGGGCGTGAACTCCTTCATCGTCAAGCCGGTCACCTTCGACAGTTTGGTGGACATCATGCGGACGGTGACCAGCTACTGGCTCCAGATCGTCAGCCTGCCGCCGAACGGCAGGGAGCCCCAGCATTGACCGCCGCCCCCAGTATCCTTCTCGTCGAGGACGACGAGGACGATTACGTTCTCGCCCGCGGTCTGCTGAGGGAAATCTTCGGGCCGGCGCTCAAGCTCGACTGGGTGGAGACCTGGGACGCGGGGCTGGCGGCGCTGCGCAAGGGCACGCACGACATCTGCCTCGCCGATTACCGCCTGGGGGACCGGAACGGCCTTGATCTCGTCCGCGAGGCAGCCACCCTCGGGTGCGCGGCACCCATCATTCTTCTCACCGGACAGGACAACCGCGAGATCGACCTGGCGGCGGTGAAGGCGGGGGCGACGGACTATCTGGTCAAGGGCCAGATCACCGCGCCCCTGCTCGACCGGGCCATCCGCTACGCCATCGAGCGGAAGAAGGTGGAGCAGCAACTGGTGACCCTCGCCCAATACGACGCCCTCACCGGGCTCGCCAACCGGACCCCCTTCCGCGCCCGGCTG
>JADFKZ010000090.1 GCA_022564665.1 Planctomycetota bacterium | reverse complement strand
CCGTACGGCCTCCGGCCGACACTCGCTCTGGTACGCGGCGGCGAATTCATCCGCCGCCGCTGATCGGGCGCCTCGCCTGAGCGCTCCGTACGGCCTCCGGCCGACACTCGCTCTGGTACGCGGCCGATTCGATCGACCGCTTCGCTTTGACGCAATCCGCGCTAGCCAGCCAGCTCCACCACGGTGATCTGGTCGTTGGAGTAGACACAGATTTCCCCCGCCGTGAACAGGGCTTCCCGGCACAGCTCCGCCGGCGCCAGATCGGAGTGCTTCAGGAGCGCCCGCGCCGCGGCCAGAGCGTAGGGGCCTCCCGACCCGATCGCGCAGACGCCGTCGGAGGGCGCGATGACATCGCCCTGGCCGGAGATCATCAGCGTCTGCTGAAGGTCGGCCACCACCAGCAACGATTCGAGCCGCCGCAGGAGCCGGTCGGTCCGCCAGAGCTTGGCCAGCTCGATCGCCGCCCTCATGAGGTTGCTCGGCGACTCCTTGAGCTTCACCTCGAACCGATCCAGGAGGCTGAAGGCGTCGCCGGCGGACCCGGCGAACCCCACCAAGACACCCGCCGACTCCGCGCCCACCTCCTCGAGCCGGCGCACCTTGACCGCATCGGCCTTGGCGATGGTCTCACCGATGGTGACCTGTCCGTCACCCGCAACCGCCACACGCCGCCCCACGCGAACCGAGAGGATCGTCGTCCCGCGGACCTTGTCCATGGTCCGGAGTCTAGCCTGCCGCCGGGAACCCGGACAATCCGGCCGAATCGTTCGGGTGAGAGATTGCAAACGCATCCAGGCGCGTTAGGCTGCCGGCGCAACTCACTCTTGCGGCCGCATGCGTGGGGCGGACGGCGGCGGCCAGGGATTCGGCCTCGGCGGTTCGATCGTTTTCCCGGCGGGGATGCCCCGATGCGGCCTCCAGAGACGACAGGGAGGATCGCCATGCCGTATTTGCATCACCGCATGTCCATCGGTGTGGTCACCGTGGCGTGGTCATTGGCCGTACTCGCCGTCCTCTCCGGGGCGGCCCGGGCCCAGACCATCTGGTATGTCGACGACTCCAACCCCAACTGTCCCGGCTCCGGAACGCTCGTCGACCCCTACTGCGCGATCCAGGACGGTATCGACGCCGCATCCAATGGCGACGAGGTCATCGTCGCAGCGGGAACGTACAACGAGACGATCAACTTCCTCGGCCGCGCGATCACGCTCAGGAGCGCCACCGGGCCGAACGTGACGACTATCGACGGCACGGGCCATTTCCACGTCGTTCAGTGCGTGAGCGGCGAGGGACCGGACACGGTGCTCGACGGCTTCACCATCACCGGCGGAAATGCCCACGGCACCTTTCAAGACCACCAAGGCGGCGGGATGCTCAACTCAGCCAGCAGCCCCACCGTGATGAACTGCATCTTCAGCGGCAACACCGCTGGCGCTGGCGGCGGGATGCTCAACTCAGCCAGCAACCCCACCGTGATGAACTGCATCTTCAGCGGCAACACTGCTTTTACGGCCTTCTTCAGCGGCTTCGGTGGTGGGATGTGGAACCAAGACAGCAGTCCCATTATCAGCAATTGTACATTCACCGGCAATAGCGTCGGTTGTTGTGGCGAGGGTGGTGCGATCTACAACTTTAACAGCAGCCCGACGGTGACCAACTGTATCCTTTGGGGGAACACCCCGAACGAGATCACTGACGGCGAGCCCGCCGCAAAGGTTCGCTACAGCGACGTTCAGGGCGGGTGGCCCGGCACCGGCAACATCGATCTCGATCCGTTGTTCGTCGATCCAATCAACGGTGACTTCCGTCTTCAGCGCCGCTCGCCGGCGATCGACGCCGGAAACAACTGGGCCATTGCAGGCATCACCGACACCGACCTCCGCGGCAGCCCGCGATTTGTCCACGCCAGCACCCGCTCGCACCCCGGCTGCGGCGAGCCGGCGGTGGTCGACATGGGGGCGTTCGAAGCGCCGGGAAAAGCGTCCAGCATCAAGAGGGGTGACATCGACGGCAACGGGATCGTCGGCATGCTCGATCTGGTGATCCTGGCCTCAAGCTGGGGACTCTGTGCCCCCCGGGGGTGCTGTCTGGCCGACTTCGACCTCGACGGTCGCGTCGCCGTCCCCGACCTTCTCACGGTCCTGCGCAATTGGGGATAGGGGCAAACGGCTATCGGCTATCGGCAAACTCTGGGAGCTGGGACTCAGCGCCGATGGAATCGGGGCGAAGCCCCGGTTGGTCCGACGACCAGAAGACCGGGCCTTCGCTTCGCTCAGACCCAGCCACCCAGAGTTTGCCAACAACCCTCTTGCCGAGTCCTGAACCCTCCTCATTTCTCCGCGGTGAATCTTCGCCTTCTTGCTACCTCTTCGGCAGGAGCGCCACGCGGACGGTGTCGTCCTCGACCAGCAGCAGACCGATCAGGTCACCGTCGGCACGCGCCACAACACACGCCCCGTGCCACGACTCGTCCACCGACACCGCCGGATCGACGTTCCATACCCCGCCCGCGGCTGAAAGCAAAGCCGCAGCAAGCGGAAGCGGAGCCGCGGTGGGGTCCCCCATCGCCAGACAATCCTCCGGCTCCTTCGGCCGCCGCCAGCGATCCGCCGGCCACGGCGGGGCCTTGACCCCGGCGCGAACCATCGCCAGGCCGCCATCGGTCCACACCGGCTCGGCCGTCAGCGGCAGGAGCCGGCCCGCCACCTCCAGCTCAATCGTCTCACGATCGGCCTTGTCATTGGCCAGCAGAAGATCGGCCGGACCGAGCAGTCCCTCGGTCGTCGGCAGAACCCATCCCTGTCTGGTCCGGGCCCGGCTGATAAAACGTCCCTGCCTCCAGGCGAGCTTCGCCCGCAACGGGTTGGGACGCGACGCGCCCGCCGGCAGCAGGGAGCTCCCGATCACCGTCAGCGGCTGCCAGTCGACCCAACCATCCGGCGGCTCGGGCTCGAGCGCAAAGCGGTGCCCCGTGTGGACGACCTTGCCGGCATCGGGCGGCGTCGCCAGCGCCACGCCCCCCGCAAGAAGGGACGCCAACGACTCCAGCTCCAGGGAAAAGCCACCCAGGCCGATCTTCGCCTCCAGGCCGCCCGTCATCCAGAACCGCGTCCCTTGGCGGATCAGCTGAACATAGGCCTTGCCAACATGCACCCGGGCCTCAACGCTCCCGGCATCGCTACGCAACCCCACCGACACCACCGTCCCCACGCGTACCTGCCGGTAGGTCACCGGCGCGCCGGGGCCCAGCGTTCCCAGCCGATCGGATGACAGGATGATCTCCAGGTCGCCAGGCTCGAACGCCTCAACCACCGGCGGCTCGCTCAACCCGACGAATCGACGTTGCGGCTGGCCCTGACCCGGCAGGACGGCAAGATACCTCGGCCCGATCAGCGTCTCCAGGCCCTCGATACCGCCAACGCCCAGCCGGGGTCGGACCACCCAGAAGCGGCTACCAGCCCGGGCCAGCCGATCGGCCTGGGCGGAAAGCCGCGCCTCGACCACGACGCCGTCGAGCTGTTCAGCAAGATACACCGCCTGCACCTCGCCCACCGTGATGCCTCGGTACCTCACGTCGTCACCCGCCTTGAGCCCGTGTCCCTCGACCAGCCTCACCACCACGCTCACGCCGCGCCGCACCCACGCTTGCGAACCCAGGTACACCGCAAGCACCAGGGCCGCCGCAGGAATCAGCCACGCCGCGGGGAGCCGCCGGCGCGGCTTCAAGACCGCCTCCGGAGGAGATTTTTCGGTGCCGGCAGGGGCCCTGGTCATGTTCGCGGCTCCCAGAGGCTGTGCGGATCAAACGAGGCCGCAGCGAACAGGCTCAGGGTCACACACAACGTGAACGCCAGGGCCGCAGGCCCGACGTGAACGGTCATCACGTCCCCGAGTTGCAGCAGCGCCACCAGAACCGCCACCAGCAGCACGTCGAGCATACCCCAACGCCCGGTGAGCTCCACCACCCGGTAGGTCAGCGCGCGGTGGTGGTGCTTCAGCGGCCGCCCGCCCGCAGAAAGCAGCAGAAGCGCCCCCAGCTTCAGGACCGGCAGGACAACGGAACACACCAGGACCACCATGCCCACCACCAGATGACCACGGCTGAGGAGGGTGATCACCCCCTCCAGAATGCTCGCGTCGTGGGCATGACCGAACTTCTCGATCCGGATCATGGGTAGGCTCACCGCCACCGGATACAGAAGGAGCGCCGCGGTGGCGATCGCCGCGGTCCTGCTGCGGCTCGCCAGCCGTCCAGATCGACTCCGCATCGTGCCCCGGCACCGGGCACAACACGCCCGCATGCCCGGGGGGATCGGGGGCACGCTCTGGGCCAGCCCGCAATGGCGGCAGCTTTGTATGGCGCTGGGGTTGGTGGCCATGGGGGGCGCTTTTGGTTCTTGGCTATTGGCTTTTTGCTTTTTTGCTTTTTTGCTTTTTTGCTTTTGGCGCTCGGTTTTCGATGCTTGAGTCGGCGTTTCAGGCTCGATCATCCGTGGGCTGGGGTGCTGTAACCAGGCTGATAAGCGTATCGCCGGGTTTCGGAGCCACCTGCTGGTCGCGGGTGATAACGGGCAGCCGGCCCGCTTCGGTGACGACCAAGAGCAGGTTCGCCTTATCGCCATAGTGGTCGCGGAGCGACGCCATCGTGAATTCCTCAGTCAACTGAGTGGGCTTGATGACTCCGCCCAACCGAATGAGCTCGGACAGGTCGGCATGGCTCAGCGCCTCGTCGAACAGCCATCGCCGGTGCAGATGGCGGTGGGAGTCGGTCTCGGCCTGCCCCTTCTTGCGGGGCGGCACCTGATATACCTCGCCGCGACCGACGACGCGATGCCCAGCCGCCAGGCCAGCCACTGCGCACCGACTCCGAGCACGATGACGGCGGCCAGGGCCAGCAGGAGATGCTCGGGGGTCTGGTCCAAGGGATCAGGGCGGAGGCGGAGCGGACATCGCGGAAAGGTACCATGAAGTGCTACACTTCCTGAACTCATCGCGTTTGGAGCCGGCGCCCAGTCAGGGGGCGCCGGTGGACTGGGAACCAAGGCCTGACGACAGACCCGGATTCCTCCCCACGCCCCACCCCCCCTGTGGCGGGGGGCGGCCGATGCGATGAGCCCACCTCATGTCCATCTTTCCGCTGCCGGTTTTTGAGGCTGACGCCGATCCCCGCCATCGCGACGCGATGACCGACGAGGAGATCTATGAGCGGCTCGAGCCGCCGCGGACGATCGTCGTCAAGTTCGGCTACATGAAGCTGGTGGCGGAATACCCCTATGACGGCGACGCCAAGCCGGGCTGCGGGTCCAAGCTCGTGGCCCGTACGCACCGCGGCACCGAGGTGGTCGAAATGCTCACCACCACCTGCGCCAATGCGGGTTGCGGCAAGTCCGTCACCCGCCAGGAGATGATGGAGTTCATCTCCAACTCCGGCGGCAAGGACTATCCCTTTCACGAGAAGGGCAAGATCCTGCGCGTCGCCACCACCGACGATGTCAACGGGCAGTCGGCGCTCGACTCAAACAAGCCGGAGTACATCCGGACGTGCAAGAGGCTCATCAGCGAGCTTAACCTGCCCATGAAGCTCGTCGAGGTCGAGCTGATCTTGGGCCAGGAGTTGTTGACCTTCTACTTTCTGGCCCAGGACCGCGTGGACTTCCGCGAGCTGGTGAGGCAGCTCGCCGCCGAGTTCAAGACTCGAATCGAGATGCGCCAGGTGGGCGCTCGCGACGAGGCCCGGCTCGTGGCGGATTACGAGCGGTGCGGGCAACACTGCTGCTGCAAGAGCTTTCTGAAGGTACTCAAGCCGGTGTCGATGAAGTTGGCCAAAGTTCAGAAAGGCACACTGGACCCGCTGAAGATCTCCGGCCGCTGCGGGCGTCTGATGTGCTGTCTTCGCTACGAGGATCAGACCTATCGGGAGCTCAAGGACAAACTGCCGAAGCGCAACACCAGGGTCGGGACCAGCGAGGGGCCGGGGATCGTCGTCGACACGAAGATCCTCGTCCAGCTGGTCCTGGTGAGGCTCGATGGCAAGGAGAGCGAGATCGCGGTCCCGGTCGAGGAGCTCATGGACCCCGACCAAAGTCCGGTCCCCGCCGAATCGGAGGCGTCGCCCGAGCCCGAAAGACACCCGGACCCGCTGCGCGGTCTGTCCACCGAAGAGGTCAGCGATCGGATCGAGGGCCGCCAACGCCCCCAGCGGCCTCGTGACAGATCTCGACCGACGGCGACCGGCAGGCAGACCGAATTCCGCCGACGGGTCAAGACGGAGGGCCCGCCGCAAGCAATCCCGCCGCCAGCAGAGCCGTCCGACGAGGCCCGGGCATCGGCCGCGCCTAAGAAAAAACACCGGCGGCGACGAGGGCGGCGCCGCCGTGGTCCACCGGACGATTCCTCGCGGCCGGCAACGCGTGGGTCCGATCCCTAGATGACCGTGCCCAATCGTGCGCTTCAGGATTCGGGGGTTCGGGGTTCGACAAGACCTGCAGAACCCTGAACCCTCATCTTTTTCTCCGCGGCCCTCTGAGGCCCTCCGCGGTGAATCTTCGCCTTCTTCGGCGGTCCGTTCCTGCTGCACGGGTGGCTAGAAATCCCCTACCATCACGCCATGGACGAGCACGAAACACAGCCCGACTCGTCGACCGTGGAGACCCTGCAGTCACTCATCGTCGCGTTCGTGCTGGCCATGACGTTTCGCGGCTTCGTCACCGAAGGGTTCGTGATCCCCACCGGCTCCATGGCCCCGACGCTCATGGGCCGACACCTGTTGTTGCAGTCGCCCCAGACCGGCTACCGCTACCGCATCGACGCCAAGTACATCCAGGATGACAGGGACAAAGGCCTGCTGTCCAAAACCTACCCGCTCCAGGACCCGATGCTCGGGCCCAACGACACCATCGCCAGCCCGACCGTCAAAGCACTTCCCCGCACCCGCTTGGGCGACCGCGTACTCGTGCTGAAGTGCCTCTACCCCTTCTCCGAGCCTGACCGCTTCGACGTGGTCGTCTTCAAGAACCCCACCAACCCGGACAGCGAATCGGAGAACTACATCAAGCGGCTCATCGGGCTGCCAGGGGAGGCGATCTGGCTCGTCGACGGCGATGTCTTCGTCGCCTCCGCCGACGACCCCAAGAGCTACGACACCTACCATATTCAACGAAAGCCGGAGTATGTGCAGCGGGCCGTCTGGCAGCCCCTCCACAACAGCGACTACATTCCGATCCATCTCGAGCGGCTCAGGGACTTGACGGCCCGTCGCTACCAGCCGCCTTGGACAGGTGACGACTGGTCGACGCGCGGGGCGCGCCGCTATCGCTGCGAGAACGCCGGGTCCACCATCCTTCAATGGGATCCGCAGCAGATCCCGCTGAGCGACTTGACCATCTACAACATGGCCTCGTTTAGGAAGGTGACGAACTACCCTGTCAGCGACCTGCGGGTCTCGGCGGGTATCGTCGCCGATCGTGAGGGCCTCTCGATCACGCTTCAGATCGAAGCCCGCCGCCACCTGTTTACATTCTCCATCGCCGACGGAAAGGCCACCATGCGGATGCAGCCGCTGGACGGGTCCGACAGCCGCACCGTCGAGCAGACGGTCGAGGTTGCCGGACCACGACCCGGACGCGCCTACGACGTGGAGTTCTGGCACGTCGATCAATCAATGCTGATCTTCGTCAACGGCAGGCGTGTCGGTCAGCGGCTGGAGTATGACTGGACCCCGACGCGACGGATCGAGGAGACCTTCCACCCGCTTTCCTTTAAGGAATGGCAGACCAACAGAGCGTCGCCGATGATCGTGCCGACGACGACACCCCAGATCCGGTGGCGGTTCTCCGGCTCGCCGCTGACCATCCACCGGCTGCGGGTGGATCGTGATTTGTACTACCGTCCAGCCAGGCTCTCAAGGCAGAGGAACCCCCCGCAGCACCGGGGTCCGGGCTTCGGCACCCATCCGGACAATATCGCCATCCTGGGGCCGGACCACTTCTTCATGCTCGGCGACAACAGCCCCGCCTCCTCTGATTCGAGGCTCTGGGGCAGCCCGCACCCGCTGGTGAAGCGGCAGATCGACGACGCCGCGTTTCTGGTCAATCGCAAGCTGCTGCTGGGCAAGGCGTGGGTGGTCTACTTCCCCGCCCCCTACTCCGTGACCGCCCGCGGCCGCGGCGTGGTCCCCGCTTTCGGCCGGCTCCGATTCATTCGGTGAAGAGAAGGCTGTCAGCTATCGGCTGTCGGCAAGAAAAAACGCGCCCACCCTTCTCCGGCTGATCGCTGACAGCTGACAGCCTTCTTTGTCGCCTATTCCTCCGGATCGTCGAACACCTTCTGGCGGACCCGCAAGAGACAGACGCCGGTATCGGAGGCCACCAGACGCACCCGCAGCGTGTGGAGGCCCTCGGGCACGTCCAGATTGATGCGCTGGCGCTTGGCGATCCCGAAGTCGGCGTGGCGCCACTGCCGGGAAGGCTTGCCCGTCTCCTTGAACCAGCCCACCCGCCAGTCGTCAAGCTCGACCTCGACAACGTAGGGAACTTCAGTGGAGATCCCCTTGGCCACCAGGATCCGGGAGTCGATGCGTACCGGCACCGGGCCGAACACCTGCATCTCGGCGGTCTCGTCCGCTTGGATGAGCGACCACGTCTGCCAGCGATCGCCCGCCCGGATCCTGGTCGTGGCCACGTTCTCCACCTCCAGCGGCTCCCAAGTCAGCTCACCGGGGGACAGCCACCTTTGAAAGCCCGTCATGAGAAGCAGGAGCACCAGCGCCAGCGCCGCCGCGCCGCGTGCCAGACGCCACCACCTCCTGCGGGCCCTCGAGTCGCGCTGGATGACCGGCCAGACCTCCTTGCGGACCCGATCCAGGTCGTACGGAAAGTCGATCTCGCCCCACGGCAGCCCCGCCACGTCGACCGCCAGGACCTCGCGCTCCTTGACGATCTCGCAGACGGCGGAGCCGAGCCACTGCTTCTCGCCGCCATCGTCGATGAGCTGACCGGCCTTGCGGAACAGGGCCCGGGCCGTCTCCTCGGTGAACGAGAGGATCCCCACGTTCTCCCCCGCCACCTGGTTCCGGGGAAGCTGCTTGCTCATCGAGATCAGACGACCGTTCACGACCGCGACCTTCATGTGCTCGCGCCCGTCGCCGGAGCCGGAGTCGAACGCGCTTGCGTCCCCCTTTGCTGCGAGCAACCGGCCAAGGATGTCCGGATGAAAGAGGATGTCGCAGTTGACCACGACGACCGGCCCATTCACCCACTCCCGCGCCAGCCAGAACGAGTAGAGGCTGTTGGTCGAGCTCCATCGCGAGTTGATGACGTACTCCGCGCGGATCCCCACGATCTCGCGAATCTCGTCCGCGCAATAGCCCAGCACCATCGCCACCGGCCCCACACCCGCCTCGGCCAGCGTCTTTAGCTGGTGCTCGATGATCGGACGGCGCCCGACCTCCAGCAGGCACTTTGGGATCTCGGCGCTCTTGTTGCCCAGGCGGCTGCCCCGGCCCGCCGCGAGAATCAGAGCTTGCATCGTGGTGATTCCCCCCCTTAGGAACGTCGTGATCCGCTGACGGCGGCGTCTGGTTCTGAGTTGAAACGCTTCCACTCGACCGGCGTCCCGTCGAACCGGATCCGGCCGCGGCGCAGCGCCACCACCCGCTGGAAGCGGTCGAGGTCGATCGACTGCGACAGGGCGACGACCAGCGTCCTCCCCGCCACCCGCTGGAAGATCTCCTGAAGCTCCTGCCTCGCCTTGCGGCGCCCCCGCCCGTCCAGGGGACTGTCCAGGATCCAGACCGACGCCTCCCCGGCCAGCAGGATCCCCGCCAGCCTCAGGAGCCGGCGCTCGGTCGCCGTGAGTCGGTACGAGCTCACCGTCTCGTCGAGCCCCTGCGGGAAGTTGCGGATCACGGTCCAGGCGCCGATCCGCCGCAGGGTCTCCTGCTGCTGCGGCTGAAGCGCGGCGGGGTCCGGCAGACCGAGGATCCTGTAGATCGGCGCCGCCGCGAAGACCGGGTCGTGTGGAAGGTAGTTGACCCGCCCCGGCAGCCATCCGTCGTCGCTGGAGAGGTCCTGGCGGTCCCATAGGATCACACCCTTGTCCGGTGTCTCGATCCCCGCCAGCAGCCGCAGCAGGCTCGACTTCCCAGCGCCGACATGCCCGATGACCGCCATCTGCGTTCCCGGATAAATGGTCAGGTCCGTCGCCCGCAGCCGCGCCTTGCGGCCCGGGCCGACCCCGGAAGAAAGCCTCACGCCCTTGAGGGTGAGCGCCGAGACCAGGGGCACGTGGACCGGCGCGGCCGGGATCGAGTCCCCGCCGGGACCGTTGTCGCCCACCAGGACGCTGAGCCGGTTCGTACAGGCGAACACTTTCCCGCTGCGGGCGGCCTGGCGTCCGACCTGCACCATGCGCCGGTGGACGGTCAGGGCGTAGGCGATGAACAGGAAAAGCTCTCCCGGCTCCAGAGTGCCCGCCCGGACCTCGCGGGTGCCGACCCACAGCGCCAGCGCAATCGCCCCAGCCAGCACGACGTGGACCGCCAGCGACGAGAGGGCGATCAGCTTCGTGGTCCTGACCTCCTTCTTCGCGCTGGATAGGTTGATCCGGTCCAGATCGAGGTTGGTGGGGGCCCCTTCGAAACCGCCCTGGATGGCGTCGGCGTAGTCGCTCTCCTTGCGGCGCTGCCGGCCAGCGGTTTCCGCCACCGGGCGCGAGGCGATCACGCCGATTATCAGCGCCGCGAGCCCGGCCCCCAGCGAGATGAGACCCAGCGGCGGAGAGATGTACAGCAGGATCCCGCACACGCCGAGGAAGATCAGACCGTTCTGCATGACGTGGACCAGGATCCCGGCCACGCCCGCCTTGATCCGGGCACTGTCGCCGATGATCCGCGCGATGAGGTCGCCGGTGGTCCGCCGATCGCCGATCGGCTGGCGGTTGACGCTCCGCACCGCATCGGCACGCAGGTCGTGAACGGTGTGCGCGGCGAACCGCATGATGTTGGTCCGCTGAAACAGCTCGAACAGGCCCGCCCCGAACGCCAGGATCACGTAGAAGGCGCCGAGCCACAGAATGGGATCGCCCCAGGCGGGCAGGTAGTCGACCAGGAGCTTGCCACCCTGCGTGCCCTTGGGAAAGACGACCTCCACGACGCCGCGCAGGGGCCAGGGCATCGCCAGGCGGAACAGGACCACGCCGACCGAGGCGGCCGTCCCGATCCCGAGCCAGGAGCGGTGCCGCTGCCCGTATCTCACGAGCGTTCGAATGGCCCGCCAGCTTTTCCTACGAGTCCACATCCATCGCACCTTCGGCCTGGCGATGCCCGACGGACGCGGCTTCGGGCTGCAGCACCTCCACGCCGTCGGGCAGGTCGGGCGTCAGCCCCGCCGCATGCACAATGACGCCGGCGACCCGGTCCGCCGCACTCCCCGGCGAGTGGAAGACGTGGCGGGCCATGGCGCGACGGATCTCCTGTTGCCTCTCCGGGCGGGCGAGCCCTTCCGCCACGGCGTCGACGAGCTCGCCTGGGGTCTTGACGACCTCGCCGATCTTGCGCCCGTAGGTGTCGAGGTCCAGAGACGGCGATCGCTTGCGGACTTTATTGAACATGTGCGGCACGTCCATGAAGATGATCGGGCGGTTCAGGAGCGTGTACTCGACCGCCACCGAGGACGCGTCCGTCACCAGCAGATCCGCCGCGTGCAGGTAGGGAACGACATCGAGATCCCGCACCAGGCGGACCACGCCGTTCTCGTACCGGGCCAGCTCCTTGAACCAGTCGATGGCGTTCTTGGCATGGTCGTGGGGCTTGATGAGCAGGTTCCACGTGCCGCGCTCCGAGACCGCCCGGATGATTTCGTGCCCGAACGTCTCCAGGGCGTTGTGCTTCTCTCCCGTCGCCGCGAAGAGGATCGTCGGCCGGGCCGGGTCCAGCCCGGCGCTACGAAGAAGCGCGTCGCGGTCGAGGCCCCAACCGACGAGCGGGTCCGTTTTCGGAAAGCCGGTGACCAGGCAGGTCGGGCCGTCGGGCCGGATCAGCCCGGCGCGGCGGTAGAGCTCGGCGTGGTAGCGGCCCGGCAGGCACAGAAGGTCGTAGCGCAATGCCTTCTCCCGGACAGCGAGGTTCTTGAAGGAGACGCCGTGGAAGATCTGGACCTTGCGGTGGGCGGATCGGGGAAAGAGCCGATCGGATAGGTGCGCGCAGATCAAGACGTCGAAATCCTCCACCCGCGTCTGCTGAACATCAATGACGCGATCCCGGTCAACCGGGAAGGGGTCGTAGAAGCCGTCGAGCTCGAACGACGGATCTTCGCGCACCCGCCAGAACCCCCCGGAGAGGAACATTTCGATCCGGGGATCCTCCGCCAGCCGCTTGTAGACAGGGGGAAAGCAGACGAAATGGACCGGGGCATACCCGCTGAAAAGAACGCGCTTCATCACGCGCTACCTTCGGACCTTGGCGCGCCGGCCCTGAGCCCAAACCGCCGTGGTGCCGAATTCCGCTCGTCAGCAACGCCGATAACCGCTCCGTCGAGGCACCGCACGCCGAGCGCGTGGCGATTCAGATAGTCGACCTCCGCGCCCTGGGTTCAAAGATCCTGTCTGCGGATCTGGAGAAGGCTTGTCAGGGCCGTGTTGCCAGTGAGATCGACGATCTGCAGACATATCTCGCCACTGGGGCCGGCAAGGTGCTCGACCTGATCAACGTTATCGTTGGCTAAGTCCTCCGATACACTTCGATTCAAAAAAGCGTCCCGTTCGGGGCGCTTTTTTTGTGATTACATTGGTTCCAATCTTGCTACATTGATTCCATGGATTTGATTCGAAGTTACATTTCATCGCTGGATGCATTCGCGCCCTATGCCTGCGTTGCTCTCTTTTTACTGGCCAATCTGCTGGTCGTTTGGCGGTTGGAGGTATTGTCGG
>JADFKZ010000201.1 GCA_022564665.1 Planctomycetota bacterium | reverse complement strand
CTTCCGGCCCCGAGTGATGAAGCGTCAGACGGCGATGGCCCGCCTGGAAAAGATCGCCGACAGGTGGCAGGAGAAGACGGGCGCCCGGGTGCGGCTGCCCTGGACCTGATCGTTTGCCGGCGTTCTCTCCGTGCTGGAAAATGCGCCCAGGGGCGTCTCATGTGCTTCCGGTCGAGAAGTCGCCGATGGCGATATCCATGAAGTAGTGGACGATCGACAGCCAGATCACGTCCTGTGAGCGGTGCAGCGTGAAGAGGACCGCAAACGCAACGAAGCTGGTGACTGCGAAATAGGCCGCCATCTCCGGCAGCGCCAGTCCGCGGCCCGACAACGAGAAGACCGGGCCTTCCTCCCGATTCCATCGGGACTCAGACCCAGCTACCCAGAGGAAGGCAAAGGGGTTCGGGGTTCGGGACGACCTGCTGAACCCTGAACCCTCCTCTTTTCTCCGCGGTCCTCCGCGGCTCTCCGCGGTGAATCTTCGCCTTCTTCGCTGTCACCTCACCGACATTGCCTCCAGCCGGCCGGCGGTTGGTCGCCGGGTCGCCGCGTCTTCAGCGCGGCCGGCCCTGACCTCGACCCGCAGGCGCCCGAAGGTCAGTGTGTCGCCGTCGTGGAGCACCCAGCAGCGTCCCGACTGCATGTCCTGCTGTTGGATGACCCCGTCGTTCATGGTGATCCTCGCCACCACCGGGACCGGGCTGTCGGCTTCGGGCAGGAGGATGTGAGCCTCCTTGGAGCATCCCACGAGGATGGGGGTCGCGCCGAGGGCGAGCGTGGAGCGCTCGTTCTCGGCCCAATGGACGATGAGCGATGCCCGACGGTAGACCGCTTCGACCAGCGCGATCGCCAGACCGATCGCCAGACCCAGGAACGCAGCCCCACCCAGGCGCCCCAGCGTGTCCCCGAGAGCGGGGACGAGGGTCAGGAAGAAGAGGGCCGCGGCGACACCGCCTGCGGCGCCCGCGTAGGTGGCCCGTTTGCGACAGAGGTTGGGCACGAAGGATGCCATGCCGAACCCTGCCCCGCCGCCGAGAAGCGCCCAGGCGAAGATGCGCGCGATCGCGACGGCCTCCGGGGCTTCCGAGAGAACGTAGAAGACGCTCTGGCCGACAACGCCCGAAAGCAGGCCCGTGGCCAGTCCGCCCCAGGTGACGATGATCCCCTCCTTGATGCTCAACTGGCGGCGGCGCAGGTGCCGGTTCTGGCCGATCACCATGCCCAGACCAGCCCCGATCGCGACCAGGCATGCCCAGTATCCTGCCTGGGCCACGGTGTCGCTGAAGCTTGCCCATTGCGCCTCTGAGGCGAGCATCTGCCGGTTGATGACCTCTTCGGAGCGGCGAAAGGCATCCTGGAGCGCCCGCGGGTCGGAGATGATCACCTTGCGACGTGATCCGGTGACCCGGGCGAGAAGGTCGGCGTCGGCGAGTCCCGTGCCGATGGCCACGATCTGTACTCCGGCGCGGCGAGCCCGCTTGGCGGCGCTCAAGGCGGCCTGTTCCGGGGTCTCGTCGGTCGAGGAGCTCTCGGGCTCGCCGTCGGTGAAGAGAAGGATCCAGCGCTCACCGGGCTGATCACGGAGGGCCTCCGTGGCGACCTCCAGCCCGAGTCCGATGTCGGTGCCGCCGCCGGCGGACAGGCGGAGGAGCGACCGTTCGATCGCACCGGCGTCCTTGCCGAGTTCCGATATGACCTTGGCGCGCGAGGAGAAGACGGCAAGGCCCAAGGACTCCTCAGGCAGGTTCTGCCGCCCGATGAAGTCGCGCGCCGCCCGCTTGAGCGCTTCCAGCTGGGTGATCCCGCCCGCCTCTCCTTTCACTGTCTTGCCCATCGATCCGCTGATATCGAACAGCAGGCAGATCGCCCGCTGCCCGCCGGGTCTGACGGATTTCAGAAAGAGAAACTCACCGGCCACAGCGCCGGCCGCGGCCCCGACCGCCGCGCAGAGCGCAAGGGTGCTGATCTTCTTGAGCAGTGTCATCTGTCCTCCCCTGATTGGCCAGACACGCCCGGAGCCCAGGACACCCGGCCAGTCATCCCATGGCGGCGCAGCCATCCCCCGGGTATCGGCAAAATGCCGACGCGGCTGGGGCGGGAATCACTCCACCACGCCACCAAAGAGAGACCCCCTGCATGCGAGGCCTTGGAATGATCGGTAGCGGTTGGGCAGCGCGCGGGGCGCCGCCTCTGCGGGATCGTCACCTGGACGGCAGGAGGTTGTGAAACCGATTCTTTCTAAGGACACGGACCCCAGCTTGCCAGTAGCTGCAACAGGTCGGGGACGGCCACGGTTCCGTCGCCGTCGAGGTCGGGTGGACCACCGGGGTTGGTTCCCCAGGCCCCAAGCAGGGTCAGCAGGTCGGGGACGGCGACCGCATTGTCACCGTCGAAGTCCGCCGGGCAGGGCGGTGGCTCGTAGCTCACCGTCAGTACCGGCTGGAAGGTCACCTCTACGTTCTCGTGTGTGTCGAATCGTTTCGCCGTTGGCTGCTGTGCCTCGTTTCCCATCACGATCCAGCCGAAGTCGCTCGCCGGATTGTCCAGCCAAAGCTGCACATCGGCCACCATCTGGGCCGTCGAGCCCCACGTGTAGAATCCATTGATGTCAACGCTCTGCGTTGCGCTGGCCGCGGGCGCGTAGTCGCCCCCGTCCGTCGTCCACGCAGGAGCAGCAGGCGGATCGATCGTTTCATAGAACGTGTAGGCCCACGTGGCGTCGCCGTCGGTTGCCGCCGCACCGCCTCCCTCCTCGCCCGGCGCGTCCGCGGTACCTTCACCCCAGTCCGTCAGCACGCGGTGGAGGCTGACCGTCTGGTTGCCCGCCACCGTTCTTGACATGTGCAGTTGAAGCGTCACATCCGTGATCGTCGACCCTGCGGGCACGCCCGACGCAACGTCGAAGGCGATCAGCCCGCGACGGAAGTTCCCCATGAGCGTCACGCCGGCGAAGAAGTACTCGCCCGCTCCGTTGCTCAGGTGGTATGACTCCGAATAGATCGTGTTGTCCCGAGTGGCCGGGAGCAGCACCGTATCGGCCGCGGCCCTGCCACCGCACACGGCGGGTATGAGGAGGAGCACGAGCAGATGGGTGCACCAAAGCACGGCGGCGGACCGCCGAGCTCGTCGGACAGCGAACATCCAGGAGCCTCCTTTCTTTCTCCACCAAGACGCTCAGGCTCGCGCCGTGGCGTCTACTCTAGCGCCCGCCCGCCGCCGGGCCAAGATCCGGGCAGGACACCTAACACCACGGGTCCCGGCCGATAACGCCCGCAATCCGCGCACCGACGAACGGTCCATCAGAGGGAGCTGCGGCTCCCGGCGTTGCAAGCCTCGCTCGGGTACCGTGCCGCAATTGGCGTCGGTTGCGACCCCGATTATGAGAAAAGCGGGGGGTGCAGCGCGCTTTGGCGACGGGAGACACGGCGGTGAAGCTTGCGGGCCGACTTCAACTGTT
>JADFKZ010000089.1 GCA_022564665.1 Planctomycetota bacterium | reverse complement strand
GAAGTACCCCGCCCTTGCCCTCATCGGGTCCACCCCGCTTGTTCGCGTCCAGGTGCCGGAGCTGCCCGACAACGGGGCCGAGGTCTTTGCCAAGGCCGAGTGGACCAGCCCCGGCGGCTCTGTGAAGGACCGGCCGGTCCTCAGAATGCTGCTCGAAGCGGTGAGGGCTGGAGAGCTGACCCCGGACCGCACCATTCTCGATTCATCCAGCGGCAATGCGGGTATCGCCTACTCCATGATCGGGGCAATCTTGGGCTACCGTGTTGTACTGGTGGTACCAGGCAATGCGTCGGCGGAGCGCAAGAAACGCATCCTGGCGCACGGCGCCACCATTATCGAGACCGACCCGCTCGAGGGCTATGACGCGGCGCTGCATGAAGCCCATCGACTGGCCCAGTCCGAACCGGACCACTATTACATGGCCGACCAATACGCCAACGAACACAATTGGCGAGCGCACTATGAAACGACCGCCGTCGAGATCCTTGACCAGACCGACGGTCAGCTCACCCACTTCGTGGCCGGCATTGGCACCGGAGGGACGATTACCGGGGTGGGCCGGCGGCTCAAGGAACACAACCCGAAGATCCAGGTCGTTTGCGTCATGGCGGAGGCGTTCCCCGGGATCGAGGGACTCAAACCGCTCGACAGCCCACAAGACATCGTCCCCGCAATCCTTGACGAGAGCACCATCGACCGGCGAATCCCGGTGACGGCCGATGAAGCTCATGCGCTTTGCCACAGCCTCGCCCGGCGAGGTCTTTTTGTCGGACAGTCCTCCGGCGCCTACCTCAAGGCCGCGATTGAGGTCGCTCGGGAGACCCCAGGGGCCCGGATCATCACCGTCTTCTCCGACCTGGGCGAACGCTATTTCAGCACCCACCTCTGGGATCAGTGAGCTGGCCGCGAGCCATGGGCGATCACCACGCCAGACGCCCTGCGATCCGGCCAGCCTGCACGCCAAGGCCGTCCTGTTCCATTATTCGATCGATCATCGTGACGCCGGCATCCCTCCTAGAACTACGTACCTGTCTCCCCGTGAATCGCACGCGACCATCCTTGGCCCCGGACCGCTACGGCCCCGGATCGAATTTGTAGCAACGACAGGGACCCGTGCGGCACCTTTACTTCGTTCGGCACGGACACTATCACAAGCCGGACTCGCCCGACGGGAAGCTGACCGCCATCGGTCGAAGGCAAGCGCGCCGCACGGGCCGACGTCTGGCTTCGGTGCCGATCGAGGCGATCCACGGAAGCGACCTGATGCGGGCGGCCGAGACCCCGTTTATTCTGGCCGAAGCATTGGGCGGCCTTTCTGTGAAGCGGTCGAAGGTCCTGCGCGAGATGCTCCCGACGAGCGTACCGGGTGTGCAGGTCCCGCTCGAAACGAGGAGGCGGGGCAAGAGGAACCTGGACGCTATCGTGAGTCGGTACTTTCGTACATCGCGCAGAGAGTGTCATGAGGTCGTCGTCTGCCACGGGAACCTGATCCGGTCGCTGGCATGCCATGCACTGGGCGTCCGACTCACAGCTTGGCTTCAGCTTGATGCACGATACCGAGGGATTACGCACTTTATCGTCCGTGATGGGTCGATCCGCATGGTCAGCTACAACGACACCGGACATCTGCCCGTCGCTCTGGTGACGGGCTGAGGATCGGATGCCGCGGAGGAGGCCCCGCGAGCGCCGCGCCACATGTCGTCCCTTCGCGCGCGAGGGACGCTCATGTCACAGCCCGCTGGCATTTTCGCAAATATCCAGGGGGAGCTGCCAGATCGCCACTACAACTTTGCCCCAGCGATCCAAGCACAACACTCGAACCAACACGGGCAACTTGGGAGTTACCTACGGAAGAGCGCGCATCGAGCGCATCCGGCTTGCCCGGGATGTGGTCAGGTGTCTTCGCCGGCGACCAGGCGCTCGAGCCTCTCGAGCCGCTCTTCGATCTGCAGCAGCTTATGGATGATGATGACGTGGGTCTTCTTGGCGTCGATCCCTACGGGGCTGTCTTCGCTGGCGATCAACTCTTCAATCTCGCCGTAATCCGATGCGGGAACCTCCGGATCCATGTCGGCAACGATACCAGAGATCCTCACCACCGGCTAGAGTTCGCCGATGATTTACAAACGCACCCTGTTCTAATACTCAGCCGAACCCAACAAGCATGGGTCAGGTGCCTCGCCGGCAGGTTCTCAACTGGGTGCCATCCACATCACGAATCCCGCTGCGCAGCGCTGGCGCGGCGAGCCTTGATAAACGACCAGACGCACAACAGCACAAAGACAAAGCAGACGATTGCCATGGCGGCTTGGACGGCGACCGCGGCCGGCCGCGCGAGTTCGCCGCCGGTCAGAAGCACGGGCAGTTTCATCAGACCGCTGACGGTCCCCGCGAAACCCAGCAGACCAATGACGACGGCAATGTGTATGGCGGTCTTGCGCATACGCTCGTTCAGGGCGACCAGGCCGAGAAGCAGCAGTGGCAGGCCGAAGAACGCCGGGATCAAGGCCGTTACGCTCGCCCGGCCAGTGCCGAAATAGCTACCAAGGCCAAGAGCGATCAGCACGAGGCCGAGTCCGATTGTGATCTTTGCCATCGACCTACACTCCTCTTCCAGGGGCATTGAGGTTCGCAGGCCCGCGTGCCAAGCAGCCTGAAACCATGTCAGCTATCTTATCCAGCGAATGCTACGGACAGCGAGTGGAGCGAGTCTTCCGTTCGCTGCGAGACGCTTGGCGTCGATCGGGAGGGCGGCTACGCTGTGGCAGCGCGCAACTGCCGTCACCTACATGCCGGTTTTGAAATGCTGCCCAAACTCTGAGGCCAAGTCCTCCGACACGGCACCCCATGTTGCTGGAAACGCGCGCCGTAGGGCGGGGTAGCGTTCGGCACCCAAAGGCGGCGGTGCTGGGGATACCCCAGGGCTGTCAAAACTCACGCGCGCGAGGAGTTGCCGACCCGCCCCACCCCGCCCCTCATGGGCTATGGTTACGCGGTGGCCCGCCACCACGTCGAATCCGAAGCTGGCGAGCATCGTCCCTCCCCGAGGGATCTGCGGCGGTCGTCGCCTACACACTGGCCGGCCTGGCGGGTGTTGTCCTACGTGCTCCTGGAGCTCGTCGCGGCGGCGCTAGTGATCCTGGGGCTCGTCTGGCTGCTGGCCCATTCGTAGAGCACCGAGGGGGTGTTTGATCAGGGCAATAGCTTTCGGGCGGAGGAAACCGAGATCCCGAAATTGGATCCGTCGAAGTCGGTTGTAATCGCAAAGTTGACTCTGATCACCGTGCCATCGGGGCCGAATACCGGCCCGCCTGAACCCCCCGACGTCGTCTCAGCGTCGTAGACGAGTCGTGGCGCATACGAGGGCCCAGACGAGTCCCATCGCCCCAAGGACGATGCAGCGGCTCGGCGGCACGCTGAACTTCTACCATCGGAGAGCTGCATGAATGCTCGGCCGAGTAGTGAAACAGGACGCCCTCGCTGATCTCTCACAAGGGCCAGGTGATGGCCCCTGAGCGTTGCGACCGGCTGCACGAGCTCTTCGCGGCCACCTGCGACCTGGAGCCGCAGCAGCGGGCCGCGCTGCTCGACCGGGAGTGCGCCGGCGACCCCCACGCTGCGGCAGGAGGTCGAGGCCATGCTCGACCAGGACGCCGCCTCGCGGGCCTTCCTCGACGCCCCCGCCCTCGGCGAGAACTTCGACCTGCGCGACGCGATGGACTAATACAGCGCCAACGAGCCCAACGAGGCCGGAGGCCAGTTCTACGACCGACGCCCTCTCATGGCGCCGGCGTGGACAGACCTTCGGTGGGCTAGTTCTTGAGCGCCTCGAATCTGGGGTCGTCGAGCAGGTTTTTCATCTTTGGCGACTCGAGCAGGTCCTCGGCGATCGCCGCGGGCGGCACGCCGTACTTGTTGATCGCTTCGTGAATCAACGCGAACGCTTCGTCGTTCTGGCCGGCTACGGCATGCGCGGCGATCTGATTGAAATGCGACTGTCGAAAGTATTGGCGCCCCAGGCGACCCAACGGCCCGGACTGCTCCATGAGATGCTCGAAGAAGACCCGCGATGCCGCCAAGCGCTCGGCCGCCGCCGCGCCGTCCCCGTTCTCCAGATGACAGTACCCGCCCTGGTACCGCGCCATGGCCAACCCCATGGATTTGGGCTCGGCGGAACCGGCAATCTCGTCGTACGCGCGAGCGGCATCGGCCCATTGCTCCGTCAGCCGGTAGACGATGGCGGCGATAGACGGCATGGGACCGTCGCGCCACGCCGCACCGGCCACCTCTTCGATCAGCCGCGCGTCGACCTTCTCCTCGGTCAATCCCGGCGATCGGGCGTTGAAGGCGACGGCCGCGATGCGTCCCTGGTCATCCTCGCTGAACGCCAGTTTGAGTCGACCCGTCGCGTCGACGAAGAGCAACGGCTCGACAGCGTAGTACTCGCGACTGGGCGACTTGATCACGCCGGGGCCCACCGACGTCAGCCGCGAACCCGAGCGATTCGGCATCCACCCCTCGCCTTCCGGGCAGGTGTGGCGATAGAGGTTGCCGATGTAGGTCCCCTCAAAGCGCTTGGTATCGATCGGCAACGGCTCGGGCATGACCGGATCGGGCTCGGGTTCGACCGGCGGGAACCAAGCGTCCATGAGCCGATCCTTGATGTCGCCGACCATCTGCGTATGCGGCCCGGTTTCGGGATCGCGATTGATGGCGATGAACAGGCCCAACTCCTGCTCGGGAATCATGTACAGCAGCGAGTTGAAGCCCCACATGACGCCGCCGTGGCTGATCACGCGCTGCCCGTTGGTGAGTTCCTCCCAGAAACCCCAGGCGAAACCTGGAAAATCAGGATGCGCGCGATACTGCGGCCGATGCAGTCGATCCGCCATCCCCGCCGAGAACACTCGGCCGTGATGATTGGCGCCGTCGCCGAGCAGCGCGATCAGAAGGTTGCCCATGTCGATCGCCGTCGCGTCGATCGACGATGCCGGCCGCGAGGTGTAGTACTCGTAGGGCTGCTGGACGTAGTCGCTGCCGTTGAATGAATAGCCCATGGCGAGATTGTCGCGCCACGCGTCGGGCGCCTCCACCGCCGTGCGTTTCATGCCGAGCGGTTCGAAGACGTGCTGTCGCATATAGGTGGCGTAGTCGAGGCCGGACACCGCTTCGAGCAGATGGCCGGCGAGCGATATGCCATACGTGTCGTAGCAGGAGTCACGTCCCGGCGAACGGATGGTGCGCAGGTCGCGCTTCAGCCAGTCGGCCAGCGAGGGCCTTCGGGCCGGATCGAGAAACGAGCGATTGACGCCGAGTTGATCGAAGCCGCCAGTGTGCGAAAGGAGGTGCTTCACCCGCACCGGGGCATCGTAGCCTTGCTCGACCTTGAAGTGATCTAGGTAGGTGTTGATGTCGGCGTCGAGATCGAGCGTGCCCCGATCGACCGCGTTGAGTACGCCCAGGGCGGTGAGCGCCTTGGTGGTGGAGCCGATTCGGAAGATCGTCATGGCGGGATCGACTGGTGTCTCGTGCGTGACGTCGGCCACGCCGTAACCCTTCGCAAAGACGATTTCGTTCTTCCACACCACACTGATCACGGCCCCCGGCACGTGCTCATCCACCATTTTCGAGGCGAACAAGGGATCAAGGAATGACCCGAGCGCCTTCTCGTTGAGCGGATCCGACTGCCGGGCGTCGGCGAAAGAATGGATCAAGCCCAGGGCCAGACCCGTCACCAGAATCGCGATCCGTCGTCGAAATGTCATAAGCCGACATTCCCCATTTGACCTTCGCCCGGCTCCTGTCCCTCCCGAAAACTCCGTACTCGTGATTGTACAAAGGCTTCCGTTTGGTCGCCAGTGTGACCGGTGTTCCTAGCCTGAGTGCATGCTCAAACTGCTCGTCAGCCTCGTAGGACTACTCTTGCGTTCTCACACCGGGCTCTTGGCCGAGAACATGGCTCTTCGCCACCAGCTGAGTGTTCTACAGCGAACAGCAAGACGACCGCGGCTCAAGGCGCGCGACCGGGTCTTCTGGGTCTGGCTCTCCAGGATCTGGCCGCAATGGCGATCCTCCCTGCTCATCGTCAGACCGGAGACCGTGATCACATGGCACCGCCAGGGGTTCCGACTCTACTGGCGATGGAAGTCACGGGCGGGTAAACCCGGGGCGTGCGCTTGTACCCGATCCTGTACCAGATTGAGAGTGAGATCCAGCGAACTCCCTGGGGGCCAGGTAGCCCAAGGCGCTGTGGGGACGTTCCCCATTGTAATGCCGACGCCACGACTCAACCTTCAAGCGGGCGTCGTCCAACGACAAGAACCAGTTCTCGTTGAGGCTTTCACGCGCCGCCTGCGCTACGTGATCGAGTTCCCGCTGCCGGGACAAAGCGAAAGAGAAAAACTCTGGCGCAACGGGTTTCCCAAAAGCGTCGACCCAAGAGTCGATCCCGAGATCCGGGAGCTAATCCGACACATGTCAGGTTCAACATAATCCCCATTCGCGGGCGGCCTGTCGGATCTAGGCAGCGCAAAGGCGTCGGTGCTTTGCACGGCGTCCTGGGGGCCACTGCGGACGTCCAAGCCATCACTGATCTCGATGGCGCCTACTGGCGGCAGACTGTTGCGCGGGGCCAGTCGCGGCGCTCACTAGGAACACATCGATAGCGACCTGCCCGGAGCGGCAGACTTCGCAGCCGCTCGCCTGCCGTGCGTGTGGCGTTTTATTCTTCTTGCGTGTCATTGTGAGACCGCCTTCGCAATTGGGCCAGGGCTGATGGTGTCCGCATTTTCGTCCGGGCGCCGACCCGGGCCTGGTACACTGGTGCTATGGTCGACGCAGGAGGCCCCCGAGCAAGCATGCTGCGCGAGGATGAAGGCTCGTGACGCCCGAGCAGTTCCAGCGAGTCGAGGATTTGTTTAGAGAAGCCTGTTCACTGCCCCCGGACGAGCGAGTCCCGTTCGTCGACGGGGCGTGCGGGGACGATGCCGAGCTTCGCCGCAAAGTCACAGCAATGTTGAAGGCCCACGGTGAGGCCGCGGACGCTGGCACGATGCCGCCACAGCGGGGTGTGCCAACCAGCGAGGCAACTGGCCCGGAGACCAAGGTCATCGCCCCCATCACCGAGGGTCCCGGTACGGTCATCGGGCGCTACAAGATCCTCCAGGAGATCGGTGAGGGCGGTTTCGGCATGGTGTACATGGCCGAGCAGCGCGAGCCGGTGAAGCGCAAGGTCGCGCTGAAGGTCATCAAGCTGGGCATGGACACCCGGCAGGTCATCGCCCGGTTCGAGGCCGAGCGCCAGGCGCTGGCGATGATGGACCACCCCAACATCGCCAAGGTGCTCGACGCCGGGGCGACGCCGAGTGGACGACCCTACTTCGTCATGGAGCTGGTCAGAGGCGTGCCCATCACCGATTACTGCGACACGCACAACCTCGACATGCGGGATCGTCAGGAGCTTTTCATCCCCGTCTGCCAGGCGATCCAGCACGCCCATCAAAAGGGAATCATCCACCGTGACATCAAGCCCTCCAACATCATGATCACCCTGCACGACGGCTTGCCGGTGCCGAAGGTGATCGACTTCGGCGTGGCCAAGGCCACGAGCACCCAGCTGACCGAGAAGACGCTGTTTACGCGTTATGAGCAGATGATCGGGACCCCGGCGTACATGAGCCCGGAGCAGGCGGAGATGTCGGGCCTCGACATCGACACGCGGAGCGATATCTACTCCCTGGGTGTTCTCCTCTACGAGCTGCTGACCGGAACCACGCCCTTCAGCAAGCACACACTGGCCAGCGCCGCGGTGGGTGAGATCCAGCGCATCATCCGCGAGGAGGAGCCGCCAAAGCCCTCGACGCGCTTGAGTGATCTGAGCTCAACGTCCAAGGGGGGCCGCGATGGATCCGCTGCCGGCGCGGCGCTGCGCACGTCGGTCCAGGATATTTCCAGGCACCGCCACACCGACCCGGTGTCGCTTCGAAGGTTCTTGCGCGGTGACCTCGACTGGATCATCATGAAGTGCCTGGAGAAGGATCGAGGGCGGCGCTACGAGACCGCTAACGGCCTGGCGAACGACATCCGCCGGCACCTGAACGACGAACCCGTCGTCGCGGGCCCGCCCGGGGCAGGCTATCGCCTCCGGAAGTTCATCCGGCGCCACCGTGCGGCCTTCGCAGCGGGGGTCGCGATCGGCCTCGCCCTGATCATCGGCCTGCTTGCGACATCGTACGGCTTCGTTGCCGCCAGGAGCGCCGAGCGTGTGGCGGTCACCGAGCGCGACGCGGCGGACAGCGCGCGGCAGCTCGCCGAGGAAGAGCGCGATCGGGCCGATCGTCACGCCGAGGTGCTGCGGAGGAGGCTCTACGCGTCCCAGATCCGCAGCATCGGTGCCGCGATCGATGAATCCAATTTCCGGGGTATCCGCAACCTGCTCGAGTCGTGCCCCGAGAACCTGCGCCACTGGGAATGGCAGCGGCTGGCCTGGCGTCTTGCCGACCGAAGTTCGCGAACCCTGCCGGTTCACGAGGGGCACGATGGCCGCGTAATCGACGCGGTCGTCGGTCCCGACGGCGAGCGCCTCCTGACCGGGGGTGCCGACGGCGCTCTGAACCTGTGGAGCCTGTCAACCGGGCGCGTCGTCCAGAGCCTGCCCGGCCACGATGATGAAGTCCACGCGGTCGACTGGTCGGCGGACGGCCGGTACGTCCTTTCGGCCGACCACGAGCTCGTCAGACTTTGGGAGACGGCGACCGGCCGGGAGGTGCGGCAGTGGACCGTGCCCCCGTCGTTCGATTACGAGATTTCCATCGCCGTGAGCCCGGATGGGGCAAGAGTCGTCATCGGCCGGCAAGATGGCCTTTGCGAGGTGTTCGACGTCGGGACCACAGAGCCGGTGGCCGAGCTGCCGGGTTTCGGCGGGGTTGCGGTCTTTTCTCCGGACGGGGACGCCATCGCCTTCAACGCCAACCCCTACCGTGTCTCTTTGTTCGACCTGAACCGGGGTCGTATCCACGAGTTCCCCCTTGAGAATCAATGGGTCCACGCTGTGACCTTCAGTCCCGATGGCCGATGGATCGTCTCCGGTAACCAGGACAAGACCGTCAGGATCTGGGATGTGGCCGGCGGCGAGGCGCGGCTGACGCTGCGCGGCCATCAGGACACCGTGTTCGCCGTCGCCGTGAGCCCCGACCGGACACGAGTCGCCTCGGCGGGCGCCGACCAGACCGTGAGACTCTGGGACGCGGCAACGGGTGAGCCGCTGGCCGTGTTCCTGGGTCACGACGCCTCCGTGCGGCGGGTCTTTTTCACGCCGGACGGCGACCAGGTCGTCTCCTTTGATGAATCAGGCACGGTCAAGTTGTGGCAGACGGCCACCGCACCGGATGCCCTGACGTTGAGCGCTCATCCGCAGTCCGAGTCCCATGCCCTTTGCGTCGCGTTCCGCCAGGATGGCCGCCAGCTGGCTTCGAGCGGCTCCGATAGGGCCATCAGGCTCTGGGATCCGGATACGGGCAGGCTGCTCCGGACCCTGACCGGCCACACGGGCTGGATCTTTTCCCTGGCATATCGGCCTCCCGATGGGAGCATGCTCGCCTCTGCGGACGACCACGGCACCGTTCGCCTCTGGGACACGCGCACCGGCCGCCTGCTGAGGACGATTCAGCAAGACGTTGATGAGGATGGGTGGGCCTGGATCCGTGGCGTCGCGTTCAGCCCCGACGGCACGCGGATGGTCACGGCGTGCGAGACCGACCACAGCGTGCGGGTCTGGGATCCGGACACGGGGCGCGAGCTGCTCAGGCTGGACCACCCCTCCTCCCTGGCCACCGCGTTTTCTCCCGAGGGCAGGTTGATCGCCGACGGCGGTCTAGACGGGAAGCTCGTCCTGCGCGATGCGACGACAGGCGAGATCCTGCGCACGTTGGCGGCACCCACGGGGCTGGAATGTCTGGCGTTCAGTCCGGCCGGAACCCAGGTTGCAGCGGGTGGTCAGGACGGCATCGTTCGCGTCTGGGACACGAGTACGGGCAACGAGTCGCTTGCCCTCAACAGCTTCGGGGGTGAGGTCACGTCGGTCGTCTTCAGTCCCGACGGTCAGAGGATCTTCTGTGCCCTTCGTGATAACACGGTCAGGGTCTGGTCGGTCACCGGCGAGGAGCTATTGATCCTGCGCGGTCACCGCAACATGGTCCGGTCTGTCGCCCTCAGCCCGGACGGCAGGACCGTAGCCTCCTGTGCCAGCGACGGCACGATTCGTCTGTGGGAGACCGGCCCCCCGCCCAGCGGCGACACGGCGCGGCGAATCGTCCGGGAGGCGACGGCGCTGGCCGGGCGAATGCGCCGGGAGCATTCGTGGACGATTCACGCCATCGAGGCGATCGAGTCGGATCGATCCCTCGATCCGGCGGTCCGCGACGAGGCGGTTCGCCACCTGGTTTCTAGCGGTCACGAGCTGAATCAGGAGAGCTGGCGGGTGGCCCGAGAGCCGGGCCGGCCGAGCGAGGACTACCGGCTGGCCGTTCGCACCGCCGAGCTCGCGGTGCAGCTCGGTTCCGAGAATGCGTCGTGGACCAACACGCTTGGCATCGCGCAGTATCGTACCGAGCAGTACGAAGAGGCCCGCGCGACGCTTCAGAGGGCCATGGTCCTCAACCGCGCGTCCGCGTCGCCGGCGGAGTTCAGCGGCGAGGTCGAATTCTCCTCGGCCGCATTCCTCGCGATGATCGAACACCAGCTCGGCCGCGCGGACACGGCGCGCGAGCTGCTCGCGAAGCTAATGAACGAGGCGCGGCAAGGACGCTGTCCTGAATGCGAACGCACCTGGATCGACCATGAGGAACTCGCGGGATTCATTGGCGAAGCGGAGTCGCTGATGACAGGCTCCGGAACCCGCGCAGAGCCCTGAGAGCCGCGAAAGAGAAGAGACCCACTTCTCGAAACGGGCTTGCCGAACGCCAAGCGACGAGCCCGTGCTGTTCCAAAACCCCGCCTAGCTCGAATCTCGACGCTTGCAAGACGTTGAATCGCCGTGGAGATCACCCGTCACTTCATCCGTCGCCTCGCCCGGAAATCGCCGTTCCGACGCCACGTGCTCCCGGCGAGGTTCGAGCCGTCGCGGTGAAGCCAGACGATCTCCAACTGGCCACGTGGGTCGGCGGCCACGAGGCTGAGCTCCGCCCCACGCACCGACGTCCAAACGACGGGCATCTCCGCACCCTCCTCGGGCCGGATCGCACCGCTCAGCCCGCGTCCCGTCCTGGTGAGCGTCAGCGTGCCACGCACGGCACCCTCCTTGGTCGTCCGCTCGTAGTCGAACAAGCCGGCGGGGTCCCAAACCGACCCGTCCCCGGTCTGCGGCATGAATAGCTCGGCGATCGTGACGGCTTCGGGTCGCCCGAACGGGGCGCGGCCGAGGTTCGCCAGGATGCTGACCACGACGTCGGCATCGGGGAAGACCGCCAGCATCGCCCGCCCGCCGATGTTCGAGCCCCCGTGGTGGTAGTACCGGCGGCCACGCGCATCCTCGGCGATCCGCCATCCGATTCCCACGTTGGTTTTCTCGCCGGACGCCGTCTTCTGGGAGGTGAACAGAAGCTCCTGGGTCTTGGACGAAAAGAAGCGGTTGCCGAGATGGGCCGCCCCGAGCCTGGCCATATCCTCGCTCGTCGACAGAAACCCGCCCGCCGCCCAGCGATCGCTCAGGTCGATGTACGCCCCCTTGCGAAGCTGTCCGTCCGCCCTCGTGTAGACGCCTGAACGATCGGGCACGATGGCGAAGACGATGTCCGGCTCGGTGGAGTTCATGCCGAGCGGAACCAGAAGCTCTTCGTGTACCAGGTCGAGGAAACCCTTGCCCGTGGCGCCTTCCATCATGGCGCTCAGCAGGACGTAGCCGAAGGACGAATAGGCGTATCGATCGCCGGGCGTGTGACGCAGCGGGTCGTCCCGGAATCTGCTCAGCGCGTCCGTGACGCTGGCGTAGTGATCGCGGTTGAGAAAATCACCCTGGTAGTGGCGGATGCCTCCGAGGTGGCCGGCGAGCATTCGGGCCGTGATCGCTGCGTCGTGGTCGGGGAAATCGGGCACGTAGCGCTGGACCGGCGCATCGAACTCGAACCGCTGCATCACGGTGCGGGTCACGAGGGGGGCCGACGCGCCGGCACTGAGCCCGTGGCTTCGATCGTGGGGCTCGGCGTGGCGGCTAAGCGAGTCATCGCTGAAGCCGGCAATCATGAGCACATCAAGGCGATGCGCGACCGGCTGCACGACGGATTGACCCAACCGCTTGGACAGGACGCGGTTCTTTTAGGCCACCCCGAAAGGCGATTACCCAATACGCTGGCGATCGGATTCCGTGGGCGACTCGGCGGGGAGGTGCTGGCCGGCTGCCCCGATATCTGCGCCAGCACCGGCGCCGCTTGTCATTCCGGGCGTCGTGAGCGGTCAGCCGTGCTGGAGGCCATGAACGTTCCGGAAGAGATTGCCTTCGGCGCGGTTCGCTTCAGCCTGGGCCGCTTTACGACCGAAGCCGAGATCGACCAGGCCGTCCTCATGCTGGTCAACGCCATCGCAGGCTCACTGAAGACATGATTACACGTCCAGGCCGTCAGCATTGGGAATGTCGATCCGCGACTTCGACGCGAAACGTTTCCGCATGAACCGTTCCGACGCCTCCGATGAACGCGACTCGACCCGCTCCCTCGCGGTGTTGCGGGCCATGATCGACTCCGTCGACCGTGAAATCCTGCAACTGCTGGGCCGTCGCAACGGCTTTGTGGGCGAGATCGCGCGATACAAGCGTGAGCATCGGGTGCCGATCCGGGACTACGCGCGGGAACGGGAAATCGTGAGTGACCGGCGGCAGCGGGCGACGCCGCTCGGGTTATCGCCCGAACTCATCGAGAGTTTGTTTCGCTTGATCCTC
>JADFKZ010000088.1 GCA_022564665.1 Planctomycetota bacterium | reverse complement strand
TCATTTCTCCATCTTTCCAGAGAAAGGACTGCATCGCCATGCTGCCGTCATTCAATTCAACGAGGCCCTCGCCGACTATCTGACCATTGTTGTTGATTGCTTTGGCATTGCCCGACAATCCACCCAACATGAAACCCAGATCAGTCACTGTACCTTCATGTAGCACGAACGCGTGACCTTCGAACAGCGAGCTCCCCATCCACCCGACGATCGCCCCGGTCTCGTTGATATCGTTTGCCTCACCCCACGGCCCGAGTGGAAGCTCGATATCGCTCATGACTCCATCCTGCCAGAGAAACGGCCGCAACGGACCAGTGGCGCTATTGCCCGCTAATCCTACGATCTGCCCACTATTATTAATCGCCCATGCTTGGCTGAAGTTTCCGCCCGGCAGTGTGCCGAGTTCAATCACTTCACCAGCCTGCCACAAGGCAGCATGGGCCAAGTTGCCCTTCTCTAGCTCGCCGACGATTTGCCCAAAGTCGTTGATGTCCGAGGCCCGCGCGTCCGAGAAGCCGAACGGGATGGCGAGGTCGACCAACCCAGACTCCGGTGTCCAGACGAACGCATCATTGAATGTGTCATTGATATCGCAACGCCAGTGAGATCCAACTACGTGCCCAAGGACATTCGTCCCACGTCCCGTCGTCGGCGGAAAACCGAAGATCGGACACGCCGGCGCTTGGATGACCGTGACCTCGTACTGACACTGGCCTTGTGCTGCTGAGCTGGCGAGGAGCAAGCCGAGGCTACCTGCGATTAGCGAGTTCCTAGGGACTCCTGAGCTGAGCATTCTCATCACGGGCCTCCAGGGGTAGATATGCCGCTTTTCCGGTGATCTTGCGCGGAAAGCGAAGAAAACCTCGGGCATGACCGCACCCGGCGAGTGCTGTTCGCTTTATGTTAGGAGGACCCGAGCAGTCACAACAACAGGACGATCTGAGGACCACTCGGCTATTGGCTGTCGGCTCTCGCCCGTTGGCTGTCGGCCAGTGGCTGTTGGGCCGGCGGCGTTCCGACCCCCTGTGATCCGGAGAGCAGCCGCTGGGCGAAGAATGGAAGAACCACGACCGCGACCGCCGCGAGCACCGCTGCCACACGCGGCCAGACCACCTTGCTCTTGACAACGGTCTGGCTCTGGGCGTTGGGCATGGCCAGGATCGGCAGGCCCACCAGCCACAGGTAGTAATAGGCGCTGATCGCGCTGTTGATCAGGGCGATCACCACCAGGGCGATCCGACCCGCCTCAACGCCGGCGATGAACACCGACAGCTTGCCCCAGAAACCCAGAAGCGGCGGAAAGCCCACAAGCGATAGCGCCGCGAGCGCCATCACCACCGCCATCGCCGGGTGGCGGGCCCGCAGCCCCGCCAGATCGTCGAGGCTCTCGATCTCCTCGCCCCGGCGCTGAAGCCCCGCCAGCACCGCAAAGGCGGCGGTGTTCATCACCCCGTAGGCCAGCAGATAAAAGAGCACGGCGTCAAACCCCAGCGCCGGTCCGGCGATGATGCCGATGAGCAGGTACCCCGAGTGAGCGATCGAGCTGTAGGCAAGCAGCCGCTTGGCCGACCGCTGGAGCAGCGCCCCCACGTTGCCCAGCGTCATGGTCAACACGCAGATCATCCACAGCGCCACCATGATGGGCTGGGGCAGGCCCTCAATCCCGGCGGCGGTCCGACCGCCATAGCCCACGGTGCTCACCAGCAGCATGATCGCCAGGATCCCCGCCGTCTTTGGAACGAAGGCCAGGAAAGCGGTGACCGGGGCCGCCGCGCCTTCGTAGACGTCGGCGGCGTAGAAGTGCATGGGGACGGCGACGATCTTGAACGAGACGCCCAGCAGCGATATCAGCATCCCGATCAGCGCGATCGAGTTGAGGCCTCCGGCAGCGGCCTGCTCGGCGAACACGTCGCGCATCTCGGTGAGCACGATCGTCCCGCTTGCACCATACAGCAGCGCAAAGCCGTAGAGGAACATCCCCGCCGAAAGCGCCCCGAGGAAGAAGTACTTCACCGCCGCTTCCAGCGCCTTGGCCGAGGGGCGGCTGATCGCCACCATGATGTAGGTGGGAAGCGACGTCAGCTCCAGCGCCAGGAACAGCCAGATGAGGTCGTTGGCGTTGCACACCAGCATCACGCCGATGAGGCTCAGCAGGAAAAACGCGAAGTACTCGCCGCGGCTGACCCGGATGGGGTCGAAACGGGCGCGTCCGCTCGCCACCGCCGCCTCGAGCTTCCGGTCGGTCAGCCACACGCTCATCATCGCCAGCAGGATGCCCACAGCGCAGACCACCAACTTGACGTACCTCCCCAGCAGGGGCATCAGCAGCCCGGCGCGGGAACGTCCCAATTCGTCAAAGACGCGGTCATGCCCATAGAGAAAAGGAATGACGGCCATCGCCGCAACCAGGAAGACGCACACCACCAGAGGGACCGCGTCGCGAACGATCCTCCTCCGGGCCAGGCCCATCACCGAGACCACGACCACTCCCCCAAAGAGCACGATCTCCGGGATCAGGAACCAGAGCTTGTCGATCATTGAGGCAGGCTCAGCCATCGACACGCCCTCCATCCCCGCCACCCCCCACCCCACTTCCCCCAAGATCCTCCGGCTCGTCCACGGCGCTCCCCGCGGCGAGCTGACCGCTGAGGGCGAGGTGGTGCCGGACCCGCTCCGGATAGGTGGCCAGCACCGCGTCGATCGAGCCCTGCGCCGCGTGAGTGAGCGGGTGGGGCTGCATTCCGATCGCCAGACACAACACCGCCAGTGGAGTCAGCACCCCGATCTCGCGCCAGGTCAGATCCGCGGGCAGCCGCTCACCGTGCTCTTTGGCCTTCACCACCGGCTCCACCAGCGGTCCGAAGACAACCTTTCCCACCATGATGAGCAGGTACATGGCGGCGAAGATCATTCCCAGCGCCGCCACCGCCGCGTACCAGGGTCCCAACAGCCCGGGGTGGGTGGCGTTGTCGGCGCTGGCGGTGAAGGCTCCCAGCAGACATAGAAACTCGCCGATGAACCCGTTGAGCCCGGGCAGCCCCACGGACGAGAGCACGAAGAAGACCATGAAGAACGCCCACACCGGCATCCTCGCCGAAAGACCCGACAGCTTCGACATGTCGCGGGTGTGGTAGCGCTCGTAGATCATCCCCACCAGGAAGAAGAGCGCACCGGTGGAGAGCCCGTGGTTGAGCATGTATATGACCGACCCCTGCAGGCCGAGGGGGTTGAGCGAAAAGAGCCCCAACACGCAGAACCCCAGGTGGCTCACCGATGAGTAGGCGACCAGTCGCTTGATGTCATCCTGCACCCAGCAGATCAGCGCCGCATACAGGATACCGATGATCGAGATGACTCCGATTGCGGGGGCGTAGGCGATGACCGCCTCCGGCACCATGGGCAGGACAAACCGGTACAGGCCGTAGGTCCCGAGCTTCAACAGCACACCGGCAAGAACGACCGATCCGGCGGTCGGGGCCTCGGTGTGGGCCAGGGGCAGCCAGGTGTGCAACGGGAAGAGCGGAACCTTCACCGCAAACCCGGCGAGCAGCGCCAGCAGCACCCACGCCTGCTCGGAGCCGCTGAGATGGGTGGCGGAAAAGGCCGTCAACTCGCCGATGGCAAATGACCATTGTTCATAGGCGCTCTGGTACTGCCAGGCCACGTAGAGCAGCCCGGCCAGCGCAATCAGCGAGCCTGTAAAGGTGAAGAGAAAGAACTTCGTGCACGCCCGGGCGCGGTTGTCGCTTCCCCAGACTGCGATCAGGAAGTACATCGGGACCAGGGTGAACTCGAAGCAGACGTAAAAGAAGATCAGGTCGCGCGCGATGAACACGCCGATCATCGCGGCCTCGATTGCCAACATCCAGCCGTAGTACTCCTTGACGCGGTCCTTGATCGCCGAGAACGATCCCCAGATGCAAAGCGGCATGAGCAGCGTCGTAAGCAGGGTCAGAAGGAGCGACACGGAATCGACGCCCATCTCAAATTGGATCCCGAATTTCGGCAGTTGGAGCGTGGGGATCGCCGCGCCGAACCCGAACCCGCCGTCGTGCCAGTGCTCAAATGCCACCGCCACGATAATGCTGTGGGCAAACGTTGCCGTGGAGGCGAAAAGCGCGATCCACTTCGCCCGTCGGGCCGGAAAAACGCACACGGCGGCCACACCCACGAGCGGCACGAGAAGCAGCGATCCCAGCCACAGCCACACCATCAGCCCTGTCCTCCAAGCAGGCCGCCTAAGAACTCGACGAGCTGCGGCAGCAAGAAGACCAAGACCGCCACCAGCGTCGCGCCTCCAGCCATCGAGATCGCGTAGGAGTGGAGGATCCCGTTGTGAAGCGGCTGGAAGCCCCGCCCCAGGGCGCGGGGGATCTTGGCGATTCCATCCACCAGCGACAGGTCGACGACGTAGCGGTCAAAGAGATTGAGAATGTGGCCGAGGATCCACAGGGGGAAGCGGATCGTCGCGTGGTACACCTCGTCAACGTACCACTTGTTCTGGAGCGCCAGCGGCAGCAACCGCGCGACGGGGTTGGCCAGCAGGGCGTTCTTGAGACGCTCAGCCGCCTTGCGGTCGGCCAGGTGGAAATACCAGGCGACGGCGATCCCCACGAGCCCCACCGTCCCCGCCACCCAGGGCATCCACAGGTGCGGGTCGGCCCAGAAGCCGGCGGCGTGCGCCGGCGCCTCCCGGACCGCGCCGGCGGTCGAGTCGGCCACCATGTCGGCGGCCCACCTCTTGAGAAAGATCGACCACACCGCACCGACCGTGATCAGGACCAGCACCAGGTTGACGGCCAGCCGCGGCGGGTGGGGATGAAACTCGCCGCGCGGCCGCCCCGACGCATCGTGGTGCTCCTCACCCGGCTCGAAATGAGGCTCCCCGGCACAGACGCGGAACCACACCCTGAATGCGTAATAGGCGGTCAGGAACGCGGTCACAATGCCGATGATCCCCAGCCACCGGTACCCGTGCCCCGCCTCGGCCACGAACGCCTCGGCCATGATCGCGTCCTTGGAGAAGAAGCCGCTGGTGAGAAGCGGCACGCCGGCCAAGCACGCGCACGCGTAGAGCATGGTGAGGCCGGTGATCCGCCACCCCGGCATCTTCAATAGACCCGAGATCTTCCGCAGATCCACCTGCCCGGCGAAGCCGTGCATGACGGCGCCGGCGGTCAGGAACAGCACGGCCTTGAAGAAGGCATGAGTGAACACGTGGTACGCGCCGGCGGCACTCGCCAGCATCCCCACCCCCATGAACATGTAGCCGAGCTGCGAGATCGTCGAGTAGGCGAAGATCCGCTTGATGTCGTATTGAGCCAGGGCGATTGTCGCCGACAACAGCGCTGTCAGGCCGCCGATCCAGGCCACGGTGGGCAGGGCCAGATCGTGAAGCCCCATGACGGGCAGCATGCGGCACAGCAGGTACACTCCCGCGGTCACCATTGTCGCAGCGTGGATGAGAGCGCTGACGGGGGTGGGACCCTCCATGGCGTCGGGCAGCCACACGTAGAGGGGGATCTGGGCGCTCTTGCCAAAGGCACCCAGCATCAGCAGATAGGGGATCGCCTTGATCGACCAACCGCCGGTCTCGTCGGGGTAGCCGCCGGCGTTGATCTGCTCGAAGAGCGCGGCGTACTGGACGGTCCCGAAGTTGTGCCAGATCAGGTAGATACCCAGCAGCAGCCCCAGATCGCCGATGCGGTTGACGATAAACGCCTTCTTGGCCGCCGCAACCGCCGACGGCTTTCGGTAGTAGTAGCCGATCAGCCAGTAGGACGCGAAGCCCACGCCCTCCCAGCCCAGGTAGAGCATCAGCAGGTTGTCCGCCGCCACCAGCGCGATCATGGCAAAGAGGAAGACGCTTATTCCGGCAAAGAACCGCGAATATCCCTTGCCGACGTCGGTCTCCATGTACTCGCTGGCGTACAGCGCAATCAGCGTGCCGATGCCGGTGACGAAGAGCATCCACAGCAGGGTGAGCGAGTCGACGTAAAAGCGGAAGTCGGCAACCAGCGTCAACTGGCCGCTTTGGATGTTCAGCCACTGCAGCAAAGGGATGATGACCGGGCTCTCATACGCGCGGTACAGCCCAACGGTCAGGCCGAATGACGCGCCGAGGCAGCCGACGGTGATCCACGCCGGAAGCTTGCTCTTGACCCGAAGCGCCGCACACACGCCGCACAGGACCATGGAGATTGCCGGCAGCCACAGGATCAGCCCGTAGAAGCCCAGGCCGTCCTGGGCGATCGGCACGCCGGCGGGGCCCGCGGCAACAAGTGGGCTCGCCGCGAGCAAGCCACTGATGGGCGCCGCAGCCATCACGTCTCTCCCAGCTCCGACCACGCCTCGGCGTTGAGCGTCTCCTTGCGTCGGTACAGCAGGACGACCAGGCCCAGCGCCAACGCCGCTTCCGCGGCGGCCACCGTCAGGATAAAGATCACGAAGACCTGCCCGGAGACGTCTGCGTGAAAGCGTCCAAAGGCGATCATCGCGATCGCCGCCGCCTGGAAGATCAGCTCGGTGCACAGGAACATGACGATCATGTTGCGACGTGTCGTGAAGCCCACCACGCCAATCACGAAGAGAACCGCGCTGAGAAGCAGGTAGTGGCCCAGGGCATGCCCGCTGATCGTTGTCGCCTGGGCCACCGTCATCGCCCTCGCTCCTGGGCCGCCTTCGCCTCGGCGTTTGCCGCGGCCTGCTTCTCCTGATCGGAAAGCTCGATCTGCCGCTGGGCCAGGACCACCGCGCCGAACATCGCCATCAGGAGAATGACTCCGGCCAGCTCCAGGCTGACGGGGAAATCACTGATCAGGGCCAGGCCCACCACCTCGATATTTTCCGGCAGCGCGTCCTCGGGAAGGGTCACCTGCTGGATTCCGCCTGGACCGTCCACGTTGACGTAGACAGTCTCGCCGGCCAGGTGGACCCGCCGCCCGTCACCGTCGACGAGGACCAGCGCTTCGGTTTGGCGGCCAAGCTCGGCCCGGACCGCAGCCTCCACCCGGCGCGGCAGCAGGTTGAGCTTCTCGACCGCCGCCAGCCGCTGTTGGAGCCTAGACGGCGACGGCGGCAGCTCGCCTACGCCGCCCAGGACCATATCACCAAGGACCCCAAGCAGCATGAACCCCACCATCACCGCCGCCGCCGGCTCACGCGGCAGGCGGTCATATTCCGGCTGCATCATTTGCTCGCCTGGATTTTCGACCTGCCGGGCAAGCATCAGCACGAACAGATAGGTGATGAGGATCGCGCCGGCGTAGACGATGACCAGGGCGAACGCCATGAACTCCGCCTCAAGCAGCAGGAAGAGCCCGGCGGAGCTGAGCACCACCATCACGAAGTACAGGGCCGCGTAGATCGGCCGGTGGTGGGTGATCATCCTGACCGCCGCGGCGACGGTGATGAGGCCGAACAGGTAGAAGATCAACACCGGTGCCTCGCCGGGCTCACCCGCTCGCGCTGCCTCCTTGACCACCCACCCGATCGCGGCCAAGCCAAGCAGGACCGCGACCACCTTGATCGAGCCCGGTGCGGGCCGCAGCAGCAGATAGAGGGCGATCGCACTGCCAACGCATGCCGTATAAAGGATCGTGGGGGCCATCCACCCGCTCGCGACTGACTGTTCGGGGCGTGGCGGCCCTCGGGGAGCCGCAGGGGACACAACATATGGGCGATGAAGAGGAGCCGCAACCAAGGCCCAGCCGATCTACCCCCTATGCCCGAGGTGGTCCGTCGAAGCCTTCCCAACAGCCTCACGATGCTGAGGCTGGCCCTGGCGGGCGTCTTCTTCGGGACGCTCAACGTCTATCGCTTCGATGCCGAGGTCCAGCACGCGGTTTGGGCAAACGTGGCCGTGGGCGTCTTCATCCTGGCGGTGATCACCGACATCCTGGACGGGTACCTGGCCCGCCGCTGGCAGGTCGTGTCGGTCTTCGGCCGGATCATGGACCCCTTCTGTGACAAGGTGCTGATACTGGGCGGGTTCATCTATCTGGCGGGACCGAGGTTCGCGGTCTCGGAATGGGCGGAGAAGGGAGATTTCATCACCATGGCCACGGGCGTCTACCCCTGGATGGTCGTGGTCATGCTGGCCCGCGAGCTCTTGGTAACCGGCTTCCGCGGGGAGGCGGAATCGACAGGCGAGAGCTTTGCTGCAGCCTGGTCGGGCAAGCTGAAGATGGTGCTTCAGTCGATCACGATCCCGCTGGTGATATTTCTCGTTGTCAACCTCAACACCGTCGAGACCCTGTGGGCACGCTGGACCTGTTATGTCGCGGTGTACCTCACCGTGGGGATGACGATGCTGTCGGGCCTGCCATACCTGGGTCGTCTTCGGCATATCCATCTCCGGAGTCCGCTGGGGGAGGACCCGGCGGGATGAGCCTCGACATCGCCCGTCGTGCCATGGTGACAGTCTTCGGACTGGGCTTTCTCAAGCCCGCCTCCGGCACGTGGGGCTCCACACCGCCGGTGGCGATGGTCGCCCTCTTGTTGTGGTCGGGAGCGGCGCAATGGGTGATCAATGCGGCGCTTGGGCTTGTCGGGGTCGTCTTCGGCGTCGCCTGCGTGGCCTTTGGCCCCTGGGCCGAAGAGCACCATGGCGGTCGCGATCCGCGGCAGGTGGTGGCGGACGAGACCGCAGGCCAGTGCCTTGCTCTCCTGTTCGTCCCCTGGCGTCTCGACGGCGACGGCATGTGGTTCAACGGCGGCTGTCTCGCCACGGCGTTTATCGGCTTTCGCTTCTTCGATATTCTCAAGCCGCCGCCGGCCCGCCGCGCCGAGCGTCTGCCCGGCGGCTGGGGGATCCTCACCGACGATCTCGCTGCCGCGCTCTACGCGTTGGTGGTGACACAGGTGGTGGCAAGATTCGTGTTGCCGTAAGGCGTACGATCCCCTCCGTGACCGATCGCCGACCCCCGATTCCCTACCGCTCGCTCGAGACGCTGTTTCTGGACGTGGGCAACACCCTGGTCTCGATGGATTTCGGGTGGGTTCGCGCCGAGCTTGCCGCGGTGGGGATCCCCTGCACCGCCGGGGAGCTTCGCCGCGCCGAGGCGGCCGGCCGGCCGCACTTCTCCGCCGCCCTTACCGATGGCGGCGCCGGCGGACACGAGGACTTTTTTAGCGCCTACCTCAGGATCATGCTTACGCACCTCGATGGTCCCATGCTCCGTAGCCCGAGGGACCCGAGCGAGATCGCCGATCTGCTGGCACCCGTTCTCGGAGGGCCGGGGTGCATGCAGCGGCTCTGGTCGTGGGTGCTCCCCGGCGTCCGCGAGGCGCTTGGCGCCCTTCGAGAAATGGGCCTGAAGCTCCTGGCGGTGAGCAACGCCGACGGCACGGTCGAAGAGGGCCTCATTCGGTTGGGCCTGCGGCCCTATTTCGACGCGGTCTTGGACTCCCATCACGTCGGTTTCGAGAAACCCGATCCGCGGATCTTTGACCGCGCCATAGAGATCTCCGGAGCCACCCGGGATCGCACGCTTCACGTCGGGGACATCTATGCCGTTGACGTCCTGGGCGCCCGCGCCGCCGGTCTGCACGCCTTGCTCGTGGACCCCTTCGACGACTGGTCCGGCGTCGACTGCGTCAGGATCCCCGACCTTGCCGCGCTGGCCGCCGGATTCACGGCCGGCGCGTGTGGAAACGAATGAACCTGGGTACGCAGAGACGATGCGGATCGCACTCGTACAGCAACGGGCATCGGATGATCGGGAGGCGAACCGCCGCCGTGGGCTTGGGGCGGTGTCACGAGCCGCTGATGAGGGTGCCAGAGTGATTTGCTTTGCGGAGCTTGCTTTCGAGCCCTTCTACCCGCAGGAGCCGGCGACCCCGGAGGGGCTCGAGCGGGCGGAGCCCGTTCCCGGCCCGACCACCGAGGCGTTCGCGCAGCGGGCGGCAGACCTCGGTGTCGTCATCGTGCTCAACCTCTTCGAGCGTGATGGTGATCACACATACGACTGCTCGCCGGTCATCGACGCAAACGGAACTCTTCTTGGGGGAACGCGGATGGTCCACATCACGGACTACCCCGGCTTCCACGAGAGAGGCTACTACCGACCCGGCGACCGCGGGGCGCCGGTCTATGACACGGCCTTTGGGCAAGTCGGCGTGGCCATCTGCTACGACCGCCACTACCCGGAGTTGTGGTGCTCCGGTTTGCAGAGTCTAGCGGGCTAGTGTTTCCGCTCCTCCGGCCCCGAAATGGACCGTAGATGGACCGTAACCTCCCGTCGCCGCAGCCTGCTCCAACACATGGGCCACCCTGAGCTTGTCAGCCTGCGTCAAGGTGGTGTAGCTCTTGCCCAAGACGCCGCCGACCTCATGGCCCAAGCACCTGGCGCAGACATCCAAGCTGACCCCAGCGCTCTTGAGGCGATCCACAAGCGACGCCCTGAAATCATGCGGCACGCCCGTTAACCAATCGACGGTCGGCACGCCCATCTGATCTGCGAGGATCCTCTTCGCCCGCTCTTGCAACGCCCGGAAGCCCGCATGGAGGTAGGTGAATGGCCGGGCATTCGGGACGTACGTACCTGCCCGAATACGCTTCCCGATCACAGCCAACCGTCTTAGATCGATGAACGGATAGGCGCTGCCATCGCTCCTGATCTTGAACCGGCGAAGCTCATCGACCAGATGGGCGGGCAGGGGCACAGCGCGGTACGAGCTATCAGTCTTCGCCGAGAACGGCAAAAGCGGGTACGTCCTGCCCCCAACCTCGAACGTGCCCGGTTCGCCCGGCTGCACAGTGATCTCCCCTGGCTGCGCGTCGAGGCGGACATCGGCCCAGCGCAGATGCAAGAGTTCGTTGAGCCTGAGCCCGGTCTCGGCCGCAACCAACACGAAGAGGCGCCACCACGGATCAGGTGACGCCAGCAGCATCGCGCCAATCTCCCTCGGTAAATAGATCCTCGTACGCTTGGTCTTCACCATCCGGAGCTTCTGTCCAGCTAACGGGTTCTCGAATCCCGTTATGAGCTTGTCATCACGGCACCGATTGAAGAACCCGCGGAGGAGCCGCAGCGCAAGCGCCTGCGTATTTGGTGCCAGCTTCTCGGCGTCCATTGATTTCCGGAGCCGGGCGATATGGTGACGGCCGATCTTGCTCAACTGGTACTCAGCCCCGCCCAGAACATTGGCCAGCCGCCCCAAAGCTCGGTCGGTCTGCTTGACGGTCTGGCGATACCGATCGGGATGTAGCTCCGCGTCCATGCGGATAGCCTGGGCGAGTGTGATCTTGGGCGGAGGCGCTGCGGGTAGCTCGCCACGATTCAGCGCCGCCTCGCGCTCGGAGCGCATCTGCTCGGCATCCCGCTTGAGCGTGTGCTTGGTGCATTCAAAAAAGGAGAAACCGTTTCCCCCGCAGCATTGCATGAGAAAAAACTTATCCGTCGTGTGCGTGGTCGTATTCCTCGTGTAAAAATACTTGGGGGTGGTACAATACCTAAAGATATTACCATTGTAGATTGCACACTTTCCAAAACAATCAAAACACTATGATCGCACCAATTATTCATATCTGGAAGTCACGAGAACTTCGCAATAAGACTCTTTTTGTATTGGGAATGTTGGCTATTTTCCGTGTGGCGGCAACAATACCAATTCCAGGGATAGACACCACTCAACTCGCCGCTTTTTTCTCCGGTAATCAATTTTTTGGTCTTTTGAATATATTCTCAGGAGGTGCACTATCTAATCTATCACTCATGATGCTTGGATTGGGCCCCTACATTACCTCGACCATTATTTTGCAGTTGCTTACGATGATTTTCCCGCAACTGAAGGAAATGTACCAAGAGAGCGGAGAACAAGGACGACAGAAATTCAATCAATACGGTCGCATGCTTACCGTCCCACTTGCAGCATTGCAGGGGTATGGTTTGATTACTCTTTTCACGCGCCAAGGCGTGCTTGCACCACTAGGACTCTTTGACTTAATTACGACACTAGCTGGGGTGGTCGCAGGAGCTATATTCTTGATGTGGCTAGGAGAGATGATATCCGAGAAGGGTATCGGCAATGGTATTTCCATTCTTATTTTCGCAGGAATTATTGCTAGTGTTCCCTCTTCCATTGGACAACTGATTCTTACCGGTTTCATAGCGCAAATTCCTACGTATGTAGTGTTTGTTATTCTTGCTGTCGTTGTGGTTTCGGGGGTGATTATCGTGAATGAAGCACGAAGAAATATTATTGTTTCCTATGCAAAACAAGTACGAGGCAACAAGATGTATGGGGGTGTTTCAACCTTCTTACCACTTAGCTTAAACCCCGCCGGCGTGATCCCAATTATTTTCGCACTCTCCATGCTTCTTTTCCCAAGCATGGTAGGAAGTTTTCTCGTGGATAGTGGGGGATTTTTAGGAGGGCTTGCGGGTCTTATGACAAGCTTTTCTCAAAGCACATTGGCATATAGCGCCGCCTACTTTACGCTTGTGGTGCTCTTTACCTATTTTTATACCGCAGTCACATTTGATCCCAAATCAATCGCAACAAATCTTCAGAAGCAGGGTGGGTTTATCCCCGGCATTCGTCCCGGTCCCCCAACCGCAGGATACCTTACACATATTTTAAACCGACTACTTATTGTCGGAGCTATGTTCCTGGGACTTATCGCTATTCTTCCCTCGCTCGTACAGGGAACCTCTTTCTTGGGAGGCGGAATTTCACAGGGAGGCATAAGTTTTCTTATAGGAGGTACCGCAGTGCTTATTGTCGTATCTGTGGTACTTGAAACAATGCGACAGTTCCGCGCGCAACTCGCCATGCGCGAATATGAAACATAAGAGTTATGGAGAAGCCGTTTAATTTTGTATTTATTGGAAGATCGGGATCGGGCAAGGGGGTTCAGTCCGATCTTTTAATGAAGAAATTTCTCTATCTGAAGCATATTGTTACCGGAGAGATGTTTCGCAACCTCTCTTCGCGAGATACAGATACGGCACACCGCATTAACCAAACACTCAAGCGCGGAGGACTTCCGTTTGATGATTTGGCCACCATGCTGTGGATGCACGAAATTGCTTTTACCATAAAAGAGAAAGACGGCATTCTTCTCGACGGTGCCCCGCGAAGGGTTGTTGAGGCAGAAAACTTAGAACGATTCTTAGATTTTCTAGAACGAGGAGAGAATACATTTATTATTTTTCTCGACACAACACGAGAAGAAGCAGAAAAAA
>JADFKZ010000087.1 GCA_022564665.1 Planctomycetota bacterium | reverse complement strand
GGCCCCGAGCAGTCGTTTACGTACATCGACCCGTCGAAGGACGTGACGCCGGCGACGGCGGGCACGTGGACGAGCGTCGACGTGTCGGCCTATCTGCCGGCGGGGGCCACGGGGGTCATCGTGCACGTGGTCGGCGCCAGCAGTGTGGACCGGTTCTGGGGCCTCCGCAAGCCGGGCAGCACGGACAACAGGACGGACAAATTCTACCCGCAGGACCACGTGTGGGCCATGATCGGCGTCGACGCCAACCGCGTCTTCGAGGCGTACGTCGAGCAGACGGATATGACACTGCGACTTGCGGGGTACACCACGGCCGGGGTGACGTTCTTCACCAACGCCAAGGACAAGTCGCTGACGGCCTTGGACACGTGGACCAATATCGACATCTCGGCGGACACGGGTGCCGACACCGCCATCGGCGCGATCATCCAGATCGACGGCCAATGGCAGCAGGCGTACGGCGTCAGGATGAAGGGGAGCACCGACAACCGGATACGAGACACCCGCCACTCGTGGGCGGTCATCGGCGTTGATCGCGACGAGGTGTTCCAGGGGATCATCACGGGTCTCAACACGGACTTCTACCTCGTCGGCTACATCACGGCGGGAGCGGACTTCAAGACCAACGCGGACGACATCTCCGTGGTCATCCCCGCGGCACCGTTTGTCGACATCGACATTTCCACACTGACCGGGGCCACCGGGACGGTCACCGTCGTCGGCGCCCCCCTTTCCAGTGACGTGGAGATCCTCAACGAGGGGGTGATCTACGGAGACGTCGAGGCCGGCTTGATCACCAACCCCGGTACGATCACCGGCACCCAATCGTCGCCGGTGCCGAACAAGACCATGCCGGCGTCGACCGTCTTTGACATGTACGTCGGCCTGGCCACTCCGATCACCAACCCGGGCACGATCAGCAAGCAGCTTCTCAGCCCCGGCAACAACCCATGGGGGGCCACGGACCCCGACGGTGTCTATTACATCGACACCCTCGGCGGTGATCTGACCATCAGAGGTGCCCGCATCCACGGGACGCTCGTGGTCAAGTGCGGCGCCGGCACGGTCATTCTCGACGACGCCGTCCTGCTTCATCCCTATCGAACCGATTACGCCACCCTTATCGTGGATGGCAACCTGGAGCTGCGTCTGAACAGCGCCGACAAGGTGCTCTCGGAGGCGGAGTGGGCCACCAACTTCAACCCAGCCGCCACGCCCTATAAGACCTTCGGAAACGGGACCAAGAACGACGTCTACCCCAACGAGGTCCAGGGTCTGGTCCACGTCACCGGGAACCTATTTATGCGCCAGTCGTCCCGGGTCTGGGGAGCGATCATCTGCGAGTCCGCCGCCACCTGCCAAGAGGATACCGCGTTGATCCATGATCCCGACCTGTACGCCAACCCCCCCCTTGGCTACACCGAGCCGGTCGCCAACCCCCCCATGACGATCGCCTCCGGCACCTGGGAGCAGTCGGTGAACTGACCAGCCCAAGTCAAGGAGGGGGAGCCGCCGTTATGGGACGAGTGGAGGGGGTGGCGGGGGCCGCACCAGCCCGACAGAGTCCGCCCGGGTGACGTTAACCGCGCAGCGGGAACCGTCGATACCTCTAGGCTGTGGGCCGTACCGGGAGGCGCGTGGTGGGCGGGCCAACGATTCTTGTTGCTGATGACGAGCCGCACATCAGGTACGTGCTCAAGTACAAGCTCCAAAAGCACGGATACAACGTGCTCACCGCCTCAGACGGTGAGCAAGCCTACGAGCTGGCGTGCCGGGAACGCCCAGATCTGGTGATCTCGGATTACCAGATGCCGGGCTGCAATGGCCTTGATCTGTGCACCCGGCTGGCAGCGAACCCCGACACGGCAGAGACCCCAGCCCTGCTGCTGACCGCCCGCGGCAACAAGGTGCCCCCCAGCCAGCTCGTGCAGACGAACATCAAGTGCGTGATGGCGAAGCCCTTCAGTCCCCGCGAGCTGCTCGTCTCGATCAAGGAGATCCTGGGCGTCTCGCACCCGCCCGATTCCCGGCGGCCCGACCAAGAGGGAGCCGAAGCGGCGTGACATCGGGCGGGATGCACCAGGACGATCGACAGCCGACGGCGGACGCGACCTCCGATGACTACTGCCACGAGAGCACCCTGGCTGCGACCAGCAAGGAGCTCGCCGACACCTACGAGCAGATCACCCTCCTGCACAAGCTCAGCCGGTCGATGAACCGGCTCACCAAGCCCCGCGACTTCGTGAACATGGCCTGCCGGCCCCTCTTGGACACGCTGGGGCTCACCTGGCTTGCGGTCGCGTCGCCGCTCTGATTCTGGCCGGCGGCAAGACGGCACCGGACCGGGAGGCGGCCAGCTACGGCGTACAGCTGCGCGGGCGCAGGTGATCGGTGAGATCACCAAAGTCGACGGCATACAGTTCGATCCCGAGCTGACCAAGATCTTCGTCACACTCGACTTTTTCGAGTACCACGCGCTGATCGACCGCCACCTGGTCCGGGAAGCAAAGGCGGCCTCACGAAGACTGCGGTGAATCTTCGCCTTCTTTCGCGGTCGGCACAGCCGACCCTACGCCAGCAGGAGGCACAGGGGTTCGGGGTTCGAGACGACCTGCTGAACCCTGATCCTTCCTCTTGTCTGAACGCCTACTGCGCGGTTGCCCTGCCGCTGTCCGCGTTGAGCAGGATTGTCTTCGTGACCGCGCCACCGGCAATGACGATCGTTCCTCCGCTGTCGGGAGCGCCGAAGCCGTCGAAGATGACCGCGTTGTCGCCACCCAAGACGACTGAGACCAGCTGCGCGTGGTAGGGGGGGTCGGAAAGGTTCAGCTCGGCGTCCGACGAGGGATCATTGAGGGCCGAGACACCGGAGATCTGGTATTGGTTGGTCGCGACGTCAAAGGTCACGGTAACGCTGGTACTCTTGGATCTGGCGGTCGCCCGGGCAAGGGCAAGATCCTCCACGATCCGTCGCGCGGCGGCCTCGATGCGGTACCGGGCCACGGCGCCGCCGTAGCGCGGGACCGCGATCGCCGCAAGCGTCGCGATGATGGCGATAACCAGCACCAGCTCCAGAAGGCTGAATCCGACCCCGCCGGCGCCCCCCGAGACCAGTCGGTCACGCATGGTGGCGGTATCGAACGGGGATCGAAGGACCATCAATAGGTGTTGTACGGCTTGCCGGAGTCGTCGATCTCACCCGCCGCGGTGTTGGCGAACATCATTCCGGAGAAGTAGACCCAACCGAACGCACCCAACCCGTCAGCGGGGAGAGCCTTGATGCCAGTCTGGCCCTTCTGGGCACCCACCGGAAGGGGTGGGACTTGGCGAAGGTAGGGGCCGTAGATGAAGAGACCGCCCTTGGACACGCTGGTGTTGCCGTTGGCGTCGCTAAACTGCGTCATCTGGTTGACGAAGCTCGCAAGCGTGGGCTGGTCTCCGACGTGCTCGGTCTCGTAGAGATCGATGCCGGATCTCATGACGGCGAGATCGCCGATGAGGGCGGCGTCTGCGGCGCCCGCCGCACCCCGGCTGAGCCTGGGAATCGCGATGGCCGCGATGATCCCGATAATAACGACGACGATGACCAGCTCGATGAGACTGAAAGCTCGATCGTTTCGACCGTTGGATAAGCGCACGACACACCCTCCGATCCAAGACTTGCGTTGCGGCCGCAGTGGGGAGCACCCCGCATCATCTGATCGTCGACCAGGGATAGCGACTTAAGTCCCGTGCGGAGTTTTGCGGTCAGGGAACCGCCAGCTCCGAAATCGTGAGCTCGACTCGCGCTTCGGTGGATTCCAGCACCACCGAACGGTCGCCCACAGCCACCAGCGTAAAGCCGTCCATCTTCTGTCCTATAAGCAGGAATTTTCCGTCGATGATGGCATACCCCTTCGATTCCGTCACCATCACGGCGGTCAGGGTGTGATCCTGCTTGAACCTCTCGACCGCGGACCTGTCCGGAGCCGGCGCTTCGGTCTCCATCTGGCCCGTCGACCAGCTGCTCGATGGCTGGAAGGCGTCGGGGACGCGTACAAGGTCGAACCCCCGAGCTTCGGCGACACGGTCAAGCTCATCCGCGATCGACACCGTGCTGGTCGATAACACGCTCGCAGACACAAGCTCCCGGGCCGCCTCAATGACGGGCGTTGAGAGCACCACGGCAGCTGCCACCGGCACTGCCAGCTGCGCCGCGGATTCTTGAGGCAACAGGACGACGCGATCGACGATCAGACCGGTCACACCCAGACCCAGGATCGATGCGTAGACCTTCTGTTTCGTTGACAGCTTCATGACGGGTCGTCCTGAAAACATGAACCGCGCACGAGCAATACTCCGGTGCGACTACGGAATCGACGCGGCGGCAAACCAGACAAGGTCGAACCGGAACGAATCGGGCGCCGTTGGTTTGCCCGGATGACCAATCAGCTCGAAACCGACGACCCCGGCGTCGGGCAGCCTCTCGTGAAGATGGTGGAGAAACGCAGCGCAGTGGGTGTACGATCCCTCTCCGTACAGGTAGATCGGAACGCTTTGGTATTGCCGGGCCTTTGAGACCGCACCTGAGCGGGTCTCGTGGATAACGATGCCGCTGGCAGAGGCGAGCTCGACGATCGTCGCCATCCGAGCATTCAGATAGTGGGGCGGCTGCAGTTGAACGTGACCTTCCCGAAGCTGATGTCCGACGAGGCTCAACTGATTCCCAAGCAGGCGGCTCGCGGCCTCCAGTCGCTCGACCAGCACCTGTTGCTCCACGACGGTCAACCGCAGCTGGGTACGCTGGGATCGGCTGGCAATCATGGGCCGGACGACGGCGAAAAAAGCAATGGCGGAAAGGGCAACAACGACTGAAGCGCCGATGAGATCGACGTACGCCACATGTCTCCCTGGGCGGCTCCTGGCAGTCATGGCCTCGGCTCCGTTTGAGTGCCCAGCACACAGTGAATGCGAAACGTGACCGCCTGACCCGCGAGAAACGGCTCTCGTCTGGTATCGAGCAGCTTGACCACGGTAAAGAGCGGGGTGGTCTCGAGCCGCAGGACGGCCTTGGCGACCGCCTGCTGTGATTGTGCATAGCCGGACAGCTCCACCTTCACGTCCGGCTCCGGTTGCGCGCCGCCGGCCGAGGATCCCGCCGGACCCTTCGCAGACGGCGCATTCAGGCGGCATTTTCGCAACACGATCTCGTCTCCGAGCGTCGTCGACAGCAGCGCAAGAAGCACGCTCCAGTCCGGCTGCTTGCCCACGGCTCGATTTGCCTTGAGGTCGGCTTCCGCCGCCGCCAGCTCGGCCCGCAGGGCGCCGGCCTTGGCCTTCGCGCCCGCCAACCGCGCGTTCGACTCATCCAGCTCACCGCGCAGTCCGCAATCAACCCCGGGGTAAACGACCTGTCCCGCCACAGCCCCGGCCACCCACGCAAGCCCGTAGATGACCAAGACGGCGCCCCAGATCCGCAAACGGCCCCTCTGCCGACGGGCGTCGCGTCGCGTGGCGGGGATGAGGTTGACGCACGTCGCGACCATCACTTCTCCGGATGCTGCGCCAATCCCAGGGCGGTGCTCAGAACCGGCAGGCCGCAGATCTCACTCAGCGACGGTGAGCAATCGGCCACGTGCGTCGGGGCAACGGTTCGTACCTTCATGTCCAATCGGGATGAGAGGTACGCGGCCACCCCCGGCATCGAGGCGCCCTCCCCATGGATGATCAGCCGCGCGACGGCACCGTCGGCGTATTCCTGGCTCCCGTAGGAAACCGACAGCCTCACCTCGGACGCCAGATTGTCGAGATAATTGATGATGTCACCGCGCACCAACTTCAGCAGGTCCGACTGTGCCTGGTCTTGGGGCAGGTCCGACGAAATTCCGATCTCTGACACGATGTGATCCGTCACGTCGTTGTCGAGCTCATGCTGATCCGCAACCGCCAGGTAGAGACGGTTCAGCCCGTGCTCCGTCAGCGCCCGCTCGTAGACCACCACCTCGGCACACACGATGACGATCGCAGCCGCCTGCCAACCCATGTTCAGCAGAGCCACCGAGGGGGCCGGGCCGCCGAGAAACGGCGTACAGGCACGTGCGATCGCCCACGATGGGATGTCGATTGCCCCGACCCGCATCCCCACCGCCTCAAAGATATCCACCAGGCGGCTTGCCTCGTCCTGTCGGCAGCCCACGGCCAGGACACGACCCGACGAGTTGGCACGTGCGCGTTCCGGAAGGTGCCAGCAGGCCAGCTCGAGTGACTGGGGGTCACACTTGTGGGCGGCGGCAAGCTCGGCGCGGGCAATTTGCGCGACCGAAGCAGCGGCAGCCCGCGACGGCAGATCCACCACGGCCGTCAGGAGCCGTTCGCTGGGCATGGCGAGCACGACGTCGCGGCCGCGAAACCCCTGTCGGGAAAGGACACCCTCCAGCCATGCCAGCTCCTCGACGTCGACCGGCAGCTCGCTGTCGGGGCGGGGGATCGAGGCCGCCGCTTCCACCCGCCACCGGTTGCCCGTCCGGCTGAGCTGAACGGCGTTGACGAACCGTCCGGCGGGGTCGATCCCGATCGGTGACCGCCCTGACCCGCGCAGCCCGCTCACGCTCCACCTCCATGCGCAAGCGAGGTCAAATCAAAGAGCGGAATGAAGATGCTCAAGGCGATGACCGCCACCACCAGACCCAGCAGGATCAGCATGATCGGCTCCAGGAGCTTGGCAGCCGTACGAACCACGACGTCGTTCTCCTCGTCCATGAAGTCCGCAATATCCAGCAAAACCGGGCTGACCTGTCCGCTCTGCTCGCCGTGGCGGATGGCCTCGGAGACATAGGGGCTGATCAGCGGGCTGCGGCCGAGAACGGAGCTGAGCGACTCGCCGCGCACGACCGTGTCGTGGGCCTCGCCAATCAACGTGGCATAGAGAAAGTTGCCGGCCGAGTTCCGCACAAGCGTGAGCGCCTCCAGCATCGGCACCTGACTGTCCAGGAGCACGCCAAGCAGCCTCGTGAACCTCGCTGTCATGAGGCTGCGGGCGACCCCACCCACCAAGGGCAGCCCGACGACCCACCTGTCCGTAAGACGTCGGCCCGCCTTGGTCGAAAGACCCAGCGTTGCCCCGACCGCGATCACCAAGGCCACCGCCGTGAGCAGCCACCATTTTGAACGTACAAAATCGCTGATCGCCATGAGGACCATCGTGCTCGGCGGCAGCGGCGCATCCAAGCTCGCAAAGAGACCCTCGAAGCGGGGCAGCACGAACACGATCATCACCGTCACGACGACGGTGCCGATGACGAGAAGCATGCACGGATAGATCAGGGCCTCCGTGACCGAGCGTTGAATCTTCAATTGCTGACGGGTGAGTTGCGCCAGACGCTGGAGCATCGCATCGAGCTTGCCGGAGGCCTCGCCCGCGGCGACCAAGCTCCGGCAAACGGAATCGAAGAACGCCGGGTGAGCATCCATGGCTGTCGAGAGCGTTGATCCTTCTTCAATCTGCCGGCGAAGGTCGACCAGGACCTCCCGCCACGTGCCTGCCGGAAGCTGGCGCTGGATCGCGCCCAGAGCCTGCGCCAACGGCGTCCCCGTGCGAACCAACATCGCCAGCTGACGCGAGAAGAGGGCGAGGCTCTTGAGCCGCCGCGTGCGCCCGACTTTGGCTGGAGGGTGTCTCGCAGGCGACGAAGACTCGCTTGAATCCTCGGTGATGCTTGTCATGTAGAGCCCGCGGTCGCGGAGCTTCTCGTTGGCGTCGGCTATGCTGACCGCCTCGATCGAATCGGCAACCTCCCTGCCCGATTCGTCGATCGCTTGATAGACAAGCTTCATGCAACGTACCTCTTTGTCTTGGTCTGCCCAGCAATCCTGCGTTTGGGATGATCGGCGGAATCATCGTCGCCGCCAACGTGCGTCGACCCCAGGACCTCCTCCAGGCTGCTCTTGCCCCGCATCGCCAGCTGCACGCCCTCCTGGCGGAGCGACATGACACCGAGCTGACGCAGCGTCGCGCGAAGCTCATGTGAGGGCGCCGCCAGATGGACCATCCGCCGGATCGCCGGTGTCACTTCCATCACTTCATAGATACCCGCCCGACCTCGAAAACCGCTGTTGTGACACTGCTGGCAGCCGGAACCCCTGGTGAAGGCGAGACCCGTCTGCTCACCGAGCTCCGCGTCGGCGAGCACCTGCTCGCTGGGGTAGTACTTGGTCTCGCAACCGGAGCAGACCGTACGGACGAGCCGTTGCGCCACGGCACCGTTTATCGCGCTGGACAGTAAGTAGGGCTCAATCCCCATGTCCAGCAGCCGCGCCACCGCGCCGGGCGCGTCGTTCGTGTGGAGCGTGGCCAGGACCAGGTGCCCCGTCAAGGCAGCCTGCACCGCGACCCGAGCGGTCTCTTCGTCGCGAATCTCGCCCACCATGATGATGTCGGGGTCCTGGCGCAGAATGCTCCGCAGCGCCCTGGCGAAAGTCACACCGATCGCCTCGTGGACCTGAATCTGGTTGATCAAGTCCAGCTGGTACTCGACGGGATCCTCCACGGTCACGATGTTGCGCTCCGGGCTGCGCAGGAGATCGAGCGCGGAATACAAGGTGGTCGTCTTTCCACTGCCGGTGGGGCCGGTCACCAGTCCCAGCCCGTGGGGCTGCCGCAGAATCCGCTGAAACGCCGCCAGGGGCTCGGGCCTGAAGCCGAGTGCCTCCAGACGAATGTTGAGGTTCTCCTTGTCAAGAATACGGATGACCACCTTTTCGCCGAGAAGCGTCGGCATGCTCGAAACACGGAGATCGATGTCACGCCGCTCGGCGACGATCCGGATGCGCCCCTCCTGCGGCAGCCGCTTCTCGGCCACATCCATCCTGCTCATGACCTTGATCCGCGAGATGATGGCGGCGTGCATCCCCGGCGGCGGATGCATGAGCTCCCGGAGGCGGCCGTCGATGCGGTAGCGGACGCGCGTCCCGCTGCGATCCGGCTCTATGTGAATGTCGCTGGCCCCATCCTGGATCGCCGTCAGAAGCGCCATGTTGACGAGATTGACGATCGGGCTGCCCTCGACCATCCGGTCGAGGTCGGTTGTCGGCCCCTCGTCAACGGTTTCGCGCTCGACGACTTCGACGTCGGAGTCGGTGAGCGTGGCCAGAAACCCGTCGATGTCCGCATTGCCTCCAGCGTACTTGTTGATGAACTCCGAGATGTTGGTTGCCAGTGCCAGAACCGGCCGGATCTTGCAGCCGGTCAGGCGCCGGAGCGTATCCAGTGTTGGCAGCGCCTGTGGCTCGGCCATGGCCACCGTCAATGTCTTGTGGACCTTGAACATGGGCATGACCTTCAGACGCCTGGCCTCCTCCTCGCCGATCAGATCCAAGAGCGCGGCGTCCATCAGTCCGTGGCGCAAGACGCAGCCTCGCACACCGAGCCATTTGGCCAGCGCCTGGACGAGGCCTCCCGGGCTGATCATTCCTTCCGAAACGAGCAGCTCACCAAGTCGAAGCCCCTTGGACTTCTGCAGGGTGAGGGCCTCTGCGAGCTGGTCCTCGGAGAGGACACCCTCCTTGACGAGGGCCTCACCAACCCGGACCCTTTTGCCGGCCGCCGTCACAGAAAGCTCCTCACCGCGGCGTTCAAGTCCACAAAACGCTCGAAGAGCGAGGTCAGCTCTGTCAGGTCGAGGACCTCTCGGAGGACCTCGTTGCTCCCGCAGAGCTTGAGCGCCTGACCGCTTTCGGCAAGCTCATCGGAGACTTCGACAAGCACCTCCAGCCCCCGACTGTCGACATACGGAATACCTGAAAGGTCCAGGACCATGCGGCCCAGGCTCTTTGTCCGCACCTCGAGCACCCTGCTCTTGAATTTGTCCGCGTCGTCCCCAACGAGCGGTCCGTTCGGCTTGAGCACCGATACTGCGCCGTGACTGTACTCCGAAATCTCCATCTCCATTGACTACCTAGGCTGCTTTGGTCGCGATCGGCAGCCTCACGCTGAACGTGCTGCCCTTGTTCACCTTTGACTCGACCTCGATCTCTCCCCCGTGCAGGTTCACGATCTGGCGCGCCAGCGCCAGACCCAGACCCGAACCTGTGATCCCCGCCTCCCGCGCATCTGTGGCCCGGTAGAATTTCTCGAAAATCCTCTTGATGTCGTCGCTTGCTATGCCCATTCCGTTGTCGATAACATCCACCATCAGTGTGTCGTGGTCGATATCGACGTTGACGACGACGCGCCCGCCCGCCTTCGTGTACTTGATCGCGTTGTTCAAGAGATTGTGAACGACAAGCGCGAGCTTGTCTCGGTCTGCCTGGATGACGGGGAGTTTCGGCGGAACGTTGAATTCGAGTGTGATGTTCTTCAGCTGAGCCTGGCGGCCATAGTCTGCGTTGAGGTCCTCGAAGAGCGCGTCCAGTCGAACATCGTCTTTCCGAAGGTCGAGGGTGCCAGCCTCCATTTCCGCCACAGACAGCATGTCGCTGACCACACGCTCGAGTCGCTTCGCCTCCTGGTTGATGATGTTGAGTAAGTTCGCTCGGACCTGCGGATGTTCTTCGCCGTCTTCGATGGCGGTTTCGGCTGACAATCGAATGTTCGTAAGCGGTGCGCGGAGCTCGTGTGCCACCTGCGTCACGAAGGCGCTGCGCGATTCGTCGGCCACGCGCTGTTGCGTAATGTCTTCGATCACGATCATGGCGGCACTGGTGTCCTCGCGGCGCAGCGGGCGCACACTGAATCGCAGCACACCGCTGGTCTCCTGGTCACGATTGTCAACCTCGACGGACTTCCAGGAACGAGCGAGGCCGGAAATCGCGTCCTGCACGGCCTCCAACACCTTCTGATCGAGCGACGTGTCGCTCAGTGCTTGGCCGATGATCTTGTTGGGCTCGCTGCGGAGATAGACTGCAGCCGCTCCATTGGCGTAGGTCGCGCGCAGTGTGCCGTCGACGAGAATGACGCCCCGGCGCATGGCGTCACACATCTCCTGCAGCTGGCGGTTCGCCCTGGGCCGCGATTCGACGACCTCTTCAACGCGAGCGCTCAGCAATCGCTTCTGGAGTCTCGCCTTCTCAGCGATAAGCTGGTTCCACGCCCTGACCTCGGGACCCGCCTCCCCACGCAACGCCAGCTCCTGCTCCGACGCCTTGCTACCGCCCATGGCCAGGAGCACCTCTCGAATCACACCCAGGGACCTCAGACGCCCTCGCATGCGCCGATAGGCAAGCAGCAGCGCCACCATAGCGAGCGCTCCGATGATGCCCACTCCGGATTGGGCCTCCCAAACCCGGCCCCACGGAATATGCACGTTCGCCGTCAAGTCAAGCCGAGCGGTACCGCGACCTGGAATGGACAATGGCTGGCTGAAGATCAGCACGCCGTCGGAAGAATGCGCAGAAGCAGCCCCCACTGGGTCGCTCGACCAGGTTGGCGGCAGCGCCAGCAACGTGATCTGACCAGGATCAGCGGCGGCAACGACCTGCCCGTCCGGGAGCGTCAGGCGACAGGCTTCGAGATCGTAGTCGCGTGCAGTCTCCACCAGGAGACGGCGCACGGTGGAAAGCTCACCCACCCGGAGCATCACGCCGGTGGTCTCGGCGAGCACAATGCCAAGCGACCGGATCTCATCGGCCCGCGCCGATTCCAGCGCCGACCGCTGAACTTGCAGGGTCCAGTAGGTCGTGCCGCTCATGACGGCAAGGAGGATCGCCGCGAAGGTGAGCCCGGTTGACGCGATAATCGACTCGCCGCGCAGCAACCAACGGTGAGGCCGCCATGGCCTTTCTTGAGCACCGGGTTTTTCCATGACTTCTCCGGCTCCTGGCGGACCCGAGTTGGGCCCCTGTCAGACTCGTATCGGCCAGCCGGGTTCTTCGCTAAACCGCTCGGGAAACGACTGCCGCAACCTCGGTCCCGGCAGATGCGCCAAGGCTCCGTCGTACATGGGAGGCCGATAATCGACCCAGAAGCGGACGGTTATCAAATCACCTCAATGCAGGCTGGTCGGGACCGATCGTTCGAGGTCCGGAGCCGGCCCGTCTTTCGAACCGGCCCTTGTCCGTCCGCTCGTACTTGCTGAACCCCAGCCGGGTGAGATTCTTGTCGCTGAGCGTCCGCTTTGTCGCGCTCTCGGACCACTGGCCGGCGATGTTGGGCGGCTGGATGACCCGCCGGACGGACCGTCCCGTCTCCGGGTGCGTCTCGAGCGGCGAGTCCGTCATCTTCTGAACCACCTCGAAGATTTCGCCGGGCGAGCCGTCGTCGTTGATGATCTCGTAGACGTACGTGGGCATGAAAAAGAAGTGACGGAGTGATACTAGGTGGCAGTGACCCTATCGTCGCGGAGATCGCGAATCTTGAGCGCTTCAGTAGCCGGCCGGCGCGCCGCCCTTACGAGGGTCGCTTGCGGCGTCGATCCCGTCGGAACGTATGTGGATGAGCTGGACGACTCCCACCTCGTCGCGGCGGCCCGTCGTGTGCCCAAGCCGCTTGAGCGCCAGGACCGACGAGGCATCCTGCCAGCGGTCCTCAAACTGAAGAACGTCCGGCATCCACTGATGGTGAAAACGCGCCGCGCTGATTGCCTGGCGGGCCGTCATCTTAAAAAGCAGACAGTTGAGAATGCTTTGGAGGGTTGCGGTGATGATCCGCGGGCCGCCGGATCCGCCGGCGATGATGATCGCCCGCCCATTGTCGAGCACGATCGTCGGCGCCATGCTGCTCAAAGGACGCTTTCCCGGCTCCGGCAGGTTGCGGTTCGACTGGCGAAGACCGAAGGCGTTCGGCTCCCCGGGGATGGTGGTAAAGTCGTCCATCTGATTGTTGAGGGCAAACCCGAAGCCGGGCACCACAACCAGCGACCCGTAGACGAGGTTGATTGTCTCTGTGCACGCGACGGCCATCCCGCTGGCGTCGATCACCGAGATGTGACTCGTCCCCCCATCGTCACTGCCCGATTCCGACGATCCGTAATGAAGTGGGCCGTTGGTTTTGGAGAGCGAGATCGAGGCCGCAACCCGGTCCAGGTACTCAGCGTCCAGAAGCTTGTGCGTCGGCACATCGACGAACGCGGGGTCCGCCAGCCACGCGGCCCGGTCGGCGAAGGCGTGCTTCATCGCCTCGACCAGTAGGTGCACGTAGGGCGGCTGGTTGTGGCCGATTTCGCCCAGATCCTCAAGCCGCCGATCGAGCACCCCCAGGATCTGGAGCATGGCGATCCCGCCACTGGATGGCGGCGGCATCGTGAGCACATTCAGCCCGCGAAACGATCCCTTCAGCGGCGCGACCACCGACACGGCGTATCCG
>JADFKZ010000200.1 GCA_022564665.1 Planctomycetota bacterium | reverse complement strand
GGCGGCGGGCGCGGGACGGCATCCTCCCCATTCCCAAGGCCGGGTCCGTCGCCCATGTGCGCGACAACCGGGCGGCGCGGGACCTCATACTGTCCGAAGCCGAGCTACGACGCCTCGACGACCTGTTTCCGCAGCCACGCGGCCCCGAGCCGCTCGCGATGCTCTAGCTGCGGATGAAGTCGAGGAACGCACGCAGCGGCTCGACCGCCCCGGCGACGACGGCCGAGTGAAAAGCGGTGGCCACATCGAGGCGCGTCGTACTCAACCCCGACTCGCGCAGCTTGGCGTCGACGGCCTCGATGGCTGGCGTGTGACCCGACAGCACCACCTGGCGCGGCCCGTTGTGGTTGGCCACCACGACGCCCGCGTCGGGTCCAAGAAACGCTTCGACCTCCTCGAGACTCGCACGCACCGACAACATGGCGCCCGGCTCGGCCGCGGCCTGCGCCATCAGTCGGCCCCTCTCGATCGCTACCTGCATGGCAGTCGCTGCGTCGTAGGCGCCGGCAGCGTGCAGCGCGATCACCTCGCCGAAGCTATGCCCTGCTGTTGCGGCGGGCTCGATGCCGACCGCTTGCAGCAAGCGCAGCATCGACAGGCTGGTCGCCGCGATCGCCGGTTTTGGTATGATCAGCCTTGGCGAGTCGCTGTCCACGTTCTACACCGCCGCCGGGGACTCGTTCGATCCGGGGGCCCAGTTCCCCAGCCAGCCTGGTGGCCTGGGCGCGCCGTAAAAATTGCTGGGCATGCGGCCTCGGGGCGACGTCCCCGGGGCCGTTTGCGCCCGGTGGGTTTTTTGGTTGATTTTGCCGTCATGGGGCGGCGTGTTTATCGGATTGATGACATCTTGAGGGCATGGGGGCGACAATGAACATCCGCGCAATCGCAATGCTCTGTCTGGCGGGGCTCTTGGGTGCCGTGGCGGTTTTCCTGGCCCGCGACTGGATCGAGTCTCAGGTGCCGGCCCAGATCGTGATCACCAAGGACCGGGTGCCGTTGAGCAAGATCGTGGTCGCCAAGCGCGACCTGTTCCTCGGCGACCGGCTCAAGCGCGGTAACGTGGAAGAGCGGGAATGGCCGACCCACGCGATCCCCGCCGGAACTTTCAAGAGCATCGACAAGCTGATCGAGGAGAACCGGGTCGTGCTGCGCTCGATCACGGCGAACGAGCCCATCCTGGCCAAAAAGGTCACCGGAGAGGGCGGGCGCGCCTCGCTGTCGGCGGTCATTTCCAAGACCATGCGGGCGGTCACCATCCGCGTCAACGACGTCCTGGGGGTCGCCGGATTCGTGCTCCCCGGCGACCACGTGGACATATTGCTGACGCACTCGAAGAACAAGGCCCGGCCGTACACCAACATCATGTTGCAGAACATCAAGGTCCTGGGCATCGATCAGAGCGCCAACCAGCAGAGCGACAAGCCGAAGCTGGCGCGCGCGGTGACCGTCGAGGTCACGCCCCAGCAGGCGCAGAAGCTGGCCCTGGCGCCGAGGGTCGGCTCCATGAGCCTGGCGCTGCGCAACACGGTCAACGTGGCGGCGATTCGAAGCCGGGTCATCGACGTCGCCGACCTCGGGGTCGGCGAGGCCAACGGAACCCGCCGGAGCACGGCGGTCGCCGTGGCCCAGCTTCAGGCGCAGCCGGAGACGACGCAGCAGGCGATAGTGAGGCCGACGGCGACCAACGGAGCGCCCGAGGTGACGCCGAACCCGAACGCCGATTCCGCGCTCAAGCGCGTGGTCGTGCGCCGGGCGCCGACGCTGGACCTGATGACGCGGGTGACGGTGACGCGCGGGCTCAAGTCCACCAAGTACCGGGTGACCCAGGCCGAGCCGATCAAGAAGCCGGGGCTGGAGGTCGGCGCCGGCGACCGGCCCAAGGCGCAGATCAACACCATCATGGCGAAGTCCCTGCCGACGGTGCATATCGACCCCGATCAAATCGGACGTGCGCTGAACGAGATGCTCCGTAACGCCGTCGAATCCGAAGGTTCCAAGCATATTGAGCTCCGCGTTCAAATCGATCCGCTTGATGACCGATTGAAGATCCAGATCGTGGACGACGGAGCGGGATTGAGTGAGCACGCCCTTGCCCATGCGTTTGATCCATTCTTCAGCGCCAAGCCGGCCGGTCGACAGCCGGGACTCGGTCTGGCCCATGCTCGCCGGCTCGTGGAAGCGCACGACGGGCGGATCACGCTGGAGAACGGCCCCACCGGTGGCGCTGTGGCCACCCTCTGGCTCAGCAAGTGGCGGGGAGAGGCCCAGGAGCGGCGAGAGGTCGCCTGATGTGGGAGTTGGATCGGCGCCGCGGCGTCGATGACGGAGCACGAGCCGAGCTGTGATCTTCAGGAGCGCAAGGAATGCTGCCGCCGGACCGGGAAATCACCGACGCCTTCGCCCAGCGCACTCCCCAGTCGGGATCGGCGCAGATCCTGGTGGTCGGCGCCGATACCGACTCGCTGGTCCCCCTCATCCGGCTCCTGGAGAAGCGCAAGCATCACTGCACCCGGGTGAGCCGCCTCGACGACGCCCGCGCGGCCGTGGAGCAGGGTCGCTTCGAGCTGGTGGTGATCAACCCCGCGTTACCGGACGGTGACGGGCTCGAGTTGCCCCAGGAGCTCCAGAGATCCTCGCCCTCGACCAAGACCATCGTCCTCGTGGAGAACAACTCCTTCCGGGCCGCCATCGAGGCCATGCGGTGCGGCGTGGTGGACGTCCTGCGGCTCCCCGTCGACCTCGACGACTTCATCAGCCGCGTCGATTCGGCGCTCCTGAAGTCCTGGGCCGACCGCCAGCGGGAGGCCCGGCTGACCCGGCTCCGCCGCCTGTGTGACGAGCTGAGCGCCGATCGGGACGAGATCTCCCAGCAGGTGCAGACGCTCTGCAACGAGCTGGTGGCGGCCTACCAGGAGATCGCCGAGCAGATCGACGAGGTCACCATGGCCACCGAGTTCCGGACCCTGCTCAAGCAGGAGCTCGACGTCGAGGAAGTGCTCCGGACGGCCCTCGAGTACGTGCTGACCAAGACCGGCCCCACCAACGCGGCCGTGTTCCTGCCCGATTCGGCGGGCCGCTACGGCCTCGCCGCCTACGTGAACTACGACTGCCCGCGCGAGTCGATCACGGTGCTGCTCGAGCATCTCTGCCAGGTCGTCTGCCCGCAGATGGCCGCGGAGACCGAGATCGTCTGCTTCGACGACGCCGAGGAGTTCGCGGGGTGGGTCGGGCCCCAGATGAGCTTTCTGTCCGGCTGCCAGGTCATCGCGTTCGCGTGCCGATACAACGGCGAATGCCTGGCGGTGATCCTGCTCTTTCGAAGCCGGGACCTTCCCTTCGACGAGCATCTGGCGCCGACCATCGAGATCCTGCGGGAGATCTTCGCCGAGCAGCTTGACCACGTGCTCAAGGTCTACCACCGGGCCTCGCCCGAGTGGCCCAAGGATCCCCTGGACGACGAGCACGACTGCCGCGACGACTACGGCTTCGGCGGCCTCGCAGCCTGAAGATCTGCTCTGGGCTAGAGCTGTTTCGAGCGCTCCGTACGCCCGTCCGGGCCAACCCTCGCTCTGGTGGCTT
>JADFKZ010000086.1 GCA_022564665.1 Planctomycetota bacterium | reverse complement strand
ATGTGAGCGCCGCCACCGCCGAGCCCTCGTCTGGGACGGATGTGGCGGAGCCAGAGGCAGCCGAAGAGGAATCTCCTCCCTCGCCGGCGGAACCGGAGGCCCCCGAGGCAGCGGAAGCCGAATCTCCTCCCTCTCCCCTCTCCCCTCTCCCCTCGCCGGCAGAGCCGGCCCCGCCGGCCCCGCCGGCCCCGCCCGCAGCGCAACCAGCCCCAACAGCGAGCAACCCAACAGCGGCCGGGCGTACGATCCTTCTTGGCATCCGGGAAGTCTACGCCGCAACCGGCCCCCTGACACCGCCGCCTCGACGCGGTACCTTGCGCGATAGCAATGTACGCAAGCACGAAATGGATCAACGATTATCTCGATCCGCCGGCCACCGCCGAGGAACAGGCCGAGCTGCTGACGCAGGCGGGGTTTCCCCTGGAGGATCGCCAGGAGGTCGATGATTCGGACATCCGCCAGGACTTCGAGATGTCGTCCAACCGCGGTGACTGTGTTTGTCACGTGGGCCTCGCCCGAGAGATCGCCGCGGTCTCCGGCCGCACGCTGAAGGTTCCACGGCCCTCCCTCCGGGCCACCGGGCCACAGGCGGGGAAGCTGGTGACCGTTGAAAACCGCCAGCCCAAGGAATGCCCGCTGTACACGGCCCGGATCATCAGGGGGGCACGCGTTCGCCCGTCGCCAGAGTGGCTTGCCTCGCGTCTGCGGGCGATCAACCAGATTCCCCGCAACAACATTGTCGACGCGAGCAACTTTGTCCTCTTCGAGCTCGGCCAGCCCACCCACGTGTTCGACCTGGCCACGCTTGCTGGGCCGCAGATCATCGTTCGCATGGCGCTGCCGGGAGAGCGATTCCTCCCCATCGGTGAATCCGCCGAGCGAATCACCCTTTCTCAGGAGGACCTGGTCATCGCCGATTCGCGGCGCGCGGTGGCGCTCGCCGGCGTCAAGGGAGGCCAGGAGACGTGCGTGACCGACGCCACCACGGACCTGCTCATTGAGGCGGCCACCTTCGATCCGGTCATGGTGCGGCGGACGAGCCGCCGCCTCACGATCGAGAGCGACTCGAGCTTCAGGTTCGAGCGCGGCGTGAGTCCCGGGCAGGTTGATGCGGCGGCGCAGCGGCTGGCGCAGCTCATACTCGAGCTGGCGGGGGGCGAGCTGGCCGAGGGCGTGGTCGTCGACGGGGCGGCGATCCCCCCGACCCGCCGGATCACGATGCGGCCCTCGAGGTGCCGGGGGATCCTGGGCGTCGAGATCCCGACCCAGAAGATGATCCAGTGGCTCGACCGGCTGGAGTTTCAGCCGCGTCTTGATCCCCAAAGAAAAGACGTGATCGAGTGCCGGCCACCCGTCTACCGGCTCGATGTCGAACGTGAGATCGACCTCATCGAGGAGGTCGCCCGAATGATGGGCCATGACGGGCTTGCCGTCGATGAGGTCATCAAGGTCCGGCTGGCCCCGCCGAAGGCAACGGAACTGGCCCAGCGCGCCGTCTGCAACGCCCTTGTCGGCATGGGGTTCGTCGAGACCGTTACCCATTCGCTCATCAGCCGTCGGGCCGCCGAGGCCTGCCTTGAACCGGGGTCTGAGGTCATGTCGATCCAGGAGATCGGAGACCGGACGGACATGGTGCTGCGTCCCTCTCTCCTTCCCAGCCTGCTGGGGGTATTGGCGCACAACCGCGCAAACGGGCTGAGGCGATTGAGCGTCTTCGAGACCGCCGCGATCTTTTGCCGTCGGGATCAAACGCACAGCGAAAGCCGGCAGCTGGCTCTTGCAGCGGATCTGGAAAACGCCCAAGACGGCCTCCGCCCGTTCCGAGGAGTCATCGAACGGCTCGTTGAGCTGCTCAGGGGGCGCGGGGCGGGCGTTGAGGTCGTTGCCGACGACACTTTTCCGTGGTTCGCACCGGGGGCGGTGGCCCGTGTCGACGGGCAGGTCATCGGACGTCTGGGCCTCATCCAGCCCTCCCTTGGGCAGTTGTTCGGGCTGAGCGATCCGATTGTGGGCGCCGAGCTTGCGCTGGCGGACCTGTACGAGGGGTTTCCGCCGGACACCCAGGTACGGGCGTTGCCAAGCTTTCCCGCCATTGAGCGCGACATCTCGGCCATCGTCGACGTCGGGATCGAATGGGCACAGGTCCGCGGCGTCATCGAGGCGCAGGATCTCGAGCACCTGGAAGCAATCGAGTTCATCAGCAGCTTTCGCGGCAAGCAGATCGGGCCCGGCCGCAAGTCCGTCTTGATCCGGATGCGGTTCCGCGCCGTGGATCACACGCTGACCAACGAGTCCGTCGACAAACAGGTCGCCGTGGTGATGGAGGCATTGCAAGACCAGCTGAAGGCCCATATCCGCAGGTGACCGGGAACCCGATCATGGCGTGTGGAGAGCTTGTGGTCCAGGAGCTGTTGAGGTCGGTGGCGGCCAGGACCCCCGCTCCCGGCGGGGGGGCCGTCGCTGCGGTGACCGCGGCTCTGGCCACGGCGCTGGGGCAGATGGTCGCTCACTACGCCGCCGGCAAGCCCCCGGCGGGCGCGGAGACGCGCTTCGGCGAGGCGCTGCGTGGACTGGGCCGGTTGCAGTCGGTCGCCCTTGAGCTGGCCGACGCCGACGCGGCGGCGTTCACCAAGCTCTCGGAGCTCTGGAAACTCAGTCCCGATCACGAGCGGCGCCAGCGGGAATGGACGGATGCGGTAGAGGCGGCAATCGACGTGCCCAAGCGTGTGATGGAGACCTCCCTCCAGACACTTGTTCTTCTTCGATCTCTTGACGGGAGCACAAACCGCCACATGGCCGGCGACCTCGCCATCTCGGCGCTGCTGGCGGAAGCAGCGGGCCGGGCGGCGGCGTGGATTGTCCGGATCAATCTCCGCTTGCTCACCGACGATGCTCGCTCCCAGGAGCTCGAGGCCGCGACCCGGAGCACGCTTGCGGAGGCCCTGAACATCTACCGCGCGATCGAGGAGTCTTGCCGTGTCTAGCGCTTCTTCCAGCCAGATACTTTCGCGTTTGGTTTCGATACGCCCTGACGGGCTCGATCCAACGTCAGCCTTGTGAGCCTCTCTGCGGCTCTCCGCGGTGAGTTCTTCTGAGCACCTAACTGGCTTAGGTGGAAACGGCACCAGGGAGTCAAGAGACGGCTCCGCCGCGGTCGATAGTGTTGCTCGTGGCCCCTCTCGGTGACGCTCCGGGCAACACACCCAACGCCAGCGGCGGGCCACCGGACCCCAGCTGCTCATCCGGCCCGGGACGCCCGTTTCTGGCAATCTGGTTCCGCTGCTGCCATATCTACGGGCGGATTTACCGCAACACCGAGCGGACGGCCTACCAGGGGCGATGCCCGCGTTGCGGTGCGCCGGTGCAGGCCCTCATCGGACCCGATGGCACGCGCCAGCGGATCTTTCGGACGGAGTAGGCCGGCCGGAGGCCGCTACCGATCGCTCAGGCGAGGCGCCCGACCAGCGGCGGCGGATGAATTCGCCGCCGCGTACCAGAGCGAGTGTGCGGCCGGAGGCCGCTACGGAGCGCTCAAAAAGATCATATCAACCTCTTCGGCACCTTCCCGGTCGACATGGGCGATGTGGGGCGCACGGAGGTCATCGGCGACTGCTCCGCGGAGCCGGATCGATTGGGCCTTCTGCCCGTGCCCGAGGACTCTGATTTCATCACGTTCTTCAGCGCCCCCGCCGAGCGCCCCGTCCCGTGCAGGCTCGATGCCTCGACGCTGGTCGCCTCGCGATCCAGCGCCGGATCCACGTCTTCCATGCCAACCTTCAGTAGCACGCCCTGCATAGCCGCGCTGAAACGCAGCCCGACCATGGCGAAGCCCACCGCGCTTGCCGCGGGCAGCAGCAGGAACTGCATGAAGAACTTCAGGGAGAACCCCGCATCCTGGGCCGCTTCCACCTTCGCCGTCAACCGCTCGTAGCCCCAGATCGTCCCCTCATGCCAGCCGAAGCCAAACCAGCCTCCAAGCGGCAGGACCAGGATCACGAGCACGATCGAGAAGAGAAAGGCCGTCACCGCCCGCTCTATTCTCGGCGCTCCCGCGGGTACGGCAATCATGATCCCGAGGCCCACGAGCGGACAGATGACGATCGCCGCCAGCAGGCCTATTGCCCGGGACGCCGTCACTACGGTCGCAAATACCCCGTCAAAAACACCTTTGGTCGGCTCGACCTCCGCCGCCGCCTCCTCGGCGCGAGCATTCCGTCGCCGTTTGGTCGCCGACACGAAGATTCGGCCGTCGCCCGGTTCCTTGCTCTGGATGATGAGCGGGGCGTCTTGGGGCGGCTCCGGCTCGCCATAGCGTAAATCGGTGAACGCGGTCAGTGACCAGACCACCACCTGGGCTCCAAGGGCGAAAGCGACAAGCCAGCCGGCCACGACCACGGCGAACCGCAGACGCCTCAAGGCGAGGCTCAGCGAACGGTTATAGGACTGGGTCATGCCCACTCATCCCCTCAACGAGGCCGACTGGCCTGGACCGACCGCGCAGCGACCGCGCTTGATAGGCTTCATCGACCCGATCAGAGGGTCCGAACAATCAATCCCCGGCCCCACGAGACCCTGGCAGGGACGCTCGACAAACACGCGCCCTTTTCTATCATCGGTACCCTCTCCCCCCCCCTCCTGGGGCGTGGGGCGACGTCATGCCCGGTGAAAGGTGTGCTTGATGGCTCTGCCCACCCGCGAAGATCTGGACATTCTCGATGCCGCGGTCATGCGGGACGTCGTTGCCGGCGAGCTGCGTGTGAGCCCCGCCCAGGCGCTGCGTCTGTATGACGAAATGCCGCTGGAGACGCTCGGCCGATGGGCCGACCTTCGCTGCCGACATCTCCACGGCGACCACATTCGCACCTACGTCATTGACCGCAACATCAACTACACCAACATCTGCACCGCCAAGTGCACCTTCTGCGCGTTTCGACGAGACGGAGACGAGGACGACGCCTACACGCTCGAATACAAGCAGCTCCTTGGAAAGGTCGACGAGCTCGTCGAGATCGGCGGCACCCAGATCCTCATGCAAGGCGGCATGAACGCCGACCTGCCGCTTGGGTGGTACCTCGATCTGCTCCGTGCGATCAAGGAACAGTTTCCCCAAATCCACATCCACGCTTTCAGCCCACCTGAGTTCGTCGAGTTCATCCGCTTCTTCGACCCGCCGGAAAGCTCTCTTGCCGGAAAGCTGCGATGGGTCATGCGACAACTCGCCGACGCCGGCCTGGACTCTGTGCCGGGGGGAGGCGGGGAGATCTTCGCCCCGCTGGTGCGGCGCAAGATCGGGCTGGGCAAGTGCGACGCCCAAGCGTGGTTGACGACAATGTATGTCGCCCACGAGCTGGGCATGAACACATCGGCCACAATGATGTTCGGGCACATCGAGGGCATCGCGGATCGCATCCACCATATGGAGCTCATCCGACGGTGGCAGGACAAGAGCATCGCCGACCTCGGCGGGGGAGGCGGCGGGCAATACAAGGCTTTCATCTCCTGGCCGTTTCAGCGGCACGCAACCTCGCTGGGCAGGTGCGCCGAATGGGGCGCGGGCGCAGGCGACAACCTTGACGACCCGTTTCCCGGCGACGTCGTGGCCACGCTCGACGGCTCGGGCCGCAAAGAGGCCCATCCGCTGTTCGGCCGCAGGATCCGGCTTGCCGGCTCCACGGACTATCTCCGCACCCAGGCCCTCAGTCGACTTTACCTGGACAACATCTACTCCATCGGCTCGAGCTGGGTGACCATGGGGCCTCACGTAGGCCAGATGGGTCTGCTCTTCGGCGCAAACGACATGGGCTCCGTGATGATGGAGGAAAACGTCGTCAGCGCCGCCGGTGCGGTCTTCTGTCTCAACGAGCCGATGATCTGCCGGTTGATCCGAGACGCCGGGTTCATCCCCGCGCAGCGTGACAACGGATACGACCTGCTACGCATCCACGCCTCCGCCGACGCTCCCGACCGGCGCGTCAAAGACTGGTCCGCCTACAGGGCTCGGCAACTGAGCGTCCACCGTAAAGAGCCGCAGGCCGAGCCGATCCACCTGACCGTAGAGACCAGCACTTTTTCAGGAAAGAGACTTACGGGCTCTGTTCACCGCTGAGGGCCGCAGTGAGCGCTGCGGAAGAAGGCAAAGACTCACCGCGGAGGACCGCGAAGAAAGAGGCTGCCAGGTATACGCTGTCAGAAATCTCTGGGTGGCTGGGACTGAGCGAAGCGAAGCCCCGGTCTTCTAGGCTCTGACGGGCTCGCACCAATGTCAGCCGTGTCAGCCCCTCCGCGGCCCTCCGCGGTGAGTTCCTCGGAGCTCGCCGCCCAGCGATCGGATTCCGGGGTCACGCGCCCGCACTCGGGACACTGATCGCCGGTGAGCTGATACAGCAGATAGCCACACTTGCACCGCGGCTCCTGGACACCGATGGTGATCCGCAGCCCGCACTCGCTGCAGGCGCTCGGCCCGGTCCGCAGAACCTGCTGCATCCGGCAGCGGGGGCAGGTGATCGCCACCTTCAGCTTGCCGGGAATCGACTCGTACGCGTCGGCGCGCTTGACCGCCTCCACCTTCCAGAGGATCGGCGTGATGACCGTCCCGCAGATGGCGAGAATAAGCAGCACGCCCATCCCGCGGAAGATAAGGTCATCATCGATGAATCCCTCGATGACGTCGAGCCACCATATGAGGAAGATGCCGGTGGCCGCCATGGCCGCCGAGACACCGACGGTGGCCCGCCGCACGCGGTCGGCCGAGCGCCGGTCAAATCGGGGCAGGCTCAGCAGGCCGCTCTGGGCCAACACGATGGCAACGACCATAAAGGTACTGCCGACCTTGTCAACGGTCTCTTCGGTGCGGGAGTCGAGGTTCCGGTCGAACCAGACCAGGATCAGCCAGGTGACCAGGGCGGCGGCGGAAGACCCGATGCCCACCCACATCAGCCACCATGACAGCTCCCAGCGTCGCCGCTTCTCGAGCACGATCGTGCAGAAGAGCGCCAGCAGACTGAACGCGGCAAACAACGCCGCAGAGACGAGGACTTCCTCACTCGGGCCGTATCGGGGAAGGAGCAGGGCCGCGATCCCCAGGAGCGCCGCCGCCGCGAACGACACGATCATCGACCCTAAGAAAATCCTTCGCAGACCCATTCATACCTACTCTGCTGTCGCCGGCGCCCCGTGCGTTATGCTGTTAAGATCGGGAAGCGGCGGCAGGCCGATCGACAATCGGTACTGGTTCTGGGCTTGAAGGTCACTCGCGAGCACGGCATACCGCGTGCGGGTCACGCTGCCGTCGCCCAGGCCGATATGGATCATATCTCCGGGCGAGGGTGTCGGGTTGCGGTCCGGGTCCGGAAGCCCTACGACCAACCACAGCCGGCCGTCGCCAGCCGTCAGGTCCGCTCCGTGATAGGTGAAGAGGAAGTCGCCAAACCGGTGGGCGATCGTTGAAACCCCCAACGCGTCTGCGGCGGTCCGGGCCGCTTTCTGCTGATCAGCGGCCGAGAGAAACATGAAGTCGGAGAGGAGGATGTCCGCCACCGGGACGTCGTCAAGTTCCGTCAGGGTGCTCGCGCTGACGAGATCCGTGGCCGTGAGCGTTCCTGAGACCAACAGCTCCACCGCGTGGCCCGGCGGCCCTGCCCCGACCCCGCGGCCAGCGTGGGCGATCAGATCGTCCAGGACCATCTGCGTCTCGAGGCGAGCCTGCGCCGCCGGCATCGCGGTAAGGCTCCGCGCTCTGAAGATTGCGCCGGTGAGCAAGACCGCGTAGAGTCCCGCCACCAGAACAAGAAGAGCGACGGGAAAGCTCAAGACGGCAAACGTCGCTCGGACCCCGTGCACCTTGTGCGCCTGCTTGATCATGAGGATGGCGCTGACGATCCACCAGATCACCGCGAGGTTGCCCACACACGGAACCAGCGTGGCCACGACCGCGCCACTGCTGTAGCACAGCGCCTGGTAGGTTCGCCCGATGGACGCCGACACCGGCCCGGTGATCCGCAGCAGGAGCTGAGCGGCGAGCCCCCAGAGGACAACAAACAGCAGGAACACGACGAACAACCCCACCATGCCGAAACCCATGGCACCGCCCATGACCGCGATCAGGAGGCTCACGCGCGGAGTCACTCCTGGAGTGCTCCTGGCACCGGCGAGCAGGAGCGGCAATACCACCCCCATGACGCAGATGGTGAGGATGACCGAAACCAGCATGACCAGCGCGTTGGTCGCGACGGCGAACCACCACGCCTGCTTCACCGGGCTTGATTCCGGCACCGAGCGCATCAGTCGGCTCGGCGCCACCAGCGCCCGCCACACCGTCGAGCCCCACGCCCTCCACCATCCTCGCCGCCGCCGCTCGAGCCAGGGCATGTAATCCAACGCGGTCTGCTTCTCGTCAACGCCTTCCGCGGGCAGGAGCGCCATCTCGTCCATGCCGATCCGGCGGCTGCAGCGGACGCAGTCGAACTCCGCCGGCACCAGGTGACCCTTTGGCCCGGTCCCGTAGTAAGCCTGGTTGCAGTGTGGGCAACAGAATTTGACGCTGTTACGGACGAACTCGTAGTCACCGGGCCTAAACGCCCGGCCACACTCGGGACACAGCCGCGTCTTGAGGTTCCACAGGGCGTAGTCGCAGCTCGTACAACGCATGGCAAGACCCCAGGAGCGAAGCGCGGTCTACGTCAATCTTCCGGCGCGCCGTCACTGACGCGTTTGCGGAACTCCGCAGACAGACTTCTGGTCACGGGCCCGACCCCGCCGGAACCGATGACGCGTCCGTCGATCTTGCTGACGCCGATGATCTCCGCCGCGGTACCCGTCAGAAACACCTCATCCGACGCCAGAACCTCTTCGGGCCGCAACATTTTTTCCTCGAGAGAGAACTCCAGCGTCGGGGCGAGCTCGTCGATGACGAACTTGCGCGTGATCCCGTGCAGAATCCCCGCCTGCTTCGGCGGAGTCGCGATCCGGCCGTCCTTCACGACGAAGATATTGTCCCCGGTGCATTCGCTCACGTAGCCATCGGTATTGAGCATGATTGCTTCGAGCACGTTGGCATCGATCGCCTCGATCTTGGCCAGGATGTTGTTGAGGTAGTTGAGGCTCTTGGTAGCCGGATCGAGGCATGCGATCGGTACCCGTGGGCGCTGGGAAACGATGACCTCCATGCCGTTGTCGTACAGCTCCTGCGGGTAGAGCTCGATGGTGTCGGTGATGATGAACGCCGATGGGCTTGGACAGCGAAACGGGTGCAACCCAAGCGTGCCGACGCCGCGGGTGTACACCAGCCGGATATATGCGTCGGTCATCTCGTTTGCCGCCAGCGTGTCGCGGATCGCCTTCACGATTTCCTCGGTCGTGTACGGAGGCGTGAGGCGGATCCGGGCCGCCGACTGGGTGATCCGCTCGAGGTGCGAGGCGAGCTTGAAGACCCGGCCGTTGTAGACGCGAATGCCCTCGAAGCACCCGTCACCGTACAGCAGGCCGTGGTCGAAGACGGAGATCTTCGCCTGATCCGAATTCAGGAGTTCGCCGTCGAGCCAGACCTTGCCCATCAGATTCCTCGCGTTGCCGGGGGGAAGCGGAAGTGTACCGCGCAGCGGCGGAGCCTGTGCCAGTGCGGGCCGCGATGCTCCGAAGCTGTTTCACAACCTCTTCCTGGCTATTGCCGACGGATTGGTTACGAGACAGCTTCGATTCACCCTTCAAGCAGCGACTCCAACGCCGGCTGCAGCCGGGGAAACCGAAAGCGGTAGCCGTGGCGGTGGGCGGTGGCGGGCTCGACACGCTGGCTCATGATCACGTAGTCGGCCAACTCGCCCAGCGCAAGACGCAGTGCGAGTCGCGGCACCGGAAGCACCGCCGGTCGCTTCATCACGCGGCCCATCGTGCGCGCAAACGTCCGGCTCGTCACCGCCTCGGGCGCAACGACGTTGAGCGGGCCGGCCAGCGCGCTGGTATGCAGGGCGAGGTCAATGAGCCCGATGACATCACCCCAGTGAACCCACGGCATGTACTGGCGGCCGGAGCCCAGAGGTCCACCCAGCAGAAAACGAAAGGGCGGGATCATCTTGGCCAGCGCACCGCCGGCCCGGTCGAGGACCACCCCAAACCGCAGGCTCACGACACGAGCTCCGGCGCTCGCGGCCTCCTGCGTCTTGTGCTCCCATGCCACGGCAAGGCGAGCCAAAAAGTCATCACCGGGTCCGGCCGACTCCTGGAGGCATTCATCGCCGCGACCGCCGTAGTACCCGGTGGCCGAGGCGCCGATCAGCACGCCGGGGGGGCGCTGCGACTCCGTTATCGCATCGACGACTCGTGCCGCCGAGTCGACACGGCTGTCGACAAGCAACTTCTTGTAGCCGGCCGTCCAACGCCGATCGGCCACTCCCGCTCCCGCCAGGTTGATCACCGCGTCGCACCCGTCGATTGATTTCTGCCACCCACCGGCGGTCGCCGGGTCGCCCTCGACGATGGACACTCCTTTGGCGCTGTCGGCTCCGATCCGGCGACGGGCGCGCTGCCGATCGCGTGTCACCAGCACCACTTCGTCACCGCGCCTGAGACGATCGGCAAGGAGTCGCCGGCCGATGAGACCGGTGCCGCCGGTTATCAAGATCCGCATGATTCCCTCGCACGCCGGCCGGTAAAGGTGTTCTGCTGGCTGACGTGATAGCACCCCAGAAGGACGGTTCCTCCGAGACGGTACTCCACGGTGTGGCCAAACCTCGGCCTGGGGCGCCCGATCTCATGGCCAGCGGACTCAATCGCGTCCAGCACAGCGCCGAAGGCGATCGCCCCGAGACCGATCGTGACGGGCGGACGCAAGACCGAAAGCTCATCGACCAGGTAGCGCCGACATTCAAGAAGCTGCGGGCGTGTCGGCTTGTTTGCCGGCGGCGCGCAACGCAGGGCCGCCGTTATGTAGACACCCAGGAGCCTCAGTCCGTCGCCGGGCTCGCGCGATACGGGCCGGTCGGCGAGCCGGGCGCGGTAGAGAGCCGCATACAGAAACTCGCCGGAGCGATCGCCGGTGAACATACGCCCGGTTCGATTGGCGCCGTGGGCCGCCGGAGCCAGGCCCACGATCAGGATCCGCGCGGCGCGATCGCCGAAGCCGGGCACAGGCCTCGCCCAGTACTCGCACTCGCGGTAGGCGCGACGCCTGGTCGTCCCGATCCTGGTGCAGTAGCTGCGAAGCTCCGGGCACCGGCGACACTCCGGCACCGCTCGCTCGATCGCTTCCAGCGACCGCAATGACTGTCTCTTTGGGCCAGCCAGGGGAGGCATCGGTTGCGGTACTGTCGGTTGATTGCCGGCGCACCGCAACTCCGCGACCCTCTGCGGCCCTTCGCGGCTACTCTTTGCCTTCTTCGGCGGCCGGCACAGCCGGCCCTACAGCCGACAGGAGTCCTCCGCAGGCGGACGACGCCAGGGCTGGTCCGTCAACAAAAAGACCGGGCCTTCGTCCCGATTCCATCGGGACTCAGCCCCAGCCACCCGGCCAACTCCTTTGCGCCTGACAGCTGACAGCCTCTTTCTCCGCGGCCCTCCGCGGTGAATCTTCTCGTTTCTAGCGGAGGTAGCCCAGGCTGCGCAGCGCCTTGATCGCCTCCTCGTCCAACTCCGTCTCGTGTACCGGGGCCTCCCGGGGCGCCGTGGTCACGTGCTGCCGCATCGCCGTCGCCGCCTGCCGCATCGCCTCCACGCGATCCGGCTCCCGCTCGGCGAGGTTGACCTGCTCGCCCGGATCCGACGCGCGAGAAAACAAGAGCGTGGTGCCGCCGCCCTCGATCAGCTTGTAGGCATCCTGGATCAGGGTCCATTGCGTCTCGGTCTGGGAGTATGCGAAGTCGCGGCCGGCTCCGTCGAATATGTCGGCGCCGGGCAGGTCTTCACCCGCCGGGCGGCCGAGGAACGCAAGCAGGGACGGCAGCAGATCCACGCTCTGGGTAGTCGCCTCCACATCGCCGGCCAGACGCCGGGGTCTGCGTCCCTTGGGGAACTTCACGATCAAAGGCACGCGAATGACCTCCTCCCACAGAGCATGGCCGTGCGCATAGCCCCGATGGTCGTAGAGCTCCTCGCCATGATCAGCGGTCAGGATGACCAACGTGTCGTCGTACCGTCCGACCTTCTTCAGGGAGTCGATCAGGGGCGCGACAAGGTGTTCGTCGACAAAGCGCAACTTCGCGTCGTAAATGAGGTTGAGAAACCGGACGCCCTCGGAGGTCAGGGCAAGCTCCTCGTCGTTGATGGCATGCTTTATCTGGGCGGTCGTAAAGTCGACGCCCCGGGCCTTGCGAGCCTCTTCGTCATACTCAAAACCGTACGCTTCCATGATCTCGGCGTGCCGGTATCTCTCCGGAAACGGGTGATGGCACGCCTCCAGATGGAGGTACCCGAAGAAGGGCCCGGGCGCGGCGGCGATGAGGTCGACGGTCTTGCGGACCCTGAGCCAGTCCCCATGGAGACTCTTGGCCGGGTAGTACTCGTCAAACCCCTGGGCAAAGCCGGACTCCGGATCCAGGTGATAGCTCTTGACCACTCCAAACGTCCACATACCGATCTCGCCGAACTGCTCAGCCATCGTGTGGAATTGCTCGGGCAGGACCTGGACCGGCAAGACTCCGGAGCCGGCGGGGTTCTGCTTGATGTCGTGACCCCGGATGACACCGTGCTGAAAGACGTACAGCCCCGTGAAGAGGCTTGCCGTCGACGACTTGGTGAATGCACCCTGGACGTGGTGGTCCAAGTACACGACCGCGTCCGGATCACCGGCCAGGGCATCGATCGCCGGGCTTGTCGGGCGGTCGTACCCGTAGCATCCCAGCCGGTCCGCGCGACACGCATCGAGAACGACGATGAGAATGCTGGGCGCTCGCCCTCCCGCCGGCCGGCCGGCCCGGGCGGGGGCGTCCGACTCGCAGGCGGCCAGCAGCATTATGACAGCGGGCAGGAGCACGGCAGACCATGCCCGCGACCGCCGCGCGGCAGGGCAGAGAACCAGGCGATCCCATACCGCACACTTCACCAGGGGTACCTCCACGAGCTGCGGGCTCATCATGGAGCGGCTCTGCGAATCGACCGATAACAGGTGGGATGATCCGGCGCACCACGCGTTTTGTGCCGCCTGCGGTAGTGTCGGCTGGGACACTCCTCGCCTTGACCGCCGCAGGCCAGTCGCCTCCATCCCCGACGGCGACGCACACCACACCCTCGTCCCTGACTCGTCTGCTCCGCCTCTACGACTTCGAGGAAGCCGAAGACGCGCCGCACACGATGCCCATCAACTTCTACCGCTACCTCGCTCCCGAGAAAGGTTTCCCCGAGTTCGGCAGCATGCAGCTGACCAGCGAGTCCGCCCA
>JADFKZ010000199.1 GCA_022564665.1 Planctomycetota bacterium | reverse complement strand
GTCCAGGGCGACGTCGTCGTGCCCAAGACCGCGGTCCAGACCGTCGACGACAGGCCGGTCGTCTTCGTGAAGACCACGGACGGCTTTGCCGCGCGTCCGGTGCGACTCGGACAGGCTGATGCCCGCAGCGTGGTGATCGACGCGGGCCTGGAGCCCGGCGACCGCTACGTCTCCCAGGGGGGCTTCGCCCTCAAAGCCCAGATGCGCAAGGCGACCTTTGACGCAGGCCATGCCCACTGAATCGAGGATGCCATGATCGAACGCCTCATCGAGTTCAGCGTCCGCAACCGCCTGCTTCTTCTGGTCCTGGCGGCGTTGGTCGTCGGGGCCGGCTGGTTCAGCTTCCGGAGCTTGCCGGTCGACGCCTTCCCGGACGTCTCGCCGAACCTCGTCCAGGTCTTCACGGTCACCGAGGGCCTCGCCCCGGAGGAGGTCGAGAAGTACGTCACCTACCCCGTCGAGGCGGCGATGAACGGCCTGCCGGGCGTCCAGACCGTCCGCTCCGTTTCCAACTTCGGCCTCTCGGTCGTCAACGTCTACTTCAAGGACGGGATGGACATCTATTTCACCAGGCAGCTCGTCAACGAACGGCTTCAGCAGGCGCGCCAGCAGATACCCGATGGCTTCGGGGAGCCGGAGATGGGCCCGATATCGACCGGCATGGGGCTGGTGCTCTTCTACTATCTGGAGGATGCGGCGGGGCGCTACTCGCTGGAGGAGCTCCGGACGATCCAGGACTGGACCGTGAAGTTCCACCTCCAGACCGTCCCTGGAGTGACCGAGGTCCTGGGCATCGGCGGCTGGGTGAAACAGTTCCACGTCGTCGTCGATCCCCATGCACTGCTGCGCTACGACCTGTCGCTCGGCGAGGTCATCCAGCGGATCGAGGCCAACAACCTCAACGTCGGGGCCCAGTACATCGAGAAGGATGCCGAGGAGTTCGTCGTCCGGTCGGTCGGACTGGCGACCGGCATCGAGAGCCTGGAGTCGATCGTCATCAAGGCCGAGGCGGGTCGCCCGATCTACCTCCGCGACGTGGCCGGCGTCGAGGTCGGCGGGGCCGTCCGCCGCGGGCTTCAGACCCGAAACGGCCTGGAGGAGGTGGTCGCCGGGATGGTGATCAAGCTCTACGGTACCAACTCCTCCACCGTGATCCGGCGCGTGGAGGAGAAGCTTGCCCAGATCAACCGAATCCTGCCCGACGGTGTGCAGATCGTTCCTTACTACGAGCAAAAGAGCCTCGTCGAAGCATGTGTCAACACGGTCAACCGGGCCCTGGTCGAGGCGCTGGTCCTGGTGGTCGTCATGGCGCTGGTCTTCCTGACCGGGGTGCGCCCCAGCCTGGTGGTGCTCTTGGCCATCCCGTTCTCGATCGCCTTCGCCGCCCTGTGGATGAAGTACCTGGGCATGTCGGCCAACCTCATGTCACTGGGCGGGCTGGCCATCGCCATCGGCCTGCTGGTGGACGGCAGCATCGTGATGGTGGAGAACGTGGACCGCCTCCTGCACGAGTCGGATGGCCATGAGAGCCGCACGCATACCGTCGTGCGCGCGTGCAAGGAGGTCGCCCGGCCCATCGTCTTCTCGCTGGTCATCATCGTGATGGTCTTCCTGCCACTCTTTACCCTCCAGGGTGTGGAAGGCAAGACCTTTCGCCCGCTGGCCTACACGGTCGCCCTGGCGATGACCGGGTCGCTTATCTATGCCGTGACGCTGGCGCCCGTACTCAGCGATCTGATCATGAGACGGCGCCGACGCGGCAACCCGGCCGGCCGCCGCGAGCCGCTGGTCGTGCGCCTGCTCATGGCGCCGTATCGACCGCTGGTTGGTTTCTTCGTCAAGCACCGATGGATCGCAGCGGGCCTGGCGCTGGTCCTGCTTGCCGTCGGCGCGCTGGTCTTTCCGCGCCTGGGCGCCGAGTTCACCCCGAAGCTCCAGGAGGGCACGGTCGTGATCCGCCTGACCATGGCGCCCTCGATCTCGCTGAAGGAGAGCAAGCTCACCACGATGAGGGTGGAGCGGCGGCTGATGGTCGTGCCCGAGGTCACCGGCGTGGTCTCGCGCGTCGGGCGCGGAGAGGTCGGCGCCCATGCGGATCCGATCAACAATGCCGAGTTGTATGTCCTGTTGAAGCCCCCGGACCAATGGCGCCGGCCGCGCGACCAGGAGCGGCTGGAGGCGGCTCTTCGTGAGGCCGTGGCCGATCCACCGGGCGTGCTGGTCAACTTCACCCAGCCGATCGCGATGACCGTGGACGAGCTCCTGGAGGGCGTGCGCGCGGAGCTTGCGATCAAGCTCTTCGGAGACGACCTGGGCGTCCTCAAGGCCAGGGCCGATGAAATTGCCGCCGTCGCCAGCGCTGTCCGCGGCGCGGCCGACGTACAGGTTGATCAGGTCACGGGCACACCGCAGCTTGTCATCACGATCGACCGTGAGGCCATCGCCCGCTACGGCATCAACGTCGAGGACGTCCAGCGCGTCGTGGAGGCGGCCGTGGGCGGCCATGTCGCCGGGCAGATCTTCGAGGGAATCCGCAGGTTCGACATCCTGGTCCGCTATGCGCCGCAGTACCGCTCGACGCCGAAGGCGATCGGCGAAATCCTCATCGACGGGCCGGCCGGGATCAGGGTTCCCCTGCGCGACCTGGCCCGGATCGAGGAGGTCGTCGGCCCGCGCCAGATCACCCGGGAGAACAACCAGCGGTTCATCACCGTCCAGTGCAACGTGGTGGGCCGTGACATCGGCACGTTCGTCGGGGAAGCTCAAGCCGCCATCGAGCGGCAGGTGGACCTGCCGCCGGGGTACCTGGTCAGCTGGGGGGGGCAGTTCAGGCTCCAACAGCAAGCCAACCGCCGCCTCGCGGTCGTCGTCCCGATCACGCTGCTTCTGATCTTCATCCTCCTCTATGGCAGCTTCGGGTCGCTGCGCAACTCGCTGCTGATTCTCCTGAACATCCCGTTGGCGCTGGTGGGGGGCGTGGTGAGCCTGTACCTCTCCGGCCAGAACCTGTCAGTGCCCGCCTCGGTGGGTTTCATTGCCCTGTTCGGGATCGCGCTGGCCAACGGGATGGTCCTGGTGACGTATCTCAACCAGCTCCTGCGCGAAGGTCTCTCGATCGACGAGGCCTCAATCCGCGGAGCGTGCCTGCGAATCCGGCCGGTCCTGATGACGGCGACGGCGGCCTCGCTGGGCCTGATCCCCCTGCTTTTCTCTAGCGGCACCGGCAGCGAGGTGCAGCGACCCCTGGCCACGGTGGTGGTCGGCGGGCTGGTCAGCTCGACGCTGCTGACGCTGCTGGTGCTGCCCGCTCTCTACAAGTGGTTCTCGGCGGAGGTCGAGCCGGAGCCTGCGCCGGCGGACCACTGACGGGCGCGTCCCATGATCCTGACCGTTCCCCAGGAGGACCGCCTGTTCCCAGCCGGGACCGGCTGTTCCCCAAGAGGACCGCGTGTGCCCGGTCGCGCGGGCCCGGTGGCAACGCGTTGCTCGGGGGCGCCGGATCGAGCAGAATGACCCCGTCATGGAATCGCCGCCGGATCGCCTGCTGCTTCACCTGAAGAACTCCCGTCGGCTTGTGATCAAGCCCGACGAGATCTACTACC
>JADFKZ010000085.1 GCA_022564665.1 Planctomycetota bacterium | reverse complement strand
CTGCACGCGATCCACTTTCCATCGGACACCGCGACCGGCTACGCGGCGGGGAGCAACGGCACCATCCTCCAGACGGCCGACGGCGGGGCCACGTGGATTCCAGACAACTCCGGCACGCTCAACACCCTTCGCGCTCTTCACTTTCCCCTCAGCGGTGAGGTGGGCTTCGCGGCGGGCGACGGCGGCACGATCCTCAAGAGCCCCGGCCGCATCGCCACCGGCAACTACACCGGGGACGGCACGGACAACCGGGCCATCAGCGGCGTCGGTTTCAAGCCTGATGTGGTCATCATCAAGGGCGGCGACAGTTCCCGGATAGCGGTGATCCGCACGTCCACGATGGGCGGTGACGCGTCAAAGCTGCTGGCAGACCGCTCCGCGCTACTGGCGAACAACATTCAATCGCTTGACGCTGACGGCTTCGAAGTCGGGACCGATCTAAAGGTCAATCAGAGCGGCCGCCCCTACTTCTGGGTGGCTTTTCGGGCAATCCCGGGAGAGCTCAAACTCGGCACCTACACAGGCACGGGCGCGGATGACCACAACATCTCCGGAGTCGGTTTCCAGCCTGAGCTTGTGTACGTGATGGGGGAGAACGACTCTTCGACGTGGCACAGATCGTCGGGGATGGTCGGGGACGCCAGCCTCAGGTGGGGCAATCTCGACATGAAGACCAACAGGATCCAGGCGCTTCAGCCGGATGGGTTCCAGGTCGGCAAAAGCTCGCAAGTCAACGCCGAGGATGTCACGTACCACTACGCAGCCTGGAAGGGGATCGCGGGTCAGATGACCTCCGGCTCCTATACCGGAGACGGATCGGACAATCGCAGTATCGCGGGGCTCGGTTTCGCGCCTGAATACGTGGTCGTCAAGGCCGACTCGACCGCAACCGGAGCCCATCGCCCCCAGTCACTCACCGGGGACTCGACGCTCAACTTCAATTCGTCGGCCAACTTCGCCAACGGAATTCAGGCGCTCGAGGCCGATGGCTTCCAGGTTGGAACCAACACCAAAGTCAACCAGAACGGCGTGACCTACTGGTGGGCCGCCTGGGGTGACCGATGGACGCCCACCGTCACCGGGACGACACAGAACCTCTGGGCGATCCATTTCCCCGTCGATGACCTCACCGGCTACGCAGCCGGTGACAACGGGACCATCCTCAAGACCACCAACGGCGGGGCAAGCTGGACCGCCCAGAGCTCAGGGACCGCCAACCACCTCCGCACCATCTCTTTTCCCACGGGCAACCTCACCGGATACGCAGCGGGATACTCGGGAACGCTGCTCAAGACCACCGACGGCGGCGCCAACTGGTTCACCCTCAGCTCAGGGACCGCCAGCCACCTCCGCGGAATCCATTTCCCCGTGGATGACACCAGCGGCTACGCGGTGGGAGACAACGGCACCGTCCTCAAGACCACCGACGCGGGAGTGAACTGGGTTGCCATGAGCATTCCGACGACCCAATCGCTCACCGCCGTCCACTTCCCCGTGGATCTTGCCACCGGTTTCGTGGTCGGATGGACCGGGACGATTCTGAAGTTTCCCGATGGCGCCCCGAGCCAGTGGCAGGTGCTGGGCAACTCGGTGATCAAGGCCAGCATCTACGCACCCGGCGTGACGTACACGGTGAGCGGCGACTCGGCCCTCTACGGCCGCGTTGCGGCGGACGAGGTAACCGTCACCGGCAACGGTGCGATCTTCTTCGATCCCCGCCTTGACGAGCGGCGAGGGTACTCGAACTCCGCAAGCGCGCTGTTCTGGGGCTCCGGGGCCATGCACAGCGAGTTCCAGACTATGTTGCCGACGCTCGACGGCGGGAGCCTGGCGGCGGTAGGGGACGCTCTGGAGATCTTCGTCCTGGCCGCCGACAACGTCTACGGCAGCGGGCCTCAAATCGTGCCGGGCGATCCCTTGGGTCCCACGGATCCGACGCCGCGCCCCGTCATCGTCCAGCACACGATCACATCCTTTGGCACGAGCCTCAGCAAATGGGAAGACCCCGACGGGCTGAGACCTCAAAAGTCCAACGGCTCCCTCGCGGAGAGCGACCTTTGACCTGGAGCTGCTAGCCAGAAGGATCATGCCACAACCACGGGAACATCCACGCGGGGGCTTCACCCTGATCGAAGTGATGATGACCATCACCATCCTCGTGCTGGTGTCGGTTCTGGTGCTGCCCAAGTTCGGCAACGATGCACGCTCCCGGCTCATGGCCGCCACGGGGATCCTCAGTTCAGATATAGAGCTGGCCCAGGTGATGACCCTTTCCAACCCCGGGAGTCCCATCGTCCTCTATTTCAATCCTGCAACCTCGATGTACCGGCTCGCCCATCGAGCAACCCCCAACACCGCGATCCTCCGCGCCGGCACGACCGAGCCCTATGAGGTGTTCTTCGGCAGGGGCCGGGCGGTGGGCGCCGAGGGCGTGACGATCGCACTGACCGACTTGCCCGGGTCAACGCTCAGCTTCAATGAGGTAGGCGGGATCCTGGACCCCACAACCAATCCCGTGATCACCCTCAACCTCCGCGGTCAATGGTCGCAGCTTACGATCGCCCCCACCACGGGCCTGATCACCGGGACATCCGGTGGAAGCTAGAAGAACTAGGACTCTCGGCTATCGGCAAGAGAAGACGGTCGGCACATCTGCGGCCGACAGCTAATCGCCGACAGCCTTCTTCGGTGGCCACCACAGCCGACCCTACGTCAGCAGGGGTTCGGGAAAGCGCAAAACCCTGAACCCTGCTCTTTTCTCCGCGGTCCTCCGCGGCGAATCTTCGCTTCACTTCAGGCCGTACTCACGGAGCTTGCGATAGAGCGTCCGCTCCCCGATCCCCAGGAGCTGCGCCGCCTGCTCGCGGTTTCCCCCAGTCATGGCGAGGGTCTGGCGGATCGCCTCCTTCTCCAGCCGATCCAGCCCGACGCCGGCGAGGCTCCGAAACCCAGCCGACTCCTTGCCATCCTCCGCCCGAATCTCCGCCGGCACGTCCCTGACGTCGATCGTCTGCCCGGTGTTCATGACGATCATCTTCTGGATCACGTTGAGCAGCTCCCGGACGTTGCCCGGCCAGGAGTACGCCACGAGCCGCATGAGAGCCGGCTGGCTGATTGTGAGGATGGGTCGGCCAAGCTGGGCGGCAAACTTGCCAAGCGCGTGATTGACCAGCGGCGGTATGTCGTCGCGACGCTCGCGGAGCGGGGGCACGATGATCTCGGCACCCTTGATCCGGTAGTACAGGTCCTCGCGGAACGTGCCCTCCTCCACACGCGACTTCAGGTTCCGGTTGGTGGCGCTGACGAAGCGCACATCCGACTTTCGCATCTCGTTGGCGCCGAGCCTGACGATCTCGCCCGTCTCCAGGACCCGCAGCAGCTTGGACTGCATCGGAAGCGGCATGTCACCGATCTCATCCAGAAACAGCGTCCCGCCGTCTGCATACTCAAAGACGCCCTCGCGATCGCGGTCGGCACCCGTGTACGCCCCTCGAACATGGCCGAAGAGCTGGTCCTCCAGAAGCGTCTCGCTCTGGGAAGCGGCGTTGAAGGTGACGTAGCGTTTTTGCGCCCGCCGGGAATGCTTGTGAACGGCCGACGCGATCAGCTCCTTGCCGGTACCCGACTCCCCGACGATCAGGACCGCGATGTCGCTCGGCGCCACCTGCTTGATCATGGTGATGACCTGCCGTATCGGCACCGACTCGCCGACAATCCCCTCGAAACCGTACGCCGCATCAACCTGCCCCTTCAGCCGCGTGTTCTGGTGGCGAAGCAGCACCGTTTCCGCCGCCCGGTGCACCAGGTTCCTGAACATCTCCAAATCCAATGGCTTCTCGATAAAGTCGTAGGCGCCACCCTTCATCGCCGCCTTGGCGGTGGGCACGTCGCCGTGGGCGGTTACCATGAGCGTCTCGGCATCGGGCTGATGCAGCTTGGCCAACTCGAGAACTTTCAGGCCCGCCGTCTCGTAGTCCATGACCAGGTCGGTGACGATGACGTCGAAGCTGCCGTGACGCAGCTCATCCTCCGCCCCCTCCAGGCCGTTCACGATCGTGCACACATGGCCTGGCCGGCGCAGTGCCTCAGCCATGACGTAGGCATGCTCCACCTCGTCTTCGACGATCAGCACCTGCGCGTGAATCTCAGCGTTCCCTTGGGAATCAGCCATGCAGACCGCTCGCGTCCCCAGCAGAAATGATTCCAGGCTTCGATGGCCACCGGACTCATTCTGTCTAGCACTCTATTCTACCGCCGGACTCGCACCACTGGCCGCCGTCGCGAATATCGATGGGTGCGGCCCTGAGGCGTCGATACAAGATCGATGACGCGTCCGGCGGCAACGATGACACCCCTGGATTCGCGGGAGATCGACAGGTTCGGCCACGGTTGCAAGATCCACTGTATCGGGATCGGCGGATGCGGCCTCAGCGGACTTGCCCGGCTGCTGGCCGGCTGCGGGGCGGTGTGCCGCGGCTCGGACGACGTCCGCAGCCCGGTGACGGAGGCCCTCGAGGATGACGGCTTTGCGGTCAGCTACCGGCAGGCCGCCGACACCGTTGCCGATGACTGCGACCTGGTCATCGCGTCGGCCGCGATCAAGCCCGATCATCCGGAGCTTCTCGAGGCCCACCGGAGACGGATCCCCGTCCTGAGCTATGCCGAGGCTCTGGGGCTCGTACAGGCGCGGCGAACCGGGATCTCCATCGCCGGGACACACGGCAAGAGCACCGCCGCGGCGATGCTCTGCTACATCCTCATTGAGTGCGGCTTCGACCCGAGCATCATCGTCGGGGCCACCTGCCCGCAGATCGGAGGCGGCAGCCGAGTTGGCGCCGCCACGATCCCCGGCCCGGGCCCATGGGCGGGCCGGCCCGGGATCCTCATCGCCGAGGCTTGTGAGTTCAACCGCTCGTTCCACAACCACCGGCCCGTGCTCGGACTCATCAACAACATCGAGGAGGACCACCTTGACGTCTACGACTCGCTGGCGGCGATCGTGGAGGCGTTTTCGGCATTCGCCCGCCGATTGCCGGCGGCGGCGGAAGGCGGCCGCCTGCTCATCGCCCACGAGGGTGCTCATCGTCACCAGGTCGCAGGCGCCCTGGCCTGTGCCGTCGAGACGTTCGGCTTCAGTTCCGCCGCCGACTACGAAGTTCTCTTCGACTCGACCCGAAGAACCGTGGCCTTGCGGCGGGCGGGCAGGGTGCTGGCCTGCTGGCCGAACACGATGCCCGGGGCCCACAACGCGCTCAACGCCGCCGCTGCCGCCGTTCTTGCCAGCTACCTCGGCGCCGCGTGGCCGCGGATCGGGGCGGCCCTCGGCTCCTTCCGGGGGCTGGATCGCAGAATGCAGCGGCTCGGCCGACGCGCAATTGCCGGTGGCCATGTCACGGTCTACGACGACTACGGGCATCATCCCACCGAGATCGACGCGACCCTCCGCGCCTTGCGGGCTCTGGAGCAACCCGCACGTTTGATCTGCGTCTTTCAGCCACACCAGCACAGCCGGACGCGCTTCCTGCTGGAGGGCTTTGCCCGCAGCTTCTCCAGCGCCGATGTGGTCATCGTGCCCCACATCTACTTCGTCCGCGATTCCGCCATCGAGAAGCATCGTGTCAGCGCGTCGGACCTCGTGGACCGGCTCCGAGGGCGGGGCGTGACGGCCATGCACCTCTATCCATTCCAGGCCATCGTCGAGCAACTCCAGTCAATCTGCCGCGATGGTGACCTGCTGGTGGTGATGGGGGCGGGTCCTGTCTGGCAGGTCGCCCACGAGTTCCTCCGAAAGGGAGCCAGACATCCGGCGTAAGATGGCTTCGCCTGCATGCCTGGCTCATCCACCAGCCTTTTCAGCGATCTCGATGTCGAGGTGACCCCCGACGCCCAGATCGGGAACATGACGTGGTATGGCGTCGGCGGGCGGGCCGACTTGCTGCTGCGGCCCCATCACACCCGGGCGCTGCGCGAGCTGGTGAAGCGGTGCTACCGAAGCAGCACGCCGCTGAGGGTTCTCGGCGGCGGTGCCAACCTCCTTGTCGCCGACGAGTCGATCGACGGAATCGTCGTCCGTCTGGACCAGCCGGAGCTTCGCTCGATCACATACAACCCCTCCGGGGAGGCGCGGATCCTGCGTGCGGCGGCGGGGGCCGATCTGGCCAGGACTTTAATGGATACGACCCGGCGCGGTCTAGGGGGTCTTGGCCAGATGGCGGGGATTCCAGGCACCATCGGCGGGGCGATTCGAATGAACGCCGGCGGCGTCTACGGCTCGATCGGGGATTCCGTCCGCAGCGTGACCTGTATCACCCGCCGGGGTGACCTGGTCACCTATCCGGCCAGCGAGCTGCACTTTGAATACCGACGGACGAACATCCCCGATCCACTGATCGTCTCGGCAACCTTCGACCTCCTGCCCACCGACCCGATCGCGCTGCGCCGCCGCGTCAAAGAGATCTTCGCCTTCAAGAAGAGCACGCAGCCGCTGGCGGACTCCTCTGCCGGCTGCGCCTTTAAGAACCCAATCGATCCCATCACCGAGGAACGCGTGTCCGCAGGCAGGCTGATCGAGGAAGCGGGGCTCAAGGGCCTTGCCGTCGGCGGCGCGTCGATCAGCCATCACCACGCCAACTTCATCGTTGCGAAACCGCTGGCGCGAGCCGAGGACGTTTTGCAGGTTCTCGAGCTCGTTCGCCGACGAGTCTATGAGCACTGCGGCGTCGAGCTGGAGCGGGAGGTCGTCGTGTGGCGGAGAGGCGAAGAGGACGAATCGCCCGAGGAGCGTTTGTGAGTGCACGCCAAGCCGACGGTTCTGGTCCTGATGGGCGGCCCGGACGCGGAGCGCCCCGTCAGCCTGATGTCCGGACACCAGGTAGCCGAGGCGCTCCGCCGCGGGGGCCGCTTCCAGGTCATTGAGCAGGTGGTCCAACGGCCGACAGCGCCGATGCTGCGCATCTGCGGTGGTGAGGTCGTCTTTCCGGTTCTGCACGGGCACTGGGGAGAGGGCGGACCCCTCCAGGAGATCCTCCAGGAGTTGGGGCTTCCATACGTCGGCTCACCGCCACGGGCGGCGGCCCTGGCCATGGACAAGCTGGCCACCAAGCAGATCCTGGCCACCAATGGTGTCCGGGTGCCCCCCGACTGCCGTCTCGAGCCGGGCGATCGCTGTCGCCTGTCGCCCCCACTTGTGCTCAAGCCCATTGATGAGGGCTCCAGCGTTGATCTGTATATCTGCCGGAGCCGCCAGGAGGTGGCTGCGGCCCGGGCGCTGCTCCATCCCAAGCGTGGCGCACTCCTCGCCGAGCGCTACATCGAGGGCCGCGAGGTCACCGTCGGCGTCCTGGGCTCCGGGGCGCTGCCCCTCATCGAGATCATCCCCGCCGCCACGTTCTATGACTACCAGGCCAAGTACCACCGCGCTGACACACGCTATGTCATCGACCCTCCGCTTGGGCCCGGCGTCACCCGCGAGTGCACCCATGTGGCGCTCGAGGCGTTCGGTCGCCTCGGCTGCCGAGACGTTGCCCGCGTCGATTTCATCGTCAACGAGACCGGACCCTGGTTCCTGGAGCTCAACACAATGCCCGGGTTCACATCCCATTCACTGCTCCCGATGGCGGCGGCTCGCCACGGCTTGGACATGCCGCGTTTGTGCGAGACGCTTGTCGAGGCCGCCCTGGCCCGCGGTGGCGCGGCACCCCAAGAGCCGCTTGCGGCAGCCACAGTCATCGCGGGTCTCTGGGGTGATCAATAACCCGGCCTTGAAAAGGACCCTTCTCGATGGCGAGACCGACCCGCCCCCGAACTCGACGAAACTTCAGCCCAAGGCTCGACCTGGCCCTCATCTGGTCCGGGAAGATGATCAGACCGGCAGCGGCACTGCTTGCGGTGTGCGGTCTGATCGCGGCGTGGGCCCTGGGCGTTCCCCGGCTCGAGGCATACGCGTCGGGGCACCTCCGGTCCGGAGGGCCGGCCCAACCAAACGGGCAGGAGCCCCCGTTCAGCGTCCGCTTCGTCAGCTTTCCGGCGTGGGCCCATGGCGACCTCGAGGCGACGCTGCTTCAGCGGGCCGCCGCGCTCCTGGCGCAGGATCCTCTGCGTCGCGACGACCTCGTGGCGGTGCGGGAGAGCCTTCTGGCGACGGGCTGGTTCGAGCAGATCGATCAGGTGAGGCGGACCAGAGAGGGGCTCGTCGAAATCGACGCCCGTTTCGCCGAACCCGTTGCCGTCGTCCGCGATAAGGAGGCCCGGCGGGATTACCTGGTGGACTCCCGCGGCCGGCTGCTTCCCGGCAGCTTCCCGGCGGGCGAAGCGGCGGGGCTGGTGGTCGTGATTGGCGTTCGCGCCAGCCGACCCGCCTCGGCGGGCCGGTCCTGGCAAGGCCAGGACCTGGAGGCGGCCTTGAGCGTATTGCGTCTGCTCCGCCCGCGCCCGTGGGCCGACCAGGTCGCACGGATCGAGGTCACCCACGAGGCTCAGGAGCTTCATCTGATCAGCGACCGGGGCTGCACGATCATCTGGGGACGGCCGCCCGGGGTGCCGCATGCAGGCGAGGTCACACCCACCCGGAAGCTGCAATACCTCGACTACCACCACCGGGAATACGGCCACATTGACCGATCCATGAGCGAGCTGGACATCAGAGGCGATGTGGTGATTGGCAGGTGAGCCGGGGCTTTTGGCTGTTGGTCGTTGGCTCTTGGCCGTTGGCTTTTTTTTGCGTTGCCCTGCAGGTGCGGTACAACACATTGCCAATTGCCAACAGTCATGGCCACTAGCTCATGGCCAATGTCCTGCCAATGTCACGACCGCCCCAGACACTTCTGCTGCCCCGCGGCCTCATCCTCCTGGCCTCCCTTTGGCTGATCGTCTCCTGGCTGATCGCCATCGGAGTCCAGGCGCCCGTGGAAGCGTCCTCGGCCAGCTACACCCCGGGCGTTCGGCTGATGCTGATGTGCGTGGTGATCGGGCTGCTGATCGCCTGGCCGCTGCTGCGGCTCAGCCAGCCCGCCACCGCGTTCCCCATCCGCCAAACGCTGCTGGACCTTGTCGTCCTTCTGGCACTGGTCCAGATGGTGATTTGGCCGCTGCGGCTCATCACCCCCTGGTCCACGTTGCGGACCGCCGCCATCGCCGCCAGCCTGATCGGCTGGACGGCCCTGGCGGGAGCGGTCGTGGCTTCCGCCGTCGGCTCGCCCCGCGCGGGACCGAGGAACCTCGCGATGCTGGCCTGCCTGACCATGTGTCTGGCCGGGCCGACAATCGCGTGGGTGAAGCTTGTCATCGGCCTTGAGCCCGGGCGGTCGGTTTCCATTGGCCCGCCCCTTGAGATCTACGATTTGACGGGAGGCGGGGGTGCGCCGCTGGCTGGCGAGCGGTGGCGATGGCTTGTGGTTCTTGGACTGGCAAGCTTCGCCGCCTGGTTGGGACTGAGCGTGGCAACGCATCTCAAGAACCGTCGAGCCCGCGTGCGACAGCGGCTCGGCGAATCGTAACTCCCTATCGCACAACGATATCCGGACGCATACACGCCTCGTTGACACCCGTGGTATCCTGCCGGGCGACCTTCGGTCCCCCGGGGATTGCCCTCATCGAAAATGGATGACGCGTCAGCGAACGATCCGATCAAGCAGGAAGCCCATCGGTGCTTCGCCGAGCTGGTGGAATCCGTGGGCGTCAAGCGCTTCGCCCAGGCCTTGGGCCTCTCCACGCGTCAGATCAACCGCATCCTCGCGGGGGCGCAGCCCAACCCCGTGGAACGGATGGTCCGGTCGCTGCAGAGCGCTCGCCCCGAGGTCGGCGACCGCGTGCTCGACTACATCTGCCAGGAGATGGGGGGCCACTTTGTCCGCCATGAAGCCTTCGACGTGGCCACCATCAACGCGGTGAAGGAGTGCGCCGAAGCCATTGCCGCAATCAGCGACGGACACATCTCGGAACTGGATCTGAAGGAGATCCGAGAGGCCATCAGCGCGCTGAGCGGGCTCATCATGTCATTTCACGCTCCGCGCCCGGAATCGTCTGATTGACGAAGAGACCGCATCGTGGCATCGTGGCGGGCACGTTGATGCACGACGCGCCACCCCTGGGCCAGGCTGTCTGCGGCGACTGCCTGGAGGTGCTCTCGGCCTGGCCGGAGCAACTCGCCGACCTGGTGTATCTCGACCCGCCCTTCAACACCGGCCGTACCCACCGCGGACGGGCCGCGTCCGGGGCCGCCTATCCCGACTCCTGGCCCAGTATCGGCGCGTATCTGGAGTTTCTCCGCCCGCGCATGGAGGCGGTCTACCGCGTGCTCAAGCCCCGCGGCTCCATCCTGCTGCACTGCGACTGGCGCACCTGCCACCACCTGCGTCTGCTGCTCGATGAGCTCTTCGGCCCAAGGAACTTCGTCAATCACCTGATCTGGAGCTACGGGCTGGGAGGGTCCTCGCCGAGACGATTCGCACGAAAGCACGATGACATCCTTTTCTATGCCAAGGCCGAGGACTACTTCTTCGACCCACCCCGTGTACCCGCCACCAGCAATCGCATGAAGGGGAAGCTGAAGAAGGCGAGCGATCTCATCGAGATCCCGGCCATCAACAACATGGCCGCTGAACGTGTGGGCTATCCCACGCAGAAGCCGCTGGCCCTGCTGACGCTTCTGCTGACCGCCTGTTGCCCACCAGGGGGCGTGGTCATCGACCCCTTCTGCGGAAGTGGCACGACGTTGGTTGCGGCGCTGCGGAGCCGGCGGAGCTTCGTCGGCATCGACCGCAGTCCGGAGGCGGTGGCGATCTGCCGATCACGGCTCGGGGTCGTTGCCGTCGCCGGGTAGTCCCGTCGCCAGATTCTCCCGACGGAACGCCTCCTTGATCGGGGCGAGGTTCTCTGCCAGGTACGCCAACGCCACCCAGTCATCGGGTTCGCGGCCGTATTGAAGCGACTCACGGTTCGCCTCGTGCATCGGAACGCCCTCCACGATGTGCCGGTAGAGCATGACGATGACACCGGTACGCTGCGCTCCCGCGGCGCAATGCACGAGCACGGGCTGCCTGACGGGATCAGCCATGATGGACAGGGCGGTCACGTACTGCTGCCGATCTCCACTGCCGTCCCCTCGCAGGGAGAACTCAACGCGGTCCACGTTCGGCAGATCGCCGACCACCCGCCGCTCCATGACGGTCTCCGGACGCGGCGGATCCGAGACGCTCAGGTCGATGATCGTCTTTATGTCGTACTCCGCCACTACCTTCTCCAGCATCCGCTCCGTCAGCTGGGCAGAGCGATAGATCTTGCCCGGAACGACCTCTCCCAGGTTGTCGGGAAACAACTCGTGACGCAGGATCTTGTGCCAGAACACGGCGCCGAGCGACACAACCACAACGGCGGTGACGATCGCCAGCAGAGACCGGTGCTTCTTCACGTCGGCGCCTCTCAGAACCCGCCCTTCCGCATCAGATCCAGGCTCTCGGGAAAGGGATAGCTCGCAAACACGCCCGTGGGAGCAAGCTCCCACATACCCAGCGAGGGAAAGGCGTCGCCCCGGTAGCCAGACTCAAACATCACGCGCAGCACCGACTCGAAGGTCGGTTCTCGGCCATCCGGATCGAGGAGCCGATTCGATTTGGCTCCAAGGAACGACACACTGGCCACCGGCAGTCTCTCTCGCCGCCCCTGCAGCAGTTTGGAGATTGTTCCAAAACCCCGCGAGAGATCCTCGAGCGTAAAATGATCGCGGCCCGCCGGCCGCAGGAGCCCAAAGATCAGCAGTCTGTCCAGGTCGAACTTCAGGATGTAGGGCTCCCGGTCCGTCGCGGCGTGGACCGATACCGATTCGGCGAACATCCGCGTGTAGGAAGTCACCGCCTTCGGCGTCCACTGGCTCGTGGTCGTCATTGCCACGACCTGGTTGATGATTCCGTGGTCATTGTCCTGGGTGTTTACCCCGCACACGAACGACCGGTACCGGCCCGCAAGCAGGTCCGTCAGCAGGTGCTGGCCCCACTGGAGGCGAATGCGGCCGCGGTCGTGGCCGGCCCGACGTGGGTCGCCCGAGGGAAGGAGTACCACGCGATCCGACCGCCTGTCGGCCCGCGACAAAGCACCACCCTCATCGTCGTACAACCGTGGCATCTGCTCGGGGGGTACGATCTTGGACACGTCGTGTCTTTCGCTCATCGGTCAAAAAGAGCGGACCCCGACATCGGTACGAAGTCGGGGTCCATAATGTCGGCGACGACCTACTTTCCCGCAAGGCAGTATCATCGGCGGCAGGAGCTTAACTGCTGTGTTCGGAATGGGAACAGGTGTTTCCTCCCACCTATGGTCACCGACAATTCCCGCCGCCGGTTTTGACCGGCAGCGGGCAAATTGTCATGGATTCAATCGTCGCTCCACCAGACGAGCGAAGCCGCTCGCGGCCCGATCCGGGTCGTTGAAAGCTGCCAACTGACAACTTCCTTTGCCGGAACCCGGTCGGCGTGATCAAGCCATCGACCGTTAGTACCGCTTCGCTAAAGGTATTTCTACCCGTACACGTGCGGCCTATCAACCTGGTAGTCTTCCAGGGGTCTCTCCCCCGATAAATCGGGGATGCAACACTCATCTTCAGGGGAGCTTCCTGCTTAGATGCTTTCAGCGGTTATCTCTGCCCCACTTAGCTACCCAGCGATGGGCCGAGCGGCCCAACTGGCACACCAGGGGTGGGTCCCTCCCAGTCCTCTCGTACTAGGGAGAAATCCTGTCAATGTTGCAGCGCCCACGGCAGATAGGGACCGACCTGGCTCACGCCGGTCTGAACCCAGCTCGCGTACCACTTTAATCGGCGAACAGCCGAACCCTTGGGACCTCCTTCAGCCCCAGGATGTGATGAGCCGACATCGAGGTGCCAAACCGCCCCGCCGCTATGGACGCTCGGGGGCGATTAGCCTGTTATCCCCGGGGTACCTTTTATCCGTTGAGCTACGACCCTTCCACACGGGATCGCAGGATCACTAGAGCCCACTTTCGTGACTGCTCGTCCAGTCAGACTCGCAGTAAAGCCGGCTTGTGCTCTTACACTCAACACATGGTTTCCAACCATGCTGAGCCGACCTTTGCGCTCCTCCGTTACTCTTTAGGAGGAGACCGCCCCAGTCAAACTGCCCAGCATGCACGGTCCCCCGCCCAGCTTCATGGGAATCGGGGTTAGGCCACAAACCAGCACAGGGTGGTATTTCAAGGATGGCTCCACCGGGACCAAAATCCCGGCTTCAACGCCTCCCACCTATCCTACGCAACACAGGTCCGTAACCAATACAAGCCTACAGTAAAGGTCCACGGGGTCTTTCCGTCTTGCCGCGGGTAGGCGGCATCTTCACCGCCACTACTATTTCACCGAGTCGGTTGTGGAGACAGTGCTCCAGTCGTTACACCATT
>JADFKZ010000084.1 GCA_022564665.1 Planctomycetota bacterium | reverse complement strand
CGCTCTTCTTTGGCAGCCCTTCGGGCTGCGGGGCCGCTCTTCTTTGGCAGCCCTTGGGGCTGCGGGGCCGCTGTTGTTTGGCGGCCCTCTGGGCCGCGGGGCTGCTCTTCTTTGGCAGGCCTCCGGGCCGGGGGTGGGGGGGCCGTGTTGACTGGGCGGCAAATGTGACGATATTGTGTGGGGTCCGCTGTCCTGCTGGGTCGGCGGCGTTGTGAGTGTCGGAGTCGCCCGTGATGACCGTGGTTGTTCACCCATCGTGCTGTCATGGCCGTTGAGCGTGCCCGCGGGGACCGCCCCGGTGTCAGGGTCTGCCCCAGTGAGGTAGCGGCCGTGACCTGACCGAGCACCATAGGGCGACCCTCCGGCGATCAGCGCCGGGCTTGGCGGGTCACGGGACGTCTCCTTGGCGGGCCTCGTGGCCTTGTCGTTTTGGCTGCGGGCTCCGCTGGAGGTAGTGGAGCCCACAAACGGGAGGGGCGACTGACATGCTCAACGAACACGGCGAAGCCGCAGCTAGGCACCCAAGACAATTCAACAACTCAACAACCCGTTGGAACACTCAGACCCATGAACCCCGAAACCCTTCGCATCCTTGACTCGATTGCACGAGACAGAAAGATCGACCGCGATCTGCTGCTGGAGGACCTCGAGCAGGCGATGGTGAGCGCTGCCCGCAAGCACTTCAACTCGCTTGACGCCGAGGAGTTCGGCTGTCACATCGACCGGACCAGCGGCGCCATCTCCATCTGGCGCAACCAGGAGGACGGCAGCCGCGAGAACATCCCCCTGGTCAAGCTCGGCCGGATCCCGGCCCAGACGGCCAAGCAGGTGATGATCCAGAAATTCCGGGAGGACGAGCGGGACAGCCTGCTGGAGGAGTTCTCCAAGCGGCAGGGGGAGATCGTCACCGGGACCGCCCACCGCTACGAGGGTGGGGCGCTGGTCGTGCAGATTGACCGGGCCGAGGGCTTCATGCCGCGATCCGAGCAGATCCCCGGTGAGCAGTTTCATCCCGGTGATCGCGTCCGCTGCCTGATCCTCGATGTTCGCGATGTCGGCAGCCAGGTCAAGATCGTCCTGTCGCGTGGCCATCCCGACTTCATCCGCCGTCTCTTTGAGGCGGAGGTCCCTGAGGTTGCCGACCGGGTGATCGAGATGAAGGCCATGGCCCGCGAGGCGGGATTCCGCACCAAGATCGCCGTCAGCTCCATCGACTCCAAGGTCGATCCCGTGGGTGCATGCGTCGGGGTCCGCGGCAGCCGCATTCGCAACATCGTCGATGAGCTTGGCGGTGAGAAGATCGACATCGTTCGCTGGAACGAGTCCAGCCAGATCCTGATCGCCAACGCCCTCAAGCCCGCCGAGGTCGAGGAGGTCAGCCTCTGCTTCGAGTTGGGCCGGGGAACGATCATCGTTCGGGAGGACCAGCTGTCGCTGGCCATCGGCCGCCGCGGGCAGAACGTCCGGCTTGCGGCTCGTCTCACCGGGTGGGACATCGACATCCTCACCCCAGCCGAGTTCGCCAAGAGCCTGGAGATCCTCGAGCAAACAGTCAAGCCCATCGAGGGGGTCACCGAGAGCAACCTCGATCGGATCGGGGCCATGGGCATGATCAGCGTCTTTGATCTCGAAGAGGTCGGGCCCGCGGTTCTGGAGGATGAACTGGGTATGACCCCGGAGGTTGCCGCGAGGGTCATCACCGTCTGCGCTGAGCAGGCCAAGATCGTCGCTGAACAGCAGCAGAAGGAAAAGGAGGAAGCGGAGCGTCGTAAGGCCGAGGAGGCGGCGGCGGCCGCCGCCGTGCTCGGTGAGGCCTCCGGATCCTTCCCCAACCTCGACAGCGACCAGAAGGCGGCTGCGACGGCGGCGGCGATCCTCGGCCAGACCGGCGCGGCGGACGTGTCGGACTCGGCGTTGGAGACGGCCGCGGCCGACGCGCCGGAGACGGCGGCGGAGGATTCCGGTGAGGAGTCTGAAGCCAGTGAGGGCACTTCGCAGCTGGAGATGTCGGACACAGCGCCGGAGACGGCCGCGGCCGACGCGCCGGAAACGGCGGCGGGGGATTCCGCTGAGGAACCAGAGGCCGGTGAGGGAAGTTCGCGGGTTGAGGCGTCGGGCTCAACGCCCTCAACCTCGTAACCATGTGAGACTCCGGAGAGCGTCTTGGCAAAGAAGGCAAGCACAATCAGGATCTTCGAGTTGGCCAAGGACCTTGGAGTCACCTCCAAGGACCTCATCGCCAAGTGCGAGGCCGAGGGCATCCCCTCCATCAAGAACCACATGTCCACGGTCTCGCTGGGGCTGGCCGCCACCGTCCGCGAGTGGTTCGGGGAGCCGAGATCGTCTGCGGCCACAGCCGTGGAGACGGCGGCACCAGTGGATGTGGCCCGGGTGCGGGCCAAGGCCAAGAAAAAGGTGACCAGCAAGGCGAAGGCGGCCGGGCAGACGCCGGCGGCTGCTCAAGCACCCGCCCAGGAAGCGGTGGTGGAGCCGACCCCCCCATCATCGCCAACCCCCCCATCCCTCTCACCCGCTTCCCCCCTCCCAACCGCTCCAGTCGTGCCCGGCCCATCGGAGCCCGACACGACGCCCGTTGCAGCGCCGCAGCTGCCCGTGTCGGCGGCGGCGGCAGCACCGGAGACCGCCGCGGCGCCTCCCGGGCCACCGGCGATGAACGTGCCCAGCCGCCCGGAGGTGATCAAGCCCGCGGGCCCCATGCTCCAGCAGCCGACCCGCACCACGCTGACCGGTCCGAAGGTCATCCGTGTGGAAAGCCCCGAGGTCATCCCCCCGGTGGCAACGATCGGCCAGCGTCCAGACTCCAGCATCCGGCGCGGCGGTCCACGCGCGGGCAAAGGGGCTGGGATCACCTTTACTCAGCCGACGGACGTCCCCAGCGAGCCGGTTCGCACCGGCCGGACGTCGCGGCGGAACAAACGCCGTACCGCCGCTGCACGTGACGACGCCGGTCGAGTGGGTCGCGCAACCGTGGTCGAAGCGAGACCTTTCAATTGGCGGACCCAGGATCTAAGGGAGCGGGAGGCGAGGCTTAACCGCTCCGGCGGGTTCTTCAAGGCCCACCGCCGCGACAGCCTCAAACGCGCCGCCGGCGGCGAGCGGGCGGTGACCGCTGCCGAGGTTGGTGGCACCGTCAGGATCGAAGAGCCGATCACCATCAAGGGCCTCTCCGCCGTCACCGGGATACGGGCTCCTGAGATCCTCAAGAGGCTGTTCCTGGCCGGCAATCCGGCTACCCTCAACTCGACAGTCAGTTCCGACATCGCGTCGGAGGTGATGCTGGAGTTCAACATCGAGTTGGAGGTGATCCAACTCAAGACCTCCGAGCAGCAGATTGTCGAGCGTTTCAAGGAGCGCAAGGTCCGCGATGAGCGTCCTCGTAGTCCCGTCGTCACCATTCTCGGCCACGTGGATCACGGTAAGACATCGTTGCTGGATCGCATACGCAATACGAATGTTGCCGGCGGTGAAGCGGGCGGGATCACGCAGACGACCAGCGCGTTTGAAACCTCCGTTAAGGCCGGCGACAAGACGCGCACCATCACCTTTATTGACACGCCTGGGCACGAGGCGTTCACGGAGATGCGGGCGCGGGGGGCGAACGTCACCGATATCGTCGTGCTTGTCGTGGCCGCCGACGACGGGGTCATGCCCCAGACCATCGAGTCGATCAGCCACGCCAATGCCGCGGGCGTTCCCATCGTCGTTGCGCTGAACAAGGTCGACAAACCCGAGGCCACCGAGGACAACATTCAGCGGATCCTCGGGCAGCTGGCGGAGCACAACTTGAACCCCTCAGAATGGGGTGGCTCGACGGAGGTGGTGCGGACCAGTGCGCTGAAGGGCGAGGGAACACAGGACCTGTTGGATGTCCTGGATTACCAGGCCGAGCTGGTGGGGTTGAAGGCGGACTTCGCAGGCGACGCCCAGGGCACGGTTTTGGAGGCGAGGATGGAAGAGGGACGGGGATCTGTGGCCAACCTGCTTGTCGAGCAGGGGTGTCTGAAGAAGGGCGACTTTGTCGTGGTGGGGAGGGCATTCGGCCGGATCCGCGACATCGTCAATGACCGCGGCGAGCGCGTGAACGAGGCCGGTCCCTCAATGCCGGTGGCGATCTCCGGCATCAGCAACGTGCCCGACGCCGGGGACAAGTTCTACATCGCCCCATCGCTGAAGGACGCGGAAGCCGCGGCCCGGGAGCGCATTGACCAGGATCGCCGGCGCGAGCTTGCCCGCGAAAAGATCTCGCTGGACAACATTTTCGAGCAGTTTGAGAAGGGTACGGCCACGGAGCTTCCGCTGGTGATCAAAGCCGATGTACAGGGGTTGGTCGACGCCCTGACGGCGGTGCTCGAGAAACTCTCAACTGACGACGTCAAGATCGCGATCAAGCACGCGGCCGTCGGTGGTATCAACGAGTCCGACATCGTGCTGGCGGACGCCGCCGCGGCGATCATCATCGGCTTCAATGTCACCACATCCGTAGCGGCCCGTGCCGAAGCCAACTCCCTTGGCATAGATATTCGCCTCTACGATGTGATCTACGATCTCACCGATGATGTAGTCAAGGCGATGGAGGGTCTGCTCGAGCCCGAGCACAAACTCGAAGTCCTCGGTCACTCTGAGGTTCGCGAGGTGTTTAAGATCTCCAAGGTGGGGATGGTCGCCGGCTGCTATGTTACGGACGGTCTGATCGAGCGAAACGCTCAGATCCGTGTAACTCGCGATGGGATCGTCATCGAGAAGGATCGCCGCTTGCAACAACTCAAGAGGTTCAAGGAAGACGTCAAGGAGGCTCGCAACGGCCAGGAGTGCGGGATGAAGATCGAAGGCTACGATGACATTAAGGTGGGCGATGTGCTGGAGTGCTACAAGACGCTGGAGGTTCGCCGGGTCTTGTAGAGGAATGGCTCGAGGGTCGAGGTCCCACAACCGATGAGACAGCGCGTTGACCAGATCGCTTCGGTGATCCGACGAGCCGTGAGTTCGGCGCTGAGCCGCGGATTGCACGATCGCCGTATCAGGGGCTTGATCTCCGTGACCGAAGTGACCGTGGACAAAGATCTTGGGGAGGCGACGGTGCATGTGTCAGTGCTGCCGGCCGAGTACGCCCAGCTGACCCTGCACGGGCTCCAGCATGCGGCACCGCGGCTGCGGGCTCTACTGGGCAAGTCAATGAGCCTTCGGCGAATCCCCCGCCTTCAGTTCCGGCTGGACGATTCGCTGAAGAAGCAAGCCGAGTTCGATCGAGCCCTCGGCGAGGCGCGGCGATCCGATCGCCACGCTGCCGGGGACCCCGAGACGGAGGGTGAGGGGCCGTGAGCAGAGCCAACGACCGCGCCAGGAACTTTGCTCGACTGCTCAAGAAGATCACCAAGTCCCCGGTCAAACCACCGCAGGACGTGGGGGACCCCGTGGCGGTCCTGGTGATGTCCTTCCTGATGTGGGACTGTACGAGCAGCAAGGCCGTCACCGCCTACAAGCGGCTGATGGATCGTATTGTGGACTTCAATGACCTGCGTGTCTCGTTGCCCCACGAGATGGTCGAGCTGATCGGCTCGCGGTACCCGCTGGCGTTGGAGCGGTGCCAGCGAATGCGGGCGACGCTGCGTCACACCTACAAGCGCGAGCACGCTGTCAGCCTTGAGCGTCTCGCCGGCCTGCCGAAGCGGGAGATCAAGAACTACGCGCGTTCCCTCGACGGCATCGCTCCCTACGTCGCCGATAGAATGACCCTGCTGTGCTTCGGGACGCACAGCATCCCCGTAGACGATCGACTGCGCCGGGCGCTGGTCAGGGCCGACGCCTGTGCGGAGTCGATGGAGACCATCGCCCTGGGCTCATGGCTCGCCCGCCGGGTCAAGGCGGCCGACGCCCTCGATTCCCATTACGCGCTGCAGGCATGGGTCGACAGAGTTGGCGATCGAGCCCCCGCCACCGCTTCCGCCAAGGGCGCGGCTGGCACCAGACGCAAGGCGGCCAGCGCCTCGCAGGCAAAGGTCGCAGCTTCCAGGGCCAAGTAGTCCCGGCCCGCTGCCGGCGAAAAGACTTCCGCGTATGACTAGGTCCACGTTGAAGCGAGCAGCCGGCGGGAGCCGCTCAAGCTCCGCCGGTGGCGTTGCCGCCGCGTGGCGGTTCCTTGCCGCGGGTGTGCTTCTGTGGGCCGCCAACGCTGTGCCGGTCGGATGCGCCGTGTCGCTGGGCCCCGCCCACCTCGAGGGGCGGGAGTCGGCGGAGCGAAACCTCGCCCAGCTGGCCGAGGCGGAGTCCCGGCGTGTCCGCCAGCGCCGGCGACGGGTCGCCGTTCCGCCGGGGGTCGAGCCGCAGGTGCTCATGGGGCCCAAGGAGGCTCCGGACGCGCTCGACCGCGCAGGCCTGGAGCTTTCGGTGGCGCTTCGCGCCGTTTCCCGGGCATACTCGGCTGTCCCGCCTCCGCTTCCGGGGGCCGGCGCGGTTACGCCGGAGACCCGTGATCAGGCGCTGCGGCACTACGTTCGGGGCCGCGACGCCGCCGCCCGGAACCGCCACTTGGTTTCGATTAACGAGTTGGGCAAGGCACTGAAGCTTGATCCCGGCAGCCCCGCCATCCTCCGGCAGCTGGCCCGCAGCTATCTGGCAATGGGCAACACGCTCCACGCGGCGAGCTTTTACGAGCGTCTGCTGCGAGTGGAACCGGAGGACTCCGAGGCCCTCTTCAGCCTGGGACTGGATGCCTTCAACCGCCGTCGATTCGAGCAGGCCGCGGCCTACCTGGCGCAGCCCCGGCTGAAGGGTGGTTCCTTTCGGCATGACCCCGCCGCTGGCGCCCTGGCGGACTTCTATCTCGCCTCGGCCCTTCGTCGTCTGGGGTACGATCGCGCCTCGATCGGGCTCAATCGTCGCCTGCTTGAGAGTCTGCCCGATCCGCTTGGCACCCCCACCAGGTATGCCGAGAGGCTTCAGGCGCTGTACCTGAGGCGGGGAGAGATCTGGCGGGCGGTCGGTGACGCCCACTGCCGCCTCGGCGAGTATGAGCGCGCTCTGGAAGTCTATCGCTACGCGGAACCCCTTGCGGCGGATCGCGACGCGCTTCGGCCTCGCGTGATGTATGCGAACCTCTGCCTGGGGCGCGTCTACAGCGCGCAACGTACGCTCCTGGGAGCGCTGGATGAAGGCTCGCCGGTCGATGAGGGGGACATCCGCTTGTTCGGTTACCTCGCCGATCACGTCGATGAGCGATCGCTGCTGGCCGAGGCGGTGGTCCAGCGGAGCCGGAGTCGCCCCGGGGAGCCGGGTCTTGCCCGGGCGGCGGCCATGCTGCTGGACCGTGACGCTGCGGTGGAGCTGCTGCAGTCGATCCTTGAGCGACGGCCCGACGACCTGGAGACGTTTGCGCAGCTTGTCGGCTGGCTCGCAGGGCACGACAGGGACTCTGCGGTGGCATTGACGGTGGCGCTGACCGAAGGGCACCCCGAGCGCAGCGACCGGTATGCCCACCGGCTTGCGCTGGCAGCGCCGGATCCGGGCGGGCTTCTGCATGCCGCGGCCAACCTACCTCCGACACCGGCTGGCACCGCCGTCCAATCCCGGCTGTTTGCCTATGTCGGCGGGCTGGGGCGGGCCTGGGATGTGACCGAGCAAGGGCTCGGGAAGTGGCCCGGCTCGCCGTTGCTCGTCCGCCTTCAGATCGACCTTGCCGCCGCCCTCGGCGAGCCGGAGCTTCTTGCGCGTGCGTCGGAGGCCGCGGTGGACGACGACGTCTGGGCGTGGCTGGCGAGGTCGCAGGCCCACCGCGTACTTGGCGAGACTGAGCGTGGCGTGGCCGCCGCGGCCCGCGGCCTTGCGCTTGCGCCGGACAACGCTGAGCTCTACATCGCCAAGGCGACGGCGCACGCAGCCCACGCCGGGACCCGTATGGTGCCGGCTGAACGCCGGCAACACGCCGACGATGCCGTGGCCGCGGCACGCAAGGCGATCGAGCTCGATCCGAAAGCCCAAGAGGCGTACGCCGTGCTCCTGGCCCTCTACGGACCCGGTGGCCTGGTCAGTGACCGGGGGCGGTTTGTCGAGGTCCGCGGGGAGCTCAACCGCACGTTGCCGGGCAGCAGGCTCGGCCGGCGGCTGGAAGCCCAGGGGCACCTCCGGCAGCAACGCTACGAGCGGGCGTTGGAGTTATCGCTGAGCCTTTGCGATGACAACCCCGGTGACGCGGAGAGCCTGGCGGTGGCAAACGCAGCCTGGGTCGCGCTGAATCGCCCCGAGGCCGCCCGCCAATGGCTTGCCGAGAGGCTGAGCGACCGCCCCGCCGACCCCGCACTCCTGGCGGAGTGGGCGGCGATCAAGCAACGGCTCAACCAGCAGAAGGAGGCGGTCACGCGTCTCGAAGAGATCCTTGTGGCGATTCCCGCCCACGACGGGGTCCGCCGGCTGCTCCAGCGGCTCTACCTGGGCGAGGGTCGGCTGGATCAGGCACTACGCGTTGCCCAGGAGCGTCTGTTGTCGCGTCCGCGTGCGGCCGGGCGCGAGCTCCAGCTGGCGGTGATTTACGCTCAATGCGGTCGCCGGGAGGCGGCGGGCGAGCGGTTGCGGTGGATCCTTGGGCGGTGGGAGACGACCGGCTTCAAGCACCTCGTCGGCGCGATGGGGGAGGCGAGCCGCTTGAGCGACACTGGCGACGGCGACGACACCCTGGCCCTGGCGTTCGCCGAGCGGATCGTGGAGCGGTTTCCCGACTCGCCGCTGCAAATCTATGGGACCGGTCTGCGGGCGCTGGCCAGGATGGGTCAGCTCGGCCGGCGGTTTGACGAACTGGCCGCCCGCGCGGTTGCCAACGCCAGGGGCGCCGTGGGGTCGACGCCACAGGCCGCCGAGGTGTGGCGGCAGCTTGCCCAGGCGTTGGTGGATGCCGGCCACCCCGCCGCCGCGGCGCGGGCGCTGCGGGCGAGGCTTCTGGCCGGCCAACCGCTGGAGCCCCCCGCCTTGGCGCTGCTTTCGTGGGTCGCCCTCGTGGCCGACGCAGCCGCGGGCCGGGTCGTCGACTCGATTCAGCTGATCCAGACCCTCGACCGCCGCGGTCAGTTGCCGCAGGGTCCCGCCGCCGACGCCCCACCGGCGTTACCGGAGCTGTACTACTGGCTCAGCAACATTTACTCGCTTCTGGGAGACGACTCCGGCGCTCGACAGCTCTTGGAGGAGACGCTGGCGCTGAATGCCGAGCATCCGATGGCGTTGAACAACCTCGGCTATACGCTCATCGAGGCCGGTGTCTCCGATGCGCAGACGCGGGCGCGGATCGAAAAGGCCTACGAGCTGGTCCCGAACGACTCCAACGTGCTCGACACGATCGGCTGGCTCAACTACAAGCGGGGCCGATTCGAGGGTGAAGCCGAGAACCCTGGAGCAATGCGTTTTATCGAGCAGGCGGTGGCGGGCGGAGGGGGGACAAGCCCTGAGGTGCTGGATCACCTCGGCGATACCAGATGGCGGACCGGCGACGCTCAGGGCGCCGCCGAGGCCTGGCGTCGTGCCGTTGGGGTCCTGCAGGATGCCCGGCGAAGGGAGCGGGAGCAGCAGGGCTACAAGCGCATTCAGATACGGGGCTGGCGTCTTCTGGTTGCCGATCCCTCGCACATGTATGAGCGGCGCAACGCCCCGGTGCTGAGGCGGGTCCGGAGCAAGCTGCGCGAGATGGCTGAAGGCGGCCGGCCCGCCGTGGCCGCCACGTTTGCCGAGCTGAACGCGCCGGGCTCGGTGAGAGGAACGGACAATGGCCGGCCATAGCAAGTGGGCCAACATCAAGCATCGCAAGGCGCGGCAGGACGCGGCCAAGGGCAAGACCTGGTCCAAATGCAGCCGGGCGATCATCGTGGCGGCGCGAAACGGTGGCGGCGATCCCGAGTACAACCTCGCCCTTCGCTACGCGATCGATGAGGCAAAGACCGCCAATATGCCAAAGGACACGATCACCAAGGCGATCAATCGCGGCATGGGCGAGTTGGCGGGCGCGGCGTACGAGCCGGTCCGCTATGAGGGATACGGTCCCGCCGGGGTGGCGATCATCGTCGATTGCCTGACGGACAACGTGAACCGCACCGCGGCCGAGATGCGAATGCTCTTCGAGCGAAGCGGCGGCAACCTGGCCAAGCCCGGCGCGGTCGCCTTCGGCTTTCAGCAGGTGGGGCTCCTTCTCATCGAGGCGTGCAAGGCGAGCGAGGACGAGCTGATTCAACTGGCGCTGGAGTCCGGGGCGGACGATGTATCCGAAGTGGACGGGGCCTGGGAGATCACCTGCACGCCGTCGGATCTGTCTGCAGTGCGGGGTGCGGTCGTGGCGGCGGGGATCGAGCCGGACTCCGCCGAGATCACGATGTTGCCGAGCATAACGGTCGAGATCCCGGCGGACGCGGCGGGGAGGGTGTTGCGTCTGATCGATCTACTTCAGGATCATGACGACACACAGAAGGTCTATCACAATGCGGAGATTCCGAGGGAAGTGCTCGGGAAGTTGAGGGATGAGAGGGGCTATTCCAGCTGATTCATGCTGAGTGACATGTTGTCGTCGCGCTACGACATCCGATTCTCCGGACGGGTGCAGGGGGTCAATTTCCGTTGGACGACCTGCCGCGTCGCCCAAAAGTTCTCCGTGGCAGGATGGGTGCGAAACGAGTCCGACGGCTCGGTCAGGTGCGTGGTCGAAGGGGAGCAGGCGGAGCTCGATTCGTTCGTCGAGTCCGTGCAACGCGCGATGGCGGGCTGTGTCACCGACACGGTGATCAAGACCACAGCCCCGACGGGGACTATGGAGGGGTTTGGGATCAGGGGCTGATTGGCGATGAAAGGACGGACATGTTTCTCGGAACGAATCGCTTGTTGTTTGCGGCCCTCTCCTGTGCGTTTTTCGTGCTCGGGGGTTGTACGACCGTCACCCGGAGCTTCCCGAACAGCCCGGCCTACGAGGTCTGGGCCGCGATGGTGGAGATGGCCGAGCACCCGCAGTACAAGTACTGGAGCGTTGACTCCAACAATGTCACGATCGATGAGCCTGCCCGCCGGATTGGTGTTTTCCGCCGGCTCAGTCGGGTGGTTCGTGGGCCGGGAAAGCGGCGCTACCATGAGGAGCGCCACTGGCGGTTCGATATCCGCCTCGAGGAGCTTGACCCGCCCGGCGCCCTCTTTGTCAGCCGGGGCTGGGGCGTGCCGCAGCAAGCGCTGATGGAGGCCGACCTGTACTTCGCCGGCGTGCAGCAGTGGCTTGACCAGGTTGGAAAGACTGGCCACAGCTCCGAGACTCAAGACCTCCAACCCCAAACCCAAGACCGAATACTCCAACCAGACAACCACTAGGAAGGCCCCCCCACAATGGCCGAATCGATCCGCATGACCCCGAAGGGCCTTCACGTTCCCGACAACCCGATCATTCCCTTTATCGAGGGCGACGGTACGGGGCCCGACATCTGGGCCGCCACCGTCCGAGTTCTTCATGCAGCCGTCGAGAAGACCTACCGGGATCGCCGGATCGAGTTCAAGGAGGTACTGGCGGGTGAAAAAGCCCACAACCAGGTCGGCTCCTGGCTGCCCGCGGAAACCCTCGAGGACTTCCGCACGCATCTTGTGGGAATCAAAGGTCCGTTGACCACGCCGGTGGGGGGCGGGATACGGTCGCTCAACGTCACCCTGCGGCAGGTCCTGGACCTTTATGTGTGCGTGCGGCCGGTGCGTTACCTCCCTGGTGTCCCCTCGCCGGTCAAACGCCCGGAGCTGACGGACATGATCATCTTCCGCGAGAACTCCGAGGACATTTACGCCGGCATCGAGTTCGCCGAGGGGACGCCCGAGTGCGAGTTGTTCAAAAGGCTCCTGCGCGAGAACTTCCCTGATCGATTCGCCAAGATCCGATTCCCGGATACGGTGGGCATCGGCATCAAGCCGGTTTCGCGGGAGGGGACCGCGCGTCTGGTGATGGCCGCCATCCGGCACGCGATCGACGAGGGGCGCCGAAGCGTCACCTTGATCCATAAGGGCAACATCATGAAGTTCACCGAAGGTGCCTTCCGCGACTGGGGCTACCAGGTCGCCAGGGAGCATTTCGGCTCCAGGGATCTCGACGGCGGTCCCTGGCAGGTGATCAAGGCGGGAACCAAGGTCCCCTTCGCCGCTTCGTCGCGTCGTCGCTCCGTCGCTTGCGATCTCATCATCAAGGACGTCATCGCCGACGCCTTCCTTCAGCAGATCCTCACGCGTCCAGCCGACTACGACGTCATCGCCACCTTGAACCTCAACGGCGACTACATCTCCGATGCCCTGGCCGCCTGCGTCGGTGGGATCGGCATCGCCCCCGGCGGCAACATCAACTACGAGACGGGCCACGCCATCTTTGAGGCCACCCACGGCACCGCCCCCAAGTACGCCGGCCAGGACAAGGTCAACCCCGGCTCGCTGATCCTCTCCGGCGAGATGATGCTGCGGTACCTGGGGTGGAATGAGGCCGCCGACCTGATCGTGTCGGGGATCAGCGGGGCGATCGCCGCAAAGACCGTCACCTACGACTTCGATCGGCTCATGGAAGGCGCCACGCTCCTGAAGTGCTCCGAGTTCGGCGACGCGATCATCGAGCACATGGACGCCGGGGTCACCGTGGGGGCGTAGAAGAAGCCTGTCGGCTATCGGCTGTCAGCTATCAGCCAGAGGGAAAGCAAAGATTCACCTCGGAGGGCCGCGGAGGGCCCCGGAGAAAAGCGCAGGGTTCGGGAAGCGAGCTGGCGACTGTCGGCAATTCTGCGGGTGGCTGGGGCTGAGCCCCGATGGACTCGGGACGAAGCCCCGGCGGTCCGCATCCTCTGTATCGCGCGTCGATTACTGCTTGATTGCTGTGACTGCAAACGGATACATATTGCAGCGTGCGGGGTCGCAAAGACCGACGACATTGTAGGGTTCGATCGATGCAGCAACGCGTTCCATGAATCCAGCTGCGTTGGCGGGATCGACCTTGTACGAATCCTTACAGAGATCGGCAACGATTGACGTGAATCTCGCGTCGTGGGCCAGAAGGAAAGCGTCGTCGACCTGGTTGTGGCCCGCGCGGATCTGCTCTTCACTGAAAGTGGCCGCGCTGAAGTAAAGCATCGTGATAGCAACCAGCATTGGAAAGCAGTCGAACTGCGCGAAGCACGCAGCGGTGATTTGGTCGATCACCTCCATTTCGCATGACAGCGCCCCACTGTATGCGGCCAACCGTTTCGGTCGATCCGACGATGACCAGCTTTGCGCAAGAATCGAGCCGAGGCGCTCCACGCCGAAGAGGCTATGTGCAATGCCTGGGCTGAGCCACGGATCGACGAAGCACACGCTGTGCGGCAACATCGCCCAGCTCTCGCCTGCAGCGGTCGTGATCCGCCGCTGCATACGGGCGGTTCGTACAATCGGCTGAACGACCGTGGCGTCGG
>JADFKZ010000007.1 GCA_022564665.1 Planctomycetota bacterium | reverse complement strand
GGGGGGGGGGGGGGGGGGGGGGGGGGGGGGTGTGGGGGGAGTCTGCGGTCTATATCGTCTCACGGAAGCTGTTTCATGACCTATCCGTCGTCCATGAGGCCTGTGGCAGCAGCCCAAAGACAACCCCCGCCGCGAGATAGGCCGCCAGGGCGAAGGCCGTGGTGATGTGATACCCCCAGGTCATGGCCAGCACCATGGCCAGCGGTGCGGCCAGGACCGAGGCAAAGCCGTTGGCCCCCCAGGCCCAGGCAATGAGGCCCGGCATTCCGCCGGCCAGTCGAGCCAGCCCCATGGGCATGGGAAAGCCCATGGCAAAGGCCAGCGGGGCAATAAGCCCCAGCCCCAGCGCCAGCCTTCCCGCAACCGGCAGCCCGGCTGCCACCTCCCAGTGCCGCAGCCCGATCGTCTCCACCAGAGCACCAACCACCAGGCAAAGGATGATCCAACGCACGTTTTGGGCCCGCCGCCGGCCCAGAAACCGGCTCACGAGGCTGCCCAGACCGGAAAAGAACAAGAACCCACCGATCGTCACCGCTGCCGCCAGCACTGAGTCGCCGATCAGAACCGTCAGATGAGCCAGAAAGGTCATCTCCAGGAGCAGGTAACCCAGCCCCAGACAGCCGAAGTACGCCGCGGTCGCCCACCCGCCCCGCCGCCCCTGGGCGACCCGAATCAGGGCAAGGGGCAGGATCATCGCCACCGCCGCCACGGTCACGCTCACCGCCGCCGCCAGCACGAACAGGAAGGCCAGCTCCGTCCGTGTCAACCACAGGTCGCCGTAGGCGGCTCTCATGGCCTCAATCGACGACAGACGGCAAAAGTCGCTGAAGAACGGCCGGGTATCGGTGGGTGGACGGATATCAAACGCCCACTCGTCGATGAAGCGGTCGGCAGCGGGTCCGAAGAGCTGCACCGCCGCGTGGTTCAGCCAGTCCCCGGGGCCCTCAGTGGGGCCGGGCAACGCGTCGGGCTGGTTGAGCTCCTGGGCCTGAATCCCGCTAAACCACACCGGGGTGAGCTGCCGGTCGCGGCAGATCGCCCGCACCCGCTGGATCTGAGCATCCGAAAAAGGTGTCGGCTTGACGAGCGTCAGGACCGCCAGGTAGTCACGGAGGATGACAACGTGCCGGCTCGCGTCGACGACACCCAGCGACCGCAGCGCCTCCACCACGGTCGCCAGCAGCTTGAGGTTGTCACGCGGGGGAGACTGTATCGCCCGCCCCACCGCCAGCAGCCCGTGGGCTTCCAGCCGTCCTAGGCAGGCGGTCAGCCCCTCAATCGTCAGTAGATAATCCTGCGCCAGCCCCCCGATTCCGCCTGAGCCCGCCGCCGAGGATTCCGTCATCACCAGTTGGATCACATCGAAGGAGTCGTGGGTGTGCTCGATGAAGTGGCGCGGCTCGGCGGGCCAAACCCGTACATTGGGAAGGTCCAGAACCGCCCCGCCCAGATTCCGCAAGGGGCCTCGCAGCAGCACCGTGAGGCGCCTGTCCGGCTGCACGACATCGATCGCTCGCGCGGCGTGTCGTGCCGCCAGCCAGATGTTCAGACCTCCCGTCTCGCCAAGCAGCGCCACCCGTGGCCCTTGGGGCGCCAGGTCATAGACCGACGCCATGAGCATCCCGTCGACGATCCCGGCCTCATCGGCGCTCTGGACTTCAAGGACCGATCCCACCCAGTGGCCGTCGGCGAGCAGCACGCTGATGGCCGGTGGATCCTGACCCACACCGAGAAAGGGAATGTCGTGGAGCACGCGGCCGCGGTACGCTTCCAGAACCGAGCGCGGGCCGAGCACCCGGCCGACACGCTCGACCGCGTCCTGGGCCGCAAGACGCTGAATCTGTGCGCCGCGCTTGAACGCATCCAGACGCACGTGCGGCGGATCCAGCCACAGGAACAGACCCACCGCAGCCGCGCACGCCGCAATCGCGGCCGACCGTCTTGCCGGCGAGCCGGCGGCAACGCCCGCCGCCGCCAGCGCGGCGCCACAGCCCATCACCAGCGGCAGCCAGGCCGGTGACACCACCGTCATCAACAACGGCGCCGCCAGGGCCCCAGCGGCGCTGCCAAGCAGGTTGCCCGCGTAGACCACCGCCACCCGACCACCGCACACCATCAGCGCAAGACCAAGGGCGGCCGCCCCGAGAAAAAAGGGCACCGTCAAGAGGGCCCAGTAGAGCAACCACCTGCCGATGAGCCCCCCCAGCAGGGCAGGCGCGATCGTCATTTCGATGGGCACGTGCTGGGCCAGGCCGGTACAGATCGGCATGGTCGCCGCGGTGGCCAGGGAAAGGAATGTCAGCACGATCGCCGCGTGGCGGACCACCCACCTCCTGGTGAGATACAGCGCGGTGCCGCTTGCTCCGAAACCCAGAAGCGCGACGCTGATCACAACAAAGGCGAAGTGGTGCCAGCCCGCCACCAGCAGCACCCGCATCAGCGATACTTCAAATCCCAGCAGGGAAGCGGCGAGCAGCGTCACCAACCAGATCAACCCCCCGGCGGACGGCGTCGCGCGCACCGCCGTCAACGCCCGTTCTCAGGCGTCCGCTCCACGGCCCCGGTCATGGGCACGAACCGGACGCCGATGATCGCTTCGGACCTGCGGCTGCCGTCGGGCAGCTTGCGGAGCACGACCAGCCGCTGCACCTGGTAGGGTCCACCTATGGGTATCACGATCCGTCCGCCGACGGCGAGCTGCTCCCACAACGGCGGGGGCAGGTGTCCGGCGGCGCAGGTGACGATGATGGCGTCAAAGGGAGCGTGCTCAGCCCACCCGTAATAGCCGTCGGCATTGAGACAGTGGACGTCATCGTACCCCTGGCTCAACAGATCGCGTTGCGCCCGTTCATAGAGGGGCTTGATGATCTCCACCGTGTAGACGTTCGGGGTCAGGGAGCCCAGCACCGCCGCCTGGTAACCGGAGCCGGTTCCGATCTCGAGCACCTTGTCTGAGGGGTCGAGATCCAGCAGCTCACTCATCAGGGCCACGATGTAGGGCTGGGAGATCGTCTGGCCATATCCGATGGAAAGCGGCGAGTCCCGATACGCAAGGCTGCGACGCTCCCGGGGCACAAAGACATGACGCGGCGCGGTCTTGATCGCCTCCACCACCGCCTCGTCGCGAACCGGAGTGCGACGATCGTCGGGATGGGTGATCGTCCTGCGAACCATCTCCAACCGCTCCGCGATTCGTTGGCGGGCGGCGGGCGGCTCAAGCGCCGGACGCTGGGCTTGAGGCGTAGCTTTCTGGGGTGTCTGCGGCACCGCGGGCGCTTCCTCGGTGGTCTGCCCGGGGAGCGCCTTCGCCGTGACCATCGCCGCAGCCGCGAGCAGGGCGAGCCCGATTCCCGCTGCCAGAGTCTTGCCGAAGCCCAATGAAGGAACTGGCGGGTTCATGCCTTTGCCATGGTAGCGGCCAGTACAGTAGGGGTCATGAGCCTCCCCGTGACCCCTGTGGACCCTGCGGTCCTGCGGCGCCGCATCCGCGTCGCTCGCGGCCTGGAGCCCGGCGACCTCCTCTTGAAGGGGGCGCAGGTGGTCAACGTGTTTACCCAACAGCTTCACGAGGCAGACGTGGTCATCGCCGACGGCTTTGTCGCCGGGGTGGGACCCTACCGGTGGGAGGCGGCAATGGAGATCTCCGTCGCCGGCTCGGTCATATTCCCGAGCTTGATCGACGCGCACATCCATCTCGAGAGCACGTTGCTTCTTCCGGGAGAGTTGGCCCGCCTCATCGTGCCCCATGGTACGGGCACCGTTATCGCCGACCCCCACGAGATCGCCAACGTCATGGGTATCCGGGGCGTTGAACTGCTTGTTGCCCAGAGCCAGGGGTTGCCGCTGGATATGTACTTCATGGCGCCCTCGTGCGTCCCGGCGGTCAATTGGGAGCATGCGGGCGCCAACCTTGATGCCGCGGCGATCGACGAGTTGCTTCAGATCCCCGGCGTCCTCGGGCTCGGCGAGATGATGAACTTCCCGGGCGTCCTGGAGGGCGACGACGATGTGGTTGAGAAGATCGCGACCACCGCCGCCCGTCGGGCGGTGATCGACGGTCACGCCCCGGGAGTGACAGGAAGGGATCTTCTCGCCTATGCGGCGGCGGGCATTCGATCCGATCACGAGTCCACCGAGATCGCCGAGGCACGGGCCAAGGCCGCCCTGGGCATGCTGCTTCAGGTGCGGGAGGGGTCGATCGCTCGCAATCTGGACACACTGACACCGCTGCTTCTGGAGGAGGGGATCGGCGATTGGTGCCTCTGCACCGATGACATCCATCCCGATGATCTGGCGGCCAACGGCCACCTCGACGCGCTCCTGCGTCGGCTGGTGGCGGCGGGCATGCCCCCGGAACGGGCGATCCGCCACACCACCCTCGTGCCGGCCCGCCATTATGGTCTTGCCGACCGCGGGGCGGTGGCACCGGGATACAAGGCGGATCTCGTGGTGGCCGATGACCTCACCGAGTTCGGGGTGTCGCTGGTCATCAAGAACGGCCGTGTGGTCGCCCGCGGAGGGCGGTATCTCGGTGAGACCGCCCCGTGCGAGATCAGACCCGACAACACCGTCCATCTGCCGGCGCTGGATGAGTCGGCATTTGGGCTTTCCGCCGGACTGCCCGATGGCGGCGGGGCGTCACCCGTCATCGGGATCGTTGAAGATCAGATCATCACCAGGCATCTGAGCCGCTCCGTCAAACGCTCCGATGACGGTCTGTGGGCATTTGACCCCGACGTCGACGTGGTGGTGATCGCCTCGATCGAGCGTCACCGGGCCAGCGGCTCGATCGGGCTCGGCCTGGTCGAGGGGTTCGGCTTCCGCCGACATGGCGCGCTGGGCTCATCCGTCGCCCACGACTCCCACAACCTCATCATCGCCGGCACCAACCCCACCGACATGCTCCTGTGCGCCCGGGCGCTTGCCGAGACTGGAGGCGGTTTCGTGGTGGCCGCCGGGGGAGCGATCGCCGGGCGGCTGCCGCTTCCGGTGGCGGGTCTGCTTTCGATGAGCGACGCCGAGACGGTCTGCCGGCAGCTGATCGAGGTGCGCCAGGCCGCCCGGGCACTGGGCTCCCAGCTCCCCTGCCCCTTCGGCACGCTCTCCTTCCTCGCACTGAGCGTCATCCCGGAGCTCCGCATCACCGACCAGGGCCTCTACGACGTGGTCAACCAGCGTTTCGTGTAGAGAAGCCGACAGCCCAAAGCCTTTTTATCTGTCAGCCGCTCGACATCCATGTTCCCACGCCGCTTGGCGTCCTGCCGGGCGCGGCTGTGGTCCTTTGCGGCTGAGGCCTTCGGGGCTGCGCCCTCTGGGCTCCGCCCCTCGGGATACCAGGCATCCTGCCGGGACGAACCTGCTGCGATCCGTTCGGTCCCCGCATCGGCTGACAGCTGACGGCCTCGCTTACGCTTCGCCCGCGATCCGCTTGACGAATCTTCCCACCGCATCGAAGACCTTCTCGCTTCCTTCGCCGCGGACGATCACGTGTCGATCGAAGGGAAGCGCCACGAGAACCTTGTCCCGCCCTCCCAGCCGCTCCATCAGGGCCGACGCCCCGTCGGGCCCGACCAGCGGGTCCTTGGTTGACTGGATGACCAGCGCCGGGGCCGTCACCTCGCCGAGGACTTTCCGAGAAGCGCGCACCGCAAGCCGAAGCTGACGAATGGAGGCCAGGTCGTAGGTCTTGTAGTTGAGATCGGGACTCTCCGTGTCATCGTTCAGCAACCGGTAGTAGCCGTCCGTCAGACCGAGCATTCGCATCGCTCCGTTCCACCCGATGATCGGCCCAACCAGCGGCGCCCGGGGATCGCGAAGCTTGACCGGGGCATTGATGCTGAAGACGCCTTGGATCCCGGCACCTCGGCCCGCTGCCACCAGGAGGGCAAGCGTTCCACCGAGCGAGAACCCCCCCACCACGATCGTCTCGCAGTGCTGCCGGAGAATCGCGCATCCGTGTCTGACCTCCTGAACCCATTGGGTCCATTGCACCTCGGCCAGCTGCTTGGGCGCGGTCCCGTGGCCGCCCAGCCGCACACCGTAGACACACCATCCGCGGCTGTTGAGGTAGGTTCCAAGCGGGCGAACCTGCTCTGGACAGGATAGATACCCGTGGACGAGGACCACACCGGCGCGCGCGTCCGCCTTCTCGAGAAAGAACGGCTCACCGAACTCCCTGGGCTTGGAGACCTCCGGGCGGTAGACCGCTTGATACTCCCGCTCGTATCGCGTGATCTGGAAATCCCGCAGTGCCTGGGAGGTCTTGGTCCGCAACTCAGCGCTGGAGAGATTGACATGTCGCTTGAGTGCCTCGACGGCAGGACGCACCGGCTCCACCTCGTTGCCGATGACCTGGAGGATCTTCTCCAGCCTGATGTTGTGAAACTCGTGATCCTGCGAAAGGGCCTCCTGATCGATCAGGTAGTAGCCGTTGTCGCACCGCAGAATCCCTTCCTTGCCGGCAAGACGGAGGCTGCTTGCCAGCGGCTCATAGGGCTGTCCCGTCACCAGGGCGGCGATGCCGTTTCCAACGGAGGGATGCAGGCGGGCGCTGGGGTCTGAGGCGAGCTCAACCGCCGCCAGATACAGCGCCCGGTGGAGGTCGTCGGCGGCAATCCGCTCCCCGCCAAAGGCGCGGAGGCCAAAGGCCAGCAGGTGGTCGAAGTTGACCTCGATGTTGCCGTAGATGCTGCGCATGCACTCCTCGGTAAGGCGCCTTGCCTGCTGGCGCAGGAAGAAGTCCGTCCGACTGGCCTCCGAGAAAACGCCCACCACCCGGCGGGCCAGCGCCGTCACCTTGCCCAGGTACTTTGCCACATCGATGGGCTCGCCGAAGTGGATGCTGATCTGAGAGCCCTTCAGCAGAATGCTCCCTTCAACCTGCAGCTCCTCGTCGAGCCGCGGGTCCAGGTCGCGCATGAGGAGTCCGGCCAGGCGGTTGATGAGATTCCGGCTCGGACGCATCGGGTAGAAGGTGAGCGTCACCGGCACGATGACGATCTCCCTGGGGCAGATCTGATCGCAGTCGGTCAGCCCGTAGGCCTCCTCGTAATATTCCATCCGCCGCAGATCATCCTCATGGCACGCCTCGCAGTAGCGGTGCTTGCACATAGCCGCCTTCAACGCCAGCATCGCCGCTCCGGTGTGCGGCGGGCCGTGCCGCTCCGGATGATCCAGCTGCAGACGGCCCCGGTAGAGCATCTTCTTGTTCTTGATCATTCCCCCTTCGGGGTAGATCACCCAGTCCCAGCGACCGGTCATCAGGTCGCGGATGATCGTCCGGTTCCTCCGTGGATCGCGGGTGGACATGCCGCCGATTGCCCGGAAGTACCTCCCGAAGATCCCCTTGAAGACACTGTGGGTGCCCAGGCAACGGACCGGCCGTTGCGCATGCCGGAAGATGACATAGGGGATGAGGAATGTCTCGATGCGGGTGAAGTGGTTGGCCACAAACAGCGTCGGCTGTTCGACAAGGTGCTCGGTTCCGGTCACCCTCAGGTGCACCCCGAGCATTGCCTTGAGCGCGTTGACCGCGAAACCCGTGAGCTTGTACGTCCTCAGCGCCATTCAGTCGGCCTCAGCCCGCGCTGGATCCGCGATCCCGCAGATGGGAATGATGCCCTCTTCCATCCAGAGGAACTCACCCCCGAGAACCTGCCGGGCCAAGGCGTTGGTCCTCTTGGGACGCCACCGCAGCGCCAGGAAGTGCGCCTCGATGCGCCGCCGCGCCTGGCGGCAGAAGAGATCCGCCATCCGCTTCGGGTCGCCCCCATTGTGGTGTCCGTCGGCCGCCCGGGCTCGAGCGTATCCGCAGCTAGCGGCCATCGCGAAGAGCTCCATGCCGATATCCATGAGGTGGCCCAACAGGATCTGCCGCCGTGGGAGCGTCCGACCGTGGCGGGCCATCGCCCCGAACAGCGCCACCGCAAGACGGTGTGACGAGCGATCGATGAAGCGATAGTGGCGACCAAGCGGCCCCGCAAAGGCGTACCGCTTCGGCCACATCGCCGCGAGCCGCTGCGCCGGGTACCACTTGGCGTAGAAGCCCGCGAAGCCGGCCGCTGCCTTGATCTTCTTGGCGAGGCTCACCCCGTTGCCCAGGAGGTCCGCCGCCCGCCTCAGGTGCGGATCCAGCGCCTCGCGAGCGAGGAACAGCCGCATGATCTCCGACGTGCCCTCGATGATCGTGTTGATGCGGCAGTCTCTCAGCATCCGCTCCACGGGATACGCCGCTTCCCCCCGCGCCCGTAGGGAGGTCGCGCGCTCGTAGCCCCGGCCGCCGCGCAACTGCAGGGTCTCGTCGACGATCCTCCACGTCGCCTCGGAGCAAAAGAGCTTGGCCAGCGCCGCCTCGATTCTGATGTCCTGACCCCTGTCCGCCCAGTGCGACGTCAGCCAGGTCACCGCTTCCATGGCAAACGTCGTGCACGCGATAAAGGCGATCTTGTGGCTGCCCGTCTCATGCTCGCCGATGGGCAGACCCCACTGCACCCGCTCCCCGCCCCACCGCCTGACGATCGAAAGGCACTGCTTGCCCACCCCGGTGCAGGCGGCGGGAAGGGTCAGCCGGCCGATGTTGAGCGTCGTGAGGGCAAGCTTGAGACCGAGCCCCTCTCCCCAGATCAGATTCTCGGCGGGCACCCTGACGTCTCGGAAGCGGATCAGCCCGTTCTGGATTGCCCGCAGGCCCATGAAGTCGCAGCGGTGAACGATCTCGACGCCGGGCGAGTCCGCCTCAACGATGAACGCGGTGATCCTGGGGCCACGCCCGTCGGGCTCGCTGCCAGGGGTTGCGAAGGGCCGGGTTTGCGCCATCACGACAAACAGATCCGCGATGGGCCCGTTGGTTGTCCATTGCTTCAGCCCGTTGAGCAGGTAATGCGATCCGTCGTTGCTCAGTGTCGCGGTCGTCATCATCCGCGCCGGGTCCGAGCCTGCATCCTCCTCGGTGAGCGCGAACGCCGACAGCGCCCCGTCGGCGATCCGCCGTAGAAACCGCTCCTTCTGCTCGGGCGTACCGAACATCTTTATGGGCTGCGGGACGCCGATCGACTGGTGCGCCGACACCAAGACCGCGGTCGAGCCGCAGTAGGAGGCGATCGCCATCAGCACTCGGTTGTAGTTGACCTGTGAGAAGCCCAGGCCCCCGTAGGCACAGGGCACCTTCATGCGAAAGACGCCGAGGTCCTTGAGCCCTTCAATGACCTCGACGGGAATCGTCCGCGTCTCATCAACCTCGTCGGGGTCGAGGTGCTCGGCGAGGAATGCAGACACCGCGCGCACCATCTCGTCACCCACACGCCGTTGGTCGGGATCCTGCCGGGGAAAGGGATCCACCTCGCCGAGGTCGAAACGTCCCACGAACAGCCCGCCCGCAAAGCTCTCCTTCCCGGTGCTGGCCTCGCGCGCGCTCTCGGTCATCTCCATCGCCGCTCGCTGCCCGCGGTTGAGGCCGTCGAGGGACGCCAGCAGCGGGGTCTGCTCGACCGGCGGGGGATCGGGCTGGCTGAGCGACTTACTTGGCATCTTGAACACCCCCCGAGGCCGACCCATAGAAGCCGCCACCGTTGTCGGCGATCGAGTCGATCAACGGCGCGGAGGTGAACCGGTCGCCGAACGCACTGCTCAGCTCGCCCAGACGCGCCTTGATGCCCGAAACGCCCCGCTCATCGGCATAGCGGAGCAGGCCCCCGCGAAACGGGGCGAACCCCGTGCCCAGGACCATGGCCATGTCCACCGCTTCGGGGCCTTCCACCACGCCTTCCCCAATACACCGGGCCGCCTCGTTGACCATGATCAGAATTGCTCGATCGACGATCTCCTCGTCGGAGAGCGTGCGGGCGCGGACGCCGTCGACTTGGCGGGACCGCCTGGCCAGCCTCCCCAGACGCCGGTTCGGCCGCCGGTGACCGTTGCGGTACCGGTAGAAGCCGCACCCGCTCTTCTTGCCCAGGAAATCCCCGTTCTCGGCGATCGCTCCCAGCGCCCCGGGGACGCGCATCCTGTCGCCGTAGGCGTCCTCGAGGACCTTGGCCACCTTGTACCCGGTGTCCAAACCGACCTCGTCGACCAGCGCCAACGGCCCCATGGGCATGCCGAACTTCTCCAGCAGCCCGTCGATCCGCTCGATCTCAGTACCCTCCTCGAACATCCATGCCGACTCGATGAGGTAGGGAAGGAGGATCCGGTTGACGAGAAAGCCGGCGCAATCACCCACCACCATCGGGATCTTTCCCAACCGCCTGACGAGCGCGGCGGCAGCGACGAGCGTTCCCGGCGAGGTCCGACCGGCCGCAACCACCTCGACCAGCGGCATCCGGTCGACCGGGTTGAAGAAGTGCAGACCGACGAACCGCTCTGGATGGGCGAGGTCGCCGGCCAGCGACTCCAGTGACAGGCTCGAGGTATTGGTGGCGATGATCGTATCAGGGCGGACATGCTTCTCGATCGAGCGGAGGACCGTCTTCTTGATCTGGAGATCCTCTACAACGGCCTCGATGACGAGATCGAGCCCCCCAAACCCCACGTCGTCGACGGTGGGTGCAATCCGGTGCATGGCGAGGCTCATCTGGTCCGGGGTCATCCTGCGGCGCTTGACGCGCCGTCGGTAGATCGACGCGGCCGACGCCATGCCCTTGGCCACAACCTCCCACCGAACGTCCTTCATCCGGACGGAGATCCCCACGTTGCTCAGGGCACACGCGATCCCGCTTCCCATAATGCCGGCCCCCACCACCCCGGCTGCCGAGATCGGATGAGGCGGCTTACTCGAAGTGCGGACGCCCTTCTTCAGACGCTGCCCCGCCTGAAAGAGCCAGACCAGGTTGCGGCTGATCGCGGTGCCGGTGAGGCGGGCAAACGCCTCGGTCTCAACCGCACCCCCGTCAACGTTGCGGCGGTGGTGGGTTGCGCTGACCACCTGAAGCGCTTCCAATGGCGCCGGGTAGTGGCCCTTGGTCCTGGCGAGGACCTGATGCTTGACCCGGCCGTAGATCAGCCGCCGGCCCGGCCACGTTGCGGCAAGGAGCCTCATTGGAAACGGGACCGCCGCCCGCCGCCGCGCCAAGACCTCGCGTCGACCCGACGCACCCGATACCCGATCGACGAAGCGATGGGTCTGCTCTTTGAGGAACTGCGGGGCCACGATGCCGTCGGCGAGTCCGACTCTGTACGCCTTGGGACCGTCGACCGGCTTGCCGGAGAGGATCATCTGAAGGGCTTGTGTCAAGCCGACGAGGCTGGGCAGACGCTGGGTGCCCCCCCATCCCGGGATGATGCCGAGGTTGACCTCCGGAAAGCCGAGACTGGTCTTGTCACGATCGGTGACCAGCCGGTAGTCACAGGCGAGCGCCATCTCCAGACCGCCGCCGAGACAGGCTCCATCGATCACGGCGATGGTGGGAAGCGAGACTGCCTGGAGCGTGTCGAACACCTCGCGACCCGTTCGAGCCTTGGTCTGAGCATCCTCGACGCTCGTGATTGCGGCCAGCTCATCGATGTCCGCCCCCACGATGAAGCTGTCGCGCTTGGCGCTGGTGATGACCAACGCCCGGATCTGGCGGTCCCCGGGGAACTGGTCGAGTATCCCCCTCAGCTCGGTCATGGCCGCTGCCGTCAAGGTGTTCACCTTCCGGTCCGGCAGATCAAAGGTGAGCCAGGCGATCCACTCCTGGTCAACGGTGACGGTCCAGGGGCTACTCATGGTCATGCCGCCTCCAGGACGACGGCGGCACCCTGCCCGCCCCCCACGCAGAGCGTGGCCAGGCCTCGATGCCCGCGGCGTCGCTGCAATTCGCGCAGCGCCGTCAGCACGAGCCGCACACCCGTGGCCCCGACGGGGTGACCGAGTGCGATGGCGCCCCCGTTGGGGTTCAGACGCTCCCGGTCCAGCTCGCCGACCGCCTCGTCGTTTGTGTAGCCGAGGTGCTCAGCGGCGAAGGCGGGTGAGGCGAACGCCTTTTCGTTGGCCAGAACCTGCGCCGCAAACGCCTCGTTGAGCTCGATCACGTCGAACTGATCAAGCTTCAGGCCGGTCTTCTTCAGGAGCTTTGCGGTGGCATAGACCGGGCCCAGCCCCATCCGCCTGCCGTCAAGCGCCGCAAAGGTCCAGTCGATAAGGAAACCCAGCGGCGTAATACCCAGTTGGCGAGCCTTCTCCTCGCTGCTGACGAGCAGCGCCGCGGCACCGTCTGTGAGCGGGCAGGTGTTGCCGACGGTGACGGTTCCTGCGTGGCGATCGAAGTACGGCCTGAGCCGGGCCAGTGCCTCGAGCGACTGAGTGGGCCGCGGACCGTCATCGTACAGTTGGGCATGATCGAAGCGGGGCGGGCCCACAACGGGGACGATCTCCTGGTCGGGGTACCCCTCCTCGGCCGCTCGCGTCGCTCTCTCGTGGCTGGCCAGCGCATAGGCATCCTGCTCGCGGCGGCAAATGCCGAACTCACGGGCGAGCACCTCTGCGGTCTGACCCATGTTCAGACCGCAGATGGGATCGGTCAGCCCGAGCTTCAGCGCAATGAGGGGTCTCAGGTGGGCCGGACGAAAGGACGCCAACGCCCCGAGCCGCTGCCCAATCGACTTTGCCTTGGTCAGGCGGAGAAAAAGAGCCGTCATACGCGGGCCGAAGAGCAGGGGAATCTGGCTCATCGACTCGGTTCCACCGGCAATCACGACGTCCGCCTGTCCGGCGCCGATGTGCAGCGCCGCCGTGGTCAGCGACTGGATGCCCGAGGCGCAGTTGTGGTGGACGGTGTGGCTGACGACATCAGGTGTGAGCCCCGCCTTGAGGCCGATCACACGCGCGATGTTGGCGGCGTGGGCGGGCTGAGCGACGTTGCCGAAGATGACCTCGTCAACCTCTCGACGGTCGATGCCGCTGCGGGCCAGGAGCTCCCTGACCACGATGGCGCCCAGATCGTCCGCCGCGATCTCCTTCAGCACCCCGCCGGAGGTGCAAAAAGGTGTGCGAACACCCTCCAAGATGGCGATTCGCGGGCTGTCCACGTCCGTGTGCACTCCCTATAACCGATACGTCCGCAGCGGCGTTGCGGTTCAGTGCTTCCGCCTCAAACCCATGTGACATATCGACTTGGAGCTGAGCCATTATTGGCCGAACCACCCCGAGGTAGACCGCGGTCTACCAACGGCGCCGCCGGTAGGGAATTCGACGGCTGCACGTGGTCCAACGGACGCTTCTCGGACCCCGCTCAGTCCCAGTTGGCCATCACCACGAGCAGGTCTTGGACGCCCACGACACCGTCGCCGTCGAGATCGGCGGCGCATTCGTCGCATGGACCCCACGCGGACAGCAGCGCCATCAGGTCCGCCTCGGAGACGAGCCCGTCACCGTCAAGATCGCCGGCGCCAAGCAGCACCGCCCGAGCAACGTCGATTCGGCCGGCCCCGAGCATGTCATCGAACTGCGGGTTCTGTGTGCTCAGGTCGACCGCTGTCGAGGCGAGCCGTCGCTCGATCAGGTCAAAGGTCGCCTCGCCATGGCCAGGGTCAGGCAGCTGCGCTTGGATCAACGCGGCGGCGCCGGAGACGAAGGCCGTGGCGAAGCTCGTCCCCTGCCAGATCGCGTATCCGCCCCCGGGGATCGCGCCGACGATCGATCGCGCCGGGTCGTATTGGGCGCTGCCGGAAGGGGCCTGGATCTGGACGCTGGCTCCCGGCGCCGCGATGGTCAGCTTATGGTGAAAGTTGCTGAACGCCGCCTTGACATCCAGATCATCGGTGGCGGCAACACCGAGCGCCTGTCGGGTGTTGGCCGGGAACTCCCTGGGCTCGGCACGATTGAGGTTGCCCGCCGCCGCTACGGCGATGATCCCCGCCTCCCTCGCCTCATGGAGGGCGTCCCCAATGGCATCGGACTTGTAGGTCGAGCCCAGGCTGAGGTTGATGACGTCGACACCCTGATCAATCGCATGGTAGAGACCCTTGGCGATGAGCCAGCTGTCGCTGACACCGTCGCCGTCGAGCACGCGCACCGGAAGGATCCTGGCGTCCGGCGCTACCAGCACGATCAGGCTGGCTACGAACGTGCCGTGCCCGACCATCTCGTCGACGAAGCCGTCTCCATCGCTGTCACGCCCGTCGCCGGTATCGCTGGTGTCGGAGGTGCCGTTGACGAAGTTGAAGCCGCCGGCAGCGAGCCGCCCGCCGAGGACCGGGTGCGCTGGATCGATACCGGTGTCCAGGACCGCGACGACGGTCCCGGCCCCCCTTGACCGCTGGTGGGTCTGGCTCAGGTTGAACATCCCCGTGGCGAACTGACCCCAGAAGGGTCCGTCGTCCCTGTCGAGGTTGAACCAGAAGCTGCCGGTCTTTCCCTCGGGTGCCTCACCCTGGTAGCAAAACTCGCTCCAGCTCAGAATGCTGCGGTAGGCGGGGTTTGAGTCCAGATCATCCTCGAGGATATCCAGCACCCCGTGGTTGCTCCCTTGCGGTCGCAGCCCCAGCGCAAGCAAGTGCGTCTGACGTGAGGGGATCGCGTCGATCGGGGTCAGAGTCACGCCCAGATCGGCGTGGTTGGACTCGAAGAGGCCGGTAAAGTCGGCCAGGGCGGCGTTGGGCAGCACCCGAACCATGATCCGGTCACCGAGTCGCGGATCCTCTCCCGGCAGTCCGGCACCCTCACCGGTAGGGGCACCTGCGATCAACAGAAAGATCGACGCCGCAGTTGAACAGAAGTGTCTAAAGATCATGGTCTCCCAACCAGGACAAAGGGGGCCCAGATCGCCGGATGCCGGTGTCGGCCCAGCAGCCGCCGCTGTGCTTCGCCGACCGCGGCGGCGAGGCCCATGCCGTCGCGCTGCACAGTATCCAACAAACCATAGAAACAGGACATGAATTCCGAGGTACTTTCGTCGTTGACCCGCCACAGGCTCGCCAGCAGGGAGCGGGCACCGGCGGCGAAGAAGCCGCTGAGCAACCCCACCAACTCGTCGCCGGCCTGGATCACGTTCTTGCCGGTCTCGCAGCCAGAGAGCACGACGAGTTCCGCACACAGCCGCATTGGGTAGATATCGCCGACGGTCAGCCATCCGTCGGCCAGCTTCAACCCCGAGCCCAGGGGGGCCGCCGCCGAGAAACGCCCGTGACAGGCCAGGTGGATGATCCGGGCCTCTCTCGCAGCCGCGGTGACCCGGGCCACGGTGGCCTCGGCCCCGATAAGCGGCCGCTCACACCCCAGGGCCTCCGCCACCCGGAGCGCTTCGGTGGTGATATCGGGTGCGTGCTCGTCGGCGACACCGACCACGAGCACCGGGCGGGATCGATCCGCCTGGGGCGGTCGCGGACTCGAATTGGTGCCATTCAAATGGACCAGGAGGCTCGCGCTGGGCGCCACGGTCAGCTCGTGAGTTTCGATCAGGTGGCGGCCGCCCTCAAGAAGCGCACCAAAGGGAACCAGGTGAAGCGGCCCATGGGGGATGATGATGAGCCGACGTGCTGCAGCCACCTGATCGCCCAGAGGCTTCAGGACGATCCGGCTGAGGTCCTCCAGCGAGGTCAACGCGTCGTCGACGAGCCGATCGCGGCGGTGTGACTCCAGCGCACCGGGACGGAGCCCGCGAGCGATCTGGAATTGAAAACGCCTGACGGCCTCGGCCAGCTCAACGGGATCGCCGAGACCGCGGTGGACCTCCGCGCTCTCATTCCTGACAACAAAACACAGCAGCTCGTCGCCTGCGAGAAAGTACTCGATCAGCATCGTGTCGGCGCCGAGAAGCCTCTGCGCGGCGGCAAGGTCGGCCGTCGGCACATAAAGCCCCGCACCGCCGCAGACGGTGGCCAGCCGGCCCTGGACCGCCTCCAGGTCGCGCTCCCGCCGGCGGACCTCCCGCCTCCATGCGGTCGTATCGAGGCGCATTGGCTCATCATTGTCGGGCGGCTCGCCGAGCCGGCTGTAGAGCGCGTTCAGCTCGCCCCGCAGACGCCGCACCTCGCCCGCCAGCGCCGCCGTCGCGGGATCCTCCTCCACCTCAGGGCTCCGCCCGGCCTCCTGGGCCGTTGAGCCGACGAGATCCAGCAACGACCGGCTCTTTGCCTGCTCGGCGGCGAAAAAAGCGCCGCTGACCGCATCGACGCCGTCGTGGGTGAGCAGCGTGGTAACCAGGTCCTCATAGACCCCCAGGCGATTGGTCAGGTAGGCGGCACGGAACCGCGTCGCCTGAAGCGATCCGCGAACACGCTCGATCTGGGCAACGGCGCCCGTCAAATCACCAACCGCCTCGGCAAGCCTCCCGCGTGACTGCCGGCAGAGGCCCCGCGTGTGAAGCAGATCCGCCACAAGAGGCGCGACGTCCAGCCGCCGCGCCGCATCCAGGGCTGGGGCGAGCTGGGCCTCGGCGGCGGTGGGGTCGCCCTCCTGAAGGTCGAGCCTGGCAAGGTGGTAGCGGCAGACGGCCGCATCCAGCGGCCGGCTCTCAAGCGTACGCAGCGCCCCGGCCATGAGGGTCCGCGCCTCGGGGCGTCTCCCCTGCACCGCGGCCAGCTCCCCGCGAACAATATCCACACGCGCCGCCGCCACAGAGTGTCCGATTTCGTCAAAGGACCTCGCGGCGGCCGCCAGCAGCGTCTGGGCCTCGGTCAACTCGCCGAGCCCCAGGAGAACCCTCCCCATCCCGGCGCGCGCCCGCGCCGCTTCCAGTACCAACCCGCACCCATCGAGCTCGCTCAGCGCCCGGCGATAGCCGCGCAGGGCATCCTCCGGCAGACCCAGCAGGGCCATGGCGTCAGCCTGCTCAGCAAGCAGGCGGGCCAGGTGACCAGCCGAGGCGTCGGACTCCAGGTGGCGCCGCGCCCGCTCGAAGTAGGAAAGCGCCTCGCGCAGTCGACCCAAACGGGTGGCCAGGTCGGCGAGGTTGCCCTCGACGATCGCGACCGACCAGCCGGCTTTCTCCGCCTCCAGCAGCTTCAGCGCCTCGCCAAAGGCGCGCTCAGCACCGCGAAAGTCGTTGAGCGCCAGCAGTGCTTCGGCCCGGTTGGAGTCGAGCTGCGCCGCCGTGATCGGCTCGCCAGCGAGCGCACGGCGGGCGGCGTCGAAATGCGCAAGCGCCTTTTCGGGCATGCCGCGGCGCTGATACGCCGTCCCGAGATTGGCATCGGCGCGTGCCGCAAAGCGGAGCTCCCCTGCGTCCACAAAGGCGTACCGCGCCCTGGTACCCTCCGCGATCGCCTCATCGAACCGCCCCAGCTCGGCCAGTGCCTGCATCGACACCAGCCGGCATCGCGCTGCTTCGATCCCCTCGCCCGCATCCTCGGCCAGCCGTGTCGCCGCCCGGCAATGCGCCAGTGCTTCATCGAACCGGCCGGCATAGGCCAGCGCCTTGACCAGTCCACGACGCGCTTTCGCCTGGGTGAGCTTTGATCCCGCCGCGTCGGCAAGCGTGACCACGAGATCGGTGGCAGCCAGACCTCGGGTGAGCTGGACAACGGCCAGACGCTCCGCCTCCTCGCCAAGCGCCCCAAGCACCTCGTCCGGCGGGCCCGCCGCCTCGAGCCTGGCCATCCGACCGGCCGGCTCTTGGGACTCGAGTGCAGCGAGCAGCTCGGCGCAATCTGGAGCTGATATGCTCACGATAGGTCAATATCTCGAAGAACCACGCTCCCGTTGCCGTGCCGGATGAAGAGGTCGTAGCGGCCACTGGGAGCCTCCAGGGAGAAGATGCCCTGGCTGTCGGCGGAGGTCTCGGCCACCGGTATGGTCGCTCCCTGCCGAACCAGGGCGACCTCTATGTTCGGCGCCCGGCGCGCCGCGACGATCTGTCCCATCACCTGCCAGATCGGTCTCGGCTCCACCTCGCGGGAGAAGCGCTCGGTCGGCTCGACCTGCAGCTCGACATCGGCGGGCTCACACTCAAAGCACAGCTGGAAGCCGCCGTCGATACCTCGATACCGATACCCCGCAACCGCCAATTGGCCGCGGCTGTCGAAGACCAGCGCCGCCAGGATCTGCTCCAGCGCCTCCCACCAGTTGCCAGAGCGTTCGACCGCCGGCGGTGAGAAGATTGAGCAGGCTCGGGCCACCGCCTCGGGCGGCGGGTCGAGGCCGTCATCGGACTGGATGATCGCGCGCGCCGCCTGAAAATGCCGGACCGTCGCGGCGGCCTGTGGGTCTCGAACCAGCTGGACCTCTATCTGGGACGCCTCCGTCTCCGGGAGGTCCCCCGCCGCGTAGGCCACCAGCTTCCGGTAGTCGATCGTGGGCGAGCTCATGACGGTATTCCTTGTCGTCTATCGAGCAGAGGGCGGGGGGGATGGACGTGATACGTCTTTTGGGCTGTCCTGGTCCTTAAACCCCAACTCCTTGAGGATCTGCTCCAGCTTCTGGAAGCAGCGGGCACGGGTGGGGCCGATCGACCCGATTTTCATTCCCATTTCCTGGGCGAGGGTTTCGTAGTTCGGACAACCGGGGGCGAGAAACAACGCCGTCAGCAGCTGCTCACAGCGACCACCAAGCCGCCGCAGCGCCACCCTCACCAGCACGCGGCGTTCCCACACCGCCACCTGGTCTTGGGCCGGGCCCTCCACGTGGGCAAGGTCCTGTTCGCCGGCGGCCCGCGCCGCCACCCGGGCACCGAGCCGGTAGCACTCTCGTTGGGTCGTGCGGATGAGCCAGGCGGCCAGACGCTTGCGGTCGCGGACGCCGGCCAGCTTACGGTAGACGATAACGAAGACGTTCTGGAAGACGTCTTGAGCGTCCGCCTCGGCCAGGCCGAAGCGCCGGGCCACGGAGTACACCAGCCGTCCGTAACGGTTCACCAACTCCTCCCAGGATTCTTTTTCTCCGTCGAGACACCCCTGGATAAGAATGGGGTCGCTGCGGGCGGCGAGCCTCCCCGTGGGGTGGTGAGGGTGGGAAACGGTTGCCGGCATGAGGTATAGCCTACCCGTGGCGGCGCGGCGAGGGGCGTCGTGGTTATCGGTTCAGGGCAGTTGGTTTTGGAGCTGTTTCGAGCGCTCCGTAGCGGCCTCCGGCCACGTTCATCAATCCTGTTCCGTCGCGGCCCCACAAGTCGCCCGCCGCCCACGATCGCTTCCGGGTCTCCTTGGAAGCGGGCTAGGAATCACCCGGCAAATCGGACTGCTCGTCATCGGGGAGGCCCAGCTCCAAATCCCTATCTGCAGCGGATTCGGTCTTTGGGCCTTGTCAAGCGAAACGGCCTGGAAGAGACATAACGGTTAGCCGGGGCCCTTCAGGCCCATTTGCTTAGGTTCTCCAGCAACCTGCCCGATCTTGGGCGAGATGCCCTTTCTCCGGAAAATCTTCGGGATGGCGATCCTCGGTGCGTTGGGAGCCGCCCTCGGCGCGCTGGGGGGCGAGTCGCTGTTTCTTCATGAGGGCAAGCAAGTCGTCCAGGCAACGCCGCGAAGCATCTGCCTGCTCTTTGATGTCAGCGGCTCGATGGCCAAGTTGATCGGGGGCCGCGCCCCGGTGACAGGTCGCACTCAGCTTCAAGAACTCAAGCAGGCGGCGGGAGAGTTCCTCGAGCGCCAGGATCTCTCGCTGGATTCCATTGCACTGGTCGTCTTTTCAAACGACGCGCAGCGCTTGAGCAAGCTGAGCCAGGACTCCGACAAGCTCCTGCGCTCCCTGCACCGGCTGAACGCGGGAGGAACCACGAACCTCGGCCGCGGCCTGGATGTGGCGGCCGAAGCACTGGCGCGCGCTGCGGGCGAGCGATGGATCCTGCTTTTTTCCGACGGAAAGCCGGAGGGCCTTTCCATTCACGGCGACCCGGAAGCCGAAGCCCTCAACGCCGCCACCCGTGTCCGGGACTCGGGCATCAACATCGTTGCCATCGGCACCGGTCTGGCCGACGCAACCCTCCTTCGACAGATCACCGGTGAAAGGGGGAACGTGATCATCTCCGATCCCCAAGCGCTCGCCAAGGCGTTCCGCCGGTCGGAGAGGGTGATCAGGAACCGTCAGATGCTCGCCAGCGTTCCGGACATCGTGGACTTCAAGGAGAGCGTGGGGAGGGCGGCGATATGGGCCAGCCTCATCGCCATCGGGGCGAGCCTGGCGCTGGTCATCGGCCAGAATAGATACCTCCGCCGACGCATGCTGGGGATCAAGGAGCTTGCGGTGATCGTGGGAGGAGGCGTGCTGACGGGTCTCTTTGCCGGGACCGCGGGGCAGAGTCTCTTCTACTTCCTCTCCGGAATGCCGGGATCCGGCGCCGGCGGACGCATCGCGGCATGGGTCGTATTGGGTTTCGGGGCGGGGCTGGGAATGGGCGGCTTCGTGCCCAACCTCAGCCGCAGCCGCGCCGTCGCCGGCGGGGTCACGGGGGGAGTCATCGCAGGCGTCATCTTTCTGAGGCTCGTGCCCGAGGTGGGCGACACGGCGGGCCGTCTGGTCGCCGCCGCGATCCTCGGCCTGTGCACCGGAATGACTCTGGTCCTCGTCGAGTCCGTCTCCCGCAAGGCCTGGCTCGTTGTCAACTGGGCCAGGAACGAGAGATCGACGCTTCTGCTGGGCCCCAAACCGATCGTGGTGGGCAGCCGCAAGGACGCGCACATCTGCCCCGACTGGGAAGACGACGCGCCGGTCGTCGCCAAGATCTGGATGATTGACGGCGTGATCAAGTACGAGGACCCAAAATCAGGCATCCGCCGCGACCTGACTCACGGCGATGTCCTGCAGTTCGGCAAGATCTCCGTCGAGGTGCGCGCGGTGTCCGGGCATCCGGCGGAGGCGATCGAACCCGAGGCTTCGAATACCTGAGCTCAGCCGCACGCCTCGATCGCCGGCCACAGGGTCATCCCAAACACAACTGTCGCCGTCTCAGCGGCGGCGGAGCAAATAGGCACAATGGAATGGTGAAGCGGCCAGCGACAGGCTGCGCGACGGGGGTCCGCATACCAATATCACAGGAGAACGATATCCGCTTTGCTGCCCGCCATCTAGCCCACCGGGCATCGCCCGCCGCCCCAGGGCTCAGACCCGCCTGCCCCGGATGGTCATGGTGACCCTCCCCCGGCGGGCCGCCGGGGGGCCGCCGCCGCAGGTGTGGCATCCCCCACCCCCCTCTCTGCGTGACCCGACGAAGGGCCTGACCACGAGCCAAAGGCTCACCAAGGCCAGCGCCGTCACCACATAGAACTGCCAGTCGTCCAGGGGAACGCCCATCAGGAGACCCCCGCCAGCCGCAACGCCTGATAGGTCAAGAAGGCGGCGCCATAGGCCAGCGCAAACATGTAGCTAAACTGCAACACCGCCCACCACCAGCTGCCCGTCTCCCGTTTCGTCACCGGCAAGGTGGGAAGGCATTGCATCGCCAGGACGTAGAAGACCAGGAGGCTTGCCGCCGTTGCCCGGCTGAAGACGGGACCGCCGTCAGAACGGCGCGCGACCCTGATCCGGTGTAACACAGTGGGGTCGTTGGTGTCCTCGGCGGCGGCGAAGATCACGGCCATGGTGGAGACAAAGACCTCCCGCGCCGCAAAGCTGGTCAGGAGACCGATGGAGAGCTGCCAGTCATATCCGAGCGGTTTGAAGATCGGCTCCACGAACCGGCCGGCACGCCCGATCGCGCTTTCGGCCAGCGCGTGCCTGGACTCCAGGACGCCCGCCTCCAGGCGCAGCTCGCCGGCGTGGGCGGGCTCGGCGGCTTCCAGTTGCCGGGCCTCGGCCCGCAGCGAGAGCGCCTCGGCTGGAGGATCCGTCCTCGGATAGGCGCTGAGCCACCACAGGATGATGCAGATGGCCATGATCACCGTTCCCGCCTTGCGGATAAAGAGCCGCGCCCGATCAAGCGTGGTCAGCAGAGCCGTTCGCACCGAGGGACGCTTGTAGCTGGGAAGCTCAATCACCATCGGCCGCGCGCGGCCCTTGAGGATGGTCCGCCGAAGGATGAACGCCGTTCCGACCGCCGCTCCCGCCCCCAGCGCGTAGCAGGCGGTAAAGGCCAGGCCCGCCGCCAGCGGATTGTCGACGAAGAGCAAACCGATCAGCAGCACATAGACCGGCAGCCGCGCCGAACAGCTCATCAGGGGAGCCACGAGTATGGTCGCAACACGATCGCGGAAGTCGGGGATGAGGCGCGCCGACATGATGGCGGGGATGGCACAGGCATGTGCGGACAACAGCGGCACGAACGCCTGACCCGGAAGACCAAACCGCCGGAGAAGGCGTTCCATCACGAACGCGGCTCGGGCCAGATAGCCGGTGTCCTCAAGAAGGCTGATCAGGAAGAAGAGCAGGCAGATCTGAGGCAGGAAGACCACCGTCCCCGCCACCCCGGCCACCACCCCGTTTACGAGCAGGTCGCCCAGGGCTCCGGATGGAACGACGCCGCCAAGCCATTGGCCCAGGTTGGCAAACATCACATCGATCAGTCGCATCGGAACATCGGCGAGGCTGAAGATCACCAGAAAAAGGGCGGTCATCGTCGCGACAAACACACCCAGACCTGCGACGGGGTGGGTGAAGATCGCATCGAGCCGCTCGGTGAGCGTGTCGGTGGCGGCACGCTCACCACCGACACAGGTTGCGACAAGCTCGTTGGCCCAGTGAACGGCGGATTCGGTGTCTTGGGGGTAGCGAACACCGCCACCATCCCCGCCGGGCGCCGCCATCGCCTCGAGCAGCTCGTCAACGCCTTCGCCGCTCCGGGCGCAGATGGGCACGACAGGGCACCCCAGAGACCTGCTGAGACGCTCGATATCGACCTGAAGCCCCAGACGCTCCGCCAGATCAACCATGTTCAGAGCAACCACGGCGTGTCTGCCCGTGCGGAGAACCTCCGCCACAAAGAGGAGGTTGCGGAAGAGGTTGGTCGCGTCGACGACGACGACCACACCATCGGGTGCCGCCAGCCACTCAATCCGGCCCTCGATCAGACGGCGGCAGAGCCGTGACTCGGGAAGATCCAGGTGCAGGCTATAGGTGCCCGGAAGGTCGATCGCGTCGAAGCGAAAGCCGTTGCGGACACATCGGCCAACCCGCGCGTCGACCGTCGAGCCGGGGAAGTTCGCCGTCCTGGCACGGATGCCGCACAGACGGTTAAAAAGCGTGGTCTTGCCGGTGTTAGGATTACCCAGGAGGGCGATGCGGGTCAGGCGAGCCGGAGTAGCCCGGTCGCCGTTGCTGACGGCGGTTTGGTCGCAAAGCCTCGTCATCCGCCGTCGTCCCAACGCCTTAGGCGCTCTTGCCCAGCGGCATCACCAAGATCTGGCTGGCCACCGTTCCCGCCAGAGCCAGCCGCGTTGAGTTGACCTGAACGATACAGGGCTCCCCTCCCTTGATGATGCGAATCTCCGATTCCCCCACCAGCCCCATGGCTTCGAGCACACGGCGCTCGTGACCGGCGAGGTTGCTCGCCCACAGCCGCCCCCTCTCCCCGACCGCAAGATGGGTCAGCGGCACGCACGCCACCTGCTCAGAAACCACTGCTGGATCTGCCGTCATGGGCGGATGAGCCTCCAGATGGGTTTGAATTGAGATTGAGTCTCAATCACATGTAGCAGATATGGCTGCGACTTGCAACTGCTCCCCCGCCCGCCCGCCTCCGCGTGAGCCGCTCCGGGGTATAGTCCGCCCGATCTTTGCTGCATACGCGGAACGATTGGAGTTGGAGCTCTTGGAGTCCCAGGCGGTATCTCAGTCACCCGGGCCGCGACCGGAGCCTCGGGGAGTGATCTGCTTTCTCGTCGCAGCCGCATGCGTGCTTGGAACGCCCTGGACTCCCACCGGGTGCCGCCGGTCAGGGCAGCCCACCGCCGCCCCCGCCGCCGATGACGCATCGAGACTGATGAAGAAGCGCAACCTGGCGCTTGCCTACCTTGAGGCTGAGCGGAACGCTGAAGCAATCCGGGCCTTTGACGAGCTCATCGATCTGCTCCCCGACGAGCCGATGGTACATGCCAACCGCGGGCTGATCGCCCTGAGGCAGAGCAAGCTTGCCGAAGCAGGGACGCATCTGGATCGGGCGGGCGAGCTTGCACCGGACCATCCCGAGATCGCCGTGCTTCGATCCCTTACCGCCGGCTACCAGGGCCGCGATGTGGACGCCAGGGCGATCCTGGAGTCCGCCCTGACCGCTGCAGCCGACCACCTGCGGGTCCGGTGGTCGCTGGTTGAGGTCTTGCGCAGAGACCCATCGGACGCCGCCGGTGAAGCCCTCCTGGCCCATCTTCAGGCGATCTGCGCTCGCGCGCCGGAGAACGTTGTGGCCCGCCTCGCTCTGGCACGCCAGCTCCTTCAGCGGAGGCACACCCTGCTCGCGGGCGAGCAACTCGACGCCCTCGATGCCCTGGCGATCATCGACAGCCCGCAGGCGGCGCAGCTCTTGGCCGATTCACGCCGCTTCGCTGCTGAAGGTGGCGCAGCGCGCGCCAGGCTGGCGGTGATCGCCCTGGACAACGTGCTCAAGCCCACCCGCCCCTGGCAGGACTCACTTGTAACGCTCAGAGGCCCGCCGGTACCCGTGGCCGAGCCTATCTGGGATTTTATTGATCACCAGGTTCCGGAGCCGCCGATCGGTCCCCGTTCGATCGAGGTGAGGTATCTGGACCTCGGTGAAGCCGCCGGGCTGCCACAGGCAAAGACACAGACCGCCGTCGCGGTTCAGCAGGGCATCGGCACGTGGCCGATGCTCGCTCTTGGGGAGCGATCGACCCTCGCGGTCTACCGTCCCGATCAAGAGGGTCTCTACGAGTTGGCCCAGCGTCTGCGGATCGGCGAAGCCGGGACCCCATCCGCAATCCTCCACATCCGACGGCTCCTGGCCGTGGACATCAACAACGACCGCCGCATCGACCTGCTGTGTGGTCTGGCCGGCGGCAGTGTGCGTCTGTACCTGCAGGGAGCCGACGGGTCCTTTTCTCCCAGTCCCGGCGACCCCCTGCTCGGGCCGCTTCAGGAGCCGGCCGCCGTCGAGCTGCTTCTTCCCTGGGATCTGGACCATGACGGAGACCTGGACGTGGTTGCCGGACGCCGCGGCGTGGCGGCGGTGGTTCTTCGCAACAATGGCGACGGGTCGTTCAGTGAGATCGCAGCCGAGATCGGCCTCGTCGGCGATGACGATCTCGTTCTCGTCGACGCCGCGATCGGCGACCTCGACCAGGACGGCGACCTGGATCTGGTCGTGGCTGACGCCCGAGGCAGGATCCTTCGCTTTGACAACCGGCGGTCGGGCCGGTTTGCCAGAACTCACGGGAGCGTTATCCCCGCCCATGCCCTGGCACTTTCCCTCGCTGATTTCGACAACGACGGCTGGCTGGATCTGGCGGTTGTGACCATCGATGGATCGTTGATCGTGGCCGCCAACAGACGGGGCGTCGAGTTCGAGTCGCACACGGTCGCCAACCTCAAGCCGCCCGCGCCCGGCCCCAACGCCATCGAGCACCTCGACGTCGACAACGACGGTTGGCTGGACCTCCTGGTCGTGGCCGGCGGCCGACCCCATTTTCTTCGCAACACCGGCGGTCTGTCGTTTGAGCCCCAACCGGACTGGCTGCCGGACTCCGCCGGCCGAGTACGCCAGACCGAGGCAATTGACTACGACGCCGACGGCGATCTCGACCTGCTCGTGACCCGCCTCGACGACCGTTGCACCATCTGGGTCAACGACGGCGGCAGCGTTCACGGCTGGCAGCAGCTTGGACTCGAAGCCCTTCTCAAGGGCGGGCAGCGGAACAACGCCTTCGGTCTCGGCGGGTTCATCGAGCTTCGATGCGGCCGGGCCTACCAAAAGCGAATGATCGAGGGGCCGGTCACGCATTTCGGCCTCGGCGGCCTGGGACCCCCCGACGCCGTCCGTGTGGTCTGGCCCAACGGCGTCCCTCAGAACATCATCGCACCGGAGCCGAACCAGCGCATCATCGAGAAGCAGACGCTCAAGGGCTCCTGCCCCTTCCTCCTTGCCGACAATGGCCGGGGTCTGGAGTTTGTGACCGATCTGCTGTGGCGCAGCCCGCTGGGGATGAAGATCAACGCGCAGACCGTGGCCCCGGTGTTGACCACGCGCGACTACGTCAAGATCGAGGCCCGGCAACTTGCCGCGCGCGCCGGCCGCTACGAGCTGGCGATCACCGCGGCGCTGTGGGAGACGATGTTCATCGACGAGGTCGAGCTCTGGGCCGTGGACCACCCCGCGGATCTGGACATCTTCGTGGATGAGCGGTTCCGCGCCCCGCGGCCTCCGCCCTTCACGCTCCATGTCATCGATGAGCTTCGAACGCCACGGTCAGCGGTGGACCACCGCGGCCGGGAAGTCCTGGCGGTGGTCGCGGCCCGTGATGGCCGCCGCCTCGGCGGCTTTGAAAAGGGCCGGTACCAGGGCGTCGCCGAGATGCACTTCGTGGAGCTGGACCTCGGGCCCTGGCAGGAACCGCAGACCGTCCTGCTGATCGGGAGCGGCTGGATCATGCCCACCGACACCAGCATCAACATCGCGCGTTCTCAGGGCCGCCATCCGCCACCAGTGCCGCTGAGCGTCTTGGTGGCCGATGGAGCTGGGGCTTTTGTCGAGGCGATCCCCAACGCCGGTTTTCCCGCGGGCAAGCTCAAGACGATCGTCCTGGACCTCACCGGCGCGTTCCCGACGAACGATCACCGACTCCGGCTCAAGACCAACCTGGAGATCTACTGGGATCGGATCTCCTTCAGCCTCGGCAGGCCCGCCTTCGTGGCTCGCCCCGTCTCCCTGCCGACGGCCGAGGCCAAGCTGGAATACGTCGGCTTTCCGGTCATGCGCCGCCGTGATGAGCTCGCCCCCGAATGGCCCGACTACACGCTCGTTTCGCGGAGGGCCCGGTGGCGCGACCTGGAGGGGTACTACACACGCTATGGCGACGTGGACAAGCTCCTGGCCGAGACCGACGACCGTTTTGTAATCATGAACGCCGGCGACCGCATCAGCTTGAGCTTCAAGGCCCCGCCACCGCCGAAGGCGGGCTGGACGCGTGACTTCATCCTCTTTTGTGACGGATGGGTCAAGGACGGCGACCTCAACACGCAGGCGTCCAAGACCGTGGGCCCCTTGCCCCATCACGCCATGAGCGGCTACCCCTATCCCCCACATGAAACGCCGCCCACGCTCCGCTGGACTCACCCCGACTGGCTGGAGTACCACACCCGCTACGTGACCGCCGAACCGTTCCGGCGGCAAATGCGCCCCTACGACAACCGATAGAGCGCGGCGCCTGCCTAGGCTGCATCAATCATCACCGCAGAGACGCAGAGAGCGCAGAAAACCGAATTCATAAATGTCACGGGCGCGTGTTGCCGTGATGCCAGATGGCACTGTGTGCTCACGCGCGCCGGAGGCCGCTACGGAACGCTTAGGCGAGGCGCCCGATCAGCGGCGGCGGATGAATTCGCCGCCGCGTACCAGAGCGAGTGTCGGCCCAGAGGGCCGTACGGAGCGCTCGGAACAGTATGAATCTCGTTCTCCAAGGGTCCTGTGTCGGAGGCCAAACGGTACAATCCAGGGGTCTCACACCCGGAGCCCGACAATGCCCAGCCGCAGGCGGTTCCTGGGGGCGATCTCGATCCCGGCGGTGGCGGGATTCACAGCGGTCTGTCTTGAGCCGGCGCGGCTTGCCGAAGCGCTGGCGGCGGCCGAGGAGCTTTCCCGCCGGCCCGCCGGCGGCGGGGGTGGGCTCGACGACGAGGCGTTGTGGTTTGGGGTCAGCCAGGCCTTTACGGTCGACCGCAGCCTGGTCAACCTCAACAATGGCGGCGTCAGCCCCTCCCCTGCCGTTGTCCAGGAGGCGATGAAGCGCCACCTGGATTACTCCAACTCAGCCCCACCCTACACCATGTGGAGGATCCTGGAGCCCCAAAGGGAGGGCGTCCGCAAGCGGTTGGCGCGGCAGTTCGGCTGTGACCCCGAGGAGATCGCGCTGACCCGCAATGCCTCGGAGGGGCTGCAGATCTGCCAACTCGGCTTCGACCTGAAGCCGGGCGACGAGGTCCTGACCACCACCCAGGACTATCCCCGGATGATCACGACCTTCAAGCAACGGGAACGTCGTGAGGGGATCGTGCTGCGGCAGTTCTCCATTCCCGTGCCCGCCGAGGATCCGGGCGAGATCGTGCGGTTGTTTGAGCGTCACATCACGCCCCAAACCAGGCTGATCCTCGCCTGCCACATGATCAACCTCACCGGCCAGATCCTGCCGGTCAGCCAGATCACATCCATGGCGCGGAACCGCGGCCTGCCCGTCATCATCGATGGCGCGCACGCCCTGGCCCACTTTGATTTTTCACTTACGGATCTTAACTGCGACTACTACGCCACCAGCCTGCACAAGTGGCTCTTCGCTCCCCACGGCACGGGGCTGCTGTACGTCCGCCGCACAAAGATCCGCGACCTGTGGCCGATGATGGCGGCGCCGGAGGTGCTGGACTCCGACATTCGCAAGTTCGAGGAGATCGGAACCCATCCCGCCGCCAACTACCTCGCGATCGCCGAGGCGCTGACCTTCCACCAGGGGATCGGCCCCCGCCGCAAGGCCCAGCGGCTGGTATACCTTCGCGATTACTGGGCGACACGCCTGCTTCAACAGGAGCGCGTGCGTCTGCACACGAGCCTCAAACCCGGCTTTGCCTGTGGGATCGCCACGGTCGAGATCCAGGGGATCGACTCCGCCACCCTCAACGGGTGGCTCTGGAACAAGCACCGCATCCTCACCACGGCCATCGGCCATGACGATTTTCAGGGCATCCGCGTCTCCCCCAGCGTCTTCACGACCCTCAACGAGCTGGACCGCTTCTGCGACGCCATGGAGCATGCGATCCGACACGGGGTTGCGTAAGAGAGCTGTCAGCCAGACCGGACAACGCGATCCACTGATGGCGAAGGAACCGATCCGCATCGCGATGTGGTCCGGGCCGCGGAACATTTCAACCGCCCTGATGCGGTCGTTCGAGGCACGCGGCGACACGGCCGTCTGCGACGAGCCTCTCTACGCGCATTATCTCTTGGCCACCGGACACCCTCACCCGGGCGCCGAGGAGGTGATCGCGCACAACGAAACCGACTGGCGGATGGTCGCCAAGGTGCTCACCGCACCGATCCCGCACGGGAAGCCGATCTTCTACCAGAAGCACATGGCGCACCATCTGTTGCCCCATATCGAGCTGGACTGGCTCGATGACCTGGTCAACTGCTTTCTGATCCGGGATCCCGCCGAGACAGTCCCTTCGCTGGCGCGTTTCATCGAGGACCCCGCGGTCCAGGACACGGGTCTGCCACAGCAGGTGAGGCTCTTTGATCACCTTCGACAACGGGCACGACGCACACCGCCCGTCCTGGACGCCCGTGACATTCTGACCGATCCCGCCGGTGCACTGGGCGCACTGTGCGAAGCGGTGGGTATCGACTTTATCGAGAGTATGCTCAAGTGGGCGCCGGGCCTGAGGCCCACCGACGGCATCTGGGCCCGCCACTGGTACGATGCGGTGGCGCGGTCGACGGGCTTTGCGCCCTTCCGGCCGCAGCGGGCACCGATTCCCCGGGACCTCCGCGGGCTCGTCGATCAGTGCCGTGTCCTCTACCGAACGCTCTACAGGCACCGGATTGTCCGATGATGCTCCAGCACTTCGACGAGAGGAACCGAGGCCTCCTCGTCAGCATCAATGGGAGCCTGATCCACCGGGACCGGGCCGGCGTCAGCCCCTTCGACTCAGCGGTCCAGAATGGTGATGCGGTCTGGGAAGGCCTGCGTCTCTACCACGGCAGGATCTTCAAGCTTGCCGAGCACCTGAAGAGGCTCCGCGACTCCGCCGGCGCACTGGCCTATGCGGATATCCCGCTGCCGGAGACCATCACCGAGCAGATCAGGCGAACGCTGAACGCCAACGGAATGCGACACGGTGTCCACATCCGCCTGACCCTCTCGCGCGGCGTCAAATACACCAGCGGCATGGATCCCCGGCTCAATACCCTCGGCCCGACGCTCATCATCCTCGCCGAGCACAAGCCACCCGTCTACGACAAGGGCGGCATCCGCCTGGTGACCGCCCGTCACCGACGCCCCCCGGCAGACATCCTGGACCAGAGGATCCACAGTTGCAATCAGCTGACATCGATTCTGGCCAAGATCGAGGCCAACGCCGCCGGCGTCGACGACGCGCTGATGCTGGATACACGGGGGTTCGTCGCTGAGACGAACGCCACCCACGTCTTTTGCGCCTCCCGCGGCATCGTTGCGACGCCGACAACCGCGGCGTGCCCGGAGGGAATCACGCGCCGCGTGGTGCTTCAGTTGTGCCGGGACCACGGGATCCGCTGTGAGGTCCGCGACATCACGCTCCAAGAGCTTTGTTCAGCGGACGAGATCTTCTGCACCGGGACGATGGGCGAGATCGCGCCCGTCATCGAGATCGACGGACGGCCCGTCTCCGGCGGCGCAACCGGTGAGCTGACAAGGCGTCTCAGCGGCCTCTTCGACACGCTGACGCGGAGTCAAGGCGTCCCGATCGTGTGAGCGATGGCTTTGAAGCACTTCCACGTCGTCACCGGTGCCTTCGGCTTCTCGGGACGCCGGATCGCCCGCCGTCTCCTGGATCAAGGACTCAACGTCCGCACGCTCACGAACTCGCCGCATCGCGCCAACCCTTTCGGCGAGCAGATCGAGGCCTTCCCCTTTCACTTTGACAATCCGCAGAAGCTGGCCGATTCCCTCCGGGGTGCGTCGGTCCTCTACAACACCTACTGGGTCCGGTTCAACCACCGGACCTTCACCCACGCCGCCGCCGTCGACAACACGCACACATTGTTCGCCGCGGCCCGGGAAGCGGGCGTCCGGCGCATCGTTCATATCAGCATCACCAACCCCTCGGAGGACTCGCCGCTGGAGTACTTCCGCGCCAAGGCCAGGCTCGAGCGCGCACTGGTCGAATCGGGGTTGTCCTACGCCATCCTGCGCCCGGCGCTGCTCTTCGGCACCGACGACATTCTGATCAACAACATCGCCTGGATGCTCCGCCGTTTCCCCGTCTTCGGTGTCTTGGGAGGCGGGCACGACCGACTGCAACCGATCCATGTCGACGATCTTGCCCGGCTGGCGGTCGAAGAGGGCGGCCGGCGGGCAAACCGCATCGTCGAGGCGATCGGGCCGGAAACGTTTACCTTCCGCCAACTGGTCAGGACGATTGGGCGCTCAATCGGCAGACCGAGACCCATCGTCTCGTTGCCCCCGCCCCTGGGCATGGCCGCCGTATGGCTGCTGGGGTTTTGGCTGGGGGATGTCGTCATCACCCGCCAGGAGATCAAGGGGCTGATGGCCGACCTGCTGTACACCAACGCTCCCCCCGCCGGCCGGACGAAGCTCAGCGAGTGGGTCGCCCGGAACGCCGAGACGCTGGGCAGCCGGTACGCAAGCGAGCTTGGGCGCCGGCGGGACCGCCGGCGAGCCTACGGGAGCATCAGTCGACGGCGCTGGCTGCCCGGACAACGCCAAGCGTCGTCATGATGTACGCCTCCAAGTCGGCAGCCTCTTGCGGCGTCAGCTTTGCACGGGGTGTCATCCTGGGAAGCGTCTGGTGCCACTTGGCGACGGAGTAGCGCCCCACCCGCTCGGGTGTGTGGCAGCGTGCACACTGGGTGACGTAGACCGCCCGGCCCCCCTGGATCCGCTGCGGATCGATCCCCTTGATCTCGGCCAGGCGAACGGCCTCCTCACCGACCAGCGGCGCCAGCTCCTGGAGGCTTGCGCAGCCCGCCACAACCACCGCCGCCGTGAGCGTCGCGGTCAAGAGTCGTGAACACTCCGGGATCGGCCCTTTGATCGAAACCACAGCTAGAAGTCAAACCCGAAGATCAGACGGGCCTGTACGTCGGGCTCGTCGGCGAGGTCCGTCACCTGAAGAAGCGGTGTCACGGTGATCCACCACCCCTGGGTCCGCCACGAGACATTGGGGCCCAGGTACACCGCATGGTCGCTCCACACTGACCAGTCGTCGTACTCGACCTCGTGCAGGAGCTCGAAGCCTGCCAGCAGCCTTGGTGACAACTGGTAGCTTGCGCCAAAGGTCTGCTCAAACTTCCCCTTGTCCTGGCCGAAGTCGGGCCCCTCCCACTCGGCCTCGATCGTCGCGTTGTAGGCCAGGACCCACTTGCCTATATTTTTCTGCACGATCAGCTTGCCTTCCAGTTCCAGCAGCTCGTCGCCGATCTTCAGCTCCCCGTAGAGGGCAAAGCCCAGAGGCTCGGTCACGGGGTCGGCCAGGTTCCGGATCACCTCCACGCCGACGTTACGCCACTCGACCCCGTCATCAACGCCGTCGCCCCGCTGGGACCGCCAGTCGGAGAGGTACAACCCAAGCTGGAGACGGTCGGTGAGGCCGAACTCCAGCTCGTGGCGGAAATCGAACCGGTCGAACCGCCGATCGCTGGCCTTGGATGTCTTGTAGGTCACCCACTGCTCGTACTCCACGTCCCCGGGGGGGTGGGTGGTCGCTTCATAGGTGAACACGAAGCGACGTTGGGTGGCGTCCGCAACGCCGACGGCGGCGGCCGCAAGCCCGCAGACCAGGGCGACACGACCAATTCGATTGTAATTGAGACTCAATCGCATTTGGATGCTCGGCGAGTATACCTGAGTCTCCTGGCGCTGCCACCCGGTATCCTCCACCCTGAAATGGCCCTCCTCGTCCTGGCTCTGGTGGCTCTCGCAGCCGGCCCGGCCGCGGATCGAATCGATCCGCCGGCCGCCGTCGGGGCGCTGGCGCCGAAGCTAACCATCGTCGCCGACACGGTTTACCTGACTTGGCTCGAGCCCACTGCGCTTCGCTTCGCGACCTTCTCGCAGGGGGTCTGGACCGCCCCCAAGACGATTACCCGCGACGTTGACTTCTTCGCCAACTGGGCGGACCTCCCCTCGATTGCGGTGGCGGCCGACGGGACCCTCGTGGCCCACTGGCTCCAGAAGTCGGGGCCGGACACGTACGCCTACGACGTGATGGTGGCGCGATCGACGGACCAGGGATCATCCTGGCAGCCCCTGGGACGAGCGCACGACGATTCGACGAAGACCGAGCACGGGTTTGTCTCTCTGATCGCAGAGGATCACGGAATCCGCGCGTTCTGGCTCGATGGCCGGGAGCTTGCGGCAGTTGAGGGAAGCGCCGGTGAGGTCGGGTCATCCGCCGAAGGAAACATGACCCTGCGGACGTCTCTGATCGCCGAGACGGTCGGATCCAGCAGGGTGCTGGACCCGCGTGTCTGCGAGTGCTGCAACACCGCCGCGGTCATGACCGACACCGGACCTGTCATCGTCTACCGTGATCGCTCCGCCGAAGAGGTCCGTGACATCTCGATCATCCGCCGCGTCGGGGAACGTTGGACACCGCCGAGGGTCGTGGCCGTCGATGACTGGCTTATCGCCGGCTGCCCGGTCAACGGACCCGCCATGGCGGCTCGCGGCTCTCATCTGGTCGTGGCGTGGTTCACCGCTCCGGCGGGGCGCGCCGCGGTCCGCGCTGCAATCTCGCTCGACGCGGGCGCTACCTTCGCCGACGCACTGACGCTTGACGACGGCTGGCCCGTGGGCCGCGTGGACGTCGTCCTGACCCCTTCGGGCGACGCGATCGTCAGCTGGCTCGACGCCACCGAAGCCAGCGGTGCGATCGTCCTGAGGCGGATCAGCAAGCAGGGACGGATGGGCCCTCCTGTCAAGGTCATTCAGACACGGCTGTCGCGCGCCACCGGCTTTCCGCGCCTCGCCCTCAGCGGCGCCAACCTGCTCGTCGTGTGGACCGATGAGGCCCACCGGAAGATCCGCGCCGTGACCATGCCTCTGGCCGGGGTCCCGGACGCCCGGTAGCGGCAGCAGTTGATCCGGCTCGCGGCTGGTGGCTGAGTCTTGTTGTCGCTTGGGTGTATCACACCCTTGCTGGGGCACCTCTATCTGGGGCCGGGCTGTACTTGGCCGATCGTCAGACGCTTTGACGGCAAGGCGGCGGTAGTCAGTCCTGGGCAGTCGTAGCGCCGAAAGCCGGCGCGTTGCTCGTCGTGTGTGCGTGCGCGCTGAGAGGAACGTCAGCAGAGGTCGCAACTCTTGACGCGCGTGGAATTGTCATCATTACCCAAGGAGAAAAATCGATGAGAAGCAGAACCCTCAACGCCCTGAGCATCCCGGTCGCCGCCGCGCTGGCGCTGGCCCTGAACTTCATGGTCCTGGCAAACGATGGTCGAACGAGGCTTGAGAGCCGGCTGACCGCCACCAGCGCCGAGCCCCTGGCCTCCGGCAAGGCCAAGTTCGAGATGCGCGAGGACCGTGTCCGATTCAGCACCGAGGTCGAAGACGTCGCGGTGGCCCAACAGATCGAAGTGGTCGTCGCCGGCATGTCGCTGGGGACAGTCGCGATCGACGCGCTGGGTGGCGCCGATCTGAATCTCGACAGCCGGGATGGCGACACGGTACCGGTTCTCCAGGACGGCGACCTGGTCGAGGTCTTCGACACCAACGGCAACATCCTGATCCTCTCGGGCACCCTCGGGCCAGACTAGTCCGAGAAAGCCGCCGCGCGGCATCAATACGAGCACGACGCCTTGACGGTGCGGTCCAATTCGCCGTACCGCCGAGGCGTCGTCTTGTCGAGCACCCCCGCGTGTCGGTGCTTGCATCCGCCCGTTGGGATCAGGGGGCATGCTACCATTGACCCCATGACCAGCGACACGAATCGGCGTCGGCGCGTCTTGGGCCGCTTCCTGCTTGGGACCGCCGCGCTCATCGCGGCGGGCTGCTCCGCTGCGCCCACGATTCACACCGAGGGGAATCCATCCGGTGAGTCGAAAGCGGCGGCGGCCATGCCGTCGATCGAGGCGCTGTACACCAAGCAGGAACACATGGTGCCTATGCGTGACGGAATCAGCCTGTTTACGGCGGTGTACGTGCCCAAGGACGACTCGCAGCGCTATCCGATCCTCATGGTCCGCACCCCTTACAGCTGCCGGCCCTATGGACCCCGGAAGTACCGCAAACGTCTGGGCCCCGACAGGCAGTTCGCGCTCGATGGGTACATCTTCGTCTACCAGGACGTGAGAGGGTGCTACATGAGCGAGGGCGAGTTCGTCAACATGCGGCCGCACATCGATGAAAAGGTGTCAACGGCAGACGTCGACGAAAGCTCAGACACCTACGACACGATCGAGTGGCTCCTTGACAACATCCCCGACCACAACGGTCGGGTCGGCCTCTGGGGCAACTCCTACCCGGGCTTCTACGCCGCGGCGGGAATGATCGACGCCCACCCCGCTCTCAAGGCGGTCTCGCCGCAGGCCCCGATCGCCGACTGGTGGTTCGATGACTTCCACCATCACGGCGCGTTTTTTCTCCCTCACGCGTTCAACTTCCTGGCCTCATTCGGCCGGGCGCGCCCCGAGCCCACCACCACCCGCGGCCCGAGGGTCGACCACACCACGCCAGATGGCTATCAGTTCTTTCTCGATATGGGCTCCTTGAAGAACGCCAATGAGCGGTACCTCCACGGCGAGATCGCCTTCTGGAACCAGATCGTCGCGCACCCCAACTACGATGCGTTCTGGCAGGCGCGCAACATCCTGCCTCATTTAAAAAACGTCGCTCCGGCGGTCATGACCGTCGGCGGCTGGTTCGACGCAGAGGACCTCTACGGGCCGCTGAACATCTACCGGACAATCGAGCGAGATAACCCGGGCATCTTCAACGTCCTGGTCATGGGGCCGTGGCGCCACGGCGGCTGGAACCGAACCAGCGGCCAGACGCTCGGCAACGCCTTCTTCGGCGCTGAGACCGCATATGAGTACCAGCGCGACATCCAGCGGCCGTTCTTCCGGCGATTCCTCAAGGATGAGGGCGATCTGGATCTACCCGAAGCGACCGTTTTCGAGACCGGCGTCAACAAGTGGCGCTCGTTCGACCAGTGGCCGCCGCGGGACGTGGCCACGCGTGACCTGTTCCTTCACGCGGGGGGTGGGCTGTCATTCGACGCACCGAGCGCCGGCGAGCGCTTCGATGAGTACGTCAGCGACCCCGCCCGGCCCGTGCCCTTTACGACCGATGTCGCCCGTGGGATGACGGCACAGTACATGACCGACGATCAGCGGTTCGCGGCCCGCCGGCCCGACGTCCTGGTCTACCAGACCGATGTGCTGGAGACCGATGTTACATTTGCCGGCCCGATCATCGCGGACCTATGGGTGTCCACGTCGGGCACGGGCTCGGACTGGATCGTCAAGTTGATCGATGTCCTGCCCCCCGGCACTCAGGACCACGATTTCGTCCGCGATGGTATGCACATGGGCGGGTACCAGATGATGATCCGCAGCGAGGTGATTCGCGGCCGCTTCCGCAACAGCGCCGAGCACCCCGAGCCGTTCGTTCCCAATGAGCCAACGCGGATATGGCTACCTCTCCAGGACGTCCTGCACACCTTCCAAGCGGGGCACCGGATCATGGTGCAGATCCAGAGCACGTGGTTCCCACTGGTGGATCGCAACCCCCAGAAGTACGTCCACAACATCTACCTCGCCGACGAGGAGGATTTCATCACCGCCGTCCAGCGGGTCTACTGCTCCGGGGAGTATCCCTCGCAACTGCACGTCCTGGAACTGGAAGATGACAGATGAGTCACCTCGTGAGGCGCGCACTCCAGTGCACATTCGTCTCCCTCGCGATCACCACCCTCGCCGCCGGATCCCGCTTCTCACCGCGAGCGCGGCAAGGCCCGACGCGAGAAGAAGGGCGGTGGAGGGTTCGGGGATGGAACTAAACTCGTAGGTCACGGTCACGGTCCCGTCTGTGTTGCCCGGCACCGGGTCGATCGGACCGTAGCCCCCGGTCGTGCTGAGGAAGGTCTCGACGATCGCTGACACATCAACGTCGAAGGTACCCAGGCCGATGTAGACCCCGAAACCCGTCGTCAGCATGGCCATGTCCGAGTCGGAGCCCGATCCGCCAACCACCGAGAACGAGTCGGTGCCGACAAAGTCGGCCGCGCCGTCGTTGTCCGCCGCGATCCCGACTGCGCTGCCAATCTGGAGCGGAACGGCGACCAGCGTGATGCCGCCGAGGCCCACCGCGGTGACCCTGGCCCCGATGCCGAGCGTCACATCGGTCTCGAAGGGCGCCTCGTTGTCCCAGGCAATCCTCCCGCCGGACGTGTTGGCGTCGAGGGTGAGCGTCACCTTCGTGAGTGTCCCCAATGCGGGGTCGAACAGGGAGAGCGTCACCAGCGGCGCCGATGGAAAGGGGACGGCAGCCGGACCGAACGTGTCAGCGAAGCTGATGATGCCCGCGTTCGCCCCGGCCGTGCAAAGCAACGAAATGGACAGGAACCCCAGCGCAGACCCCCCTCCGCGTCCCCTTCTCCTTCACGCCAGAGGGTTCTCGCCAAGCCGTTTGGATGCTCCTCCAGTTGCCGACGACCACCCTTCCAAACAGGGCGGCGACGCAGACGACGCCACAAAAATCACACCTACATGACCCGACCGCGCAAACCGCAGCGCAACCTCCCCGTGAATCAGGAGCTATCCCTTAATTGAACGGCATTCCCGCCTACCCGCACGGCCCCCACGCCGCGACGTCGGGGTTCACGGTGCCGGCACCGCAGGTTGCGACTCCCAGCCGCATCTTGTTGCCAGTAAACTCCTGCTACACCGGGTCTTACCGATTGCCGGCTGGTGATCTGTCCAATTTTCGGTTACCCGATCTTGAAATCCGAGTGAATCAGGCGAGAATGGCCAACGCGAAGAGAGAGCGAGACGGTACGTCCGAGTGACTCGGGCACGCGCGTTGTCGCTCCTCGGGGAACTCCGACACAACTTGGTCGAGGCCATGCGTGGTGGCTGTGGTAACAGCCACGCGACGGGAGGCGTTCGCCATGCAGAGGATGCGAGGGGCGGGATCTACAAGGAGGAAACCAAAGTGAAGAAGCACGCCACGCTGCGTACGGCATGTCTGTTACTACCGGCCGTGGTATTCGGAGCTCGCAGTACCGCCTCGGCCAGCTTGATTGATCCCGGCTTCGATTTTTTCAGAACTCTCGACGGCGCGTTCATTCCCGACTTCGGTTTTGGCGATGTCTCCGTCATGGGTGTCCCCTTGGGTGGCCCTGGTGATCTCGGCGTAACAGACACCATCGTCGAACGCCTGCAGGGAATCAATCCTTTCGATCCCCCGGGTGGTTTTGGAACCGTTGATATCGAGTTGGTCGCCCTGCATCTGGTGAGCATTGTCCCTCTGGATATTGGGCAGTTGGTCGATGTGCACGTGACGGTCAACAAAAACGGAATCATCCCCGGACTCCCCCAACCCGATGCGTTAGCACCGTCGCTTGGGACGATGGACATCTTTCACACCAATCCCGATGGCGGAACTTTCAGCTCCTCTTTGACTGTCAACGCAGATGTCATCTTCACCATACCGGGGGGAGATCCTGCCAATCCATTGGACGTGATCCTGTCGCAGCCGGCTGCCCCGGTCTTATTGCAGGGCACAGGGACCTGGAAGCACACCCCGCCGTCGGGTTACCCCATCAACCCGTTGTTTCCCGCAGGGGGCTTCTTCATACAACCGGGGTTCAACCATCAAGGTCCGCATCCGACCGACCCCGTGCCCGCTCCGGGAACACTGGCGCTGCTCGCGATCGGCGGGCTGCTGATAAGAAGACGCCGGCGGCGTTAGCCGCTACCCATCCAAACGGCGAGCATGATCCACAGGCCGTCCGGTGGGCGGCCTTTTCACTGACACGCCCCCACGCCGCGTGCATCGTTTGCACGAGCTGTTGCGGCCGAACCACGTCGTCGTTGCTGATCGTGGCTATTGCAGGTATGCATACCTTGGGCAGCTTTTCAGCGAGCATTTGCATTGTGTCATTGGTATGAACGCCTCGAGGCGGGTCAATTTCCGCCCCCATCGTCGCCACGCCGCGTTCAAGCACTGGAAGGGACCGCAATCGATCTGGGTCCGTCGTCTCGGCAAGCACGATCAGATCGTCGACTGGATCACGCCCGCCGAAGTGCCGCCCTGGCTTCCCCGCCAGACGTGGGATCTCCTGCCCGATCTCCTTCGAGTTCGTCAGCTGCGCTACCGAGTCACCCGACGTGGCTACCGGTTGCGCGAGGTGACGCTCGTCACCACACTGCTTGATCCCCAACGGTATCCCAAGGAGGCCGTTGCCGAGCTTTACAGTCAGCGATGGCAGGTCGAGACGAACCTGCGTCATCTCAAGACCACGATGAGGATGGACGTCCTGCGCTGCCTATCCGTCGATGGAATCCATCGAGAACCCGCCGTGTTCGGCATGGTCTACAACACCGTTCAACTCGTGCTGATCCATGCCGCTGAAGCTCAAGGCGTGCCAGCGGACCACGTCAGCTTCCTTGATGTTCTCCGCTGGCTTGAACTTGGGTGTCCAGGCGGAAGTCTTCCGTGGTTCATCATCAATCCCAAACGGTCCAGGTCAGCCGCGCCGCGGATCGTCAGACGACGCCACAAGAATCACACCTACATGACCCGACCGCGCAAGCCGCAGCGCAACCTCCCCGTGAAGCTGGAGCCATCGCTTAATTGAACGGCATTCCCGCCTACCCGAGAATGCTGTCCAGATAAGCGAGGGTGTCCGGGAATTCATAGGGTATCGAGCATCCATTTGACACGGCCGTTGTGACGCCCGCAGCGGTGGTTGAAGCGAACAAGCAGTTGGTAGCAGCACAATGCGCCGAGAAGTTGGGTCTTGTTGTTGGCCAGCCCCCGATGCCAAGCTCGGTGGTCCACCTCAAAGAGACTCTTGAACCACTGATTGAAGGGCTCGACGGTTTGACACCGGCGTGACTTGAGACGCTGTCCGGTCGGACCCGTGAAGAACTGCAGCCGTCGTTGTCGCCGCTCGCGAGCCGCGAGGATTGACTTGGAGCAAGGCGAGGAGCCGCGTCGCTTGGGCTTGTTTCGCTGGTTTCGCGCACAGACGAAGCGGCGCCCAGTTCGGTGACCATCGGGAGCATACTCAATCTCGTCTCCATAACGGTTGTTGTCGTAGCCGGCGTCGGCAAGCACGTGGCGAACTTGCTTGGGTAACTGTTTGATCTTCGGCCCAAAGCTGACGTGTTCGCTCACGTTCGCCGTGGCCGCGGAGGCCAGAAGGGGCATGGTGATCCCTCTTTTCCCGGCACTTACGACGACCTCATAGGCGTACCCCTGAACCCAACGGTGGTGTTCCGAGTAGGTCCAGGTACTGTCGCGATCGACGCCGTGCAGCCCCTTGGGGATCGTGCCCCGCCGTCGATCTTTGTGGTGCCATTCCGGCCCTCGTGCCCGGATCGGGCTCTTATCCACCGCGACCGTCGTGGCATCGGCGATGCCCTCTCGGATCGCCTTGCGCCCTTGCTCGGCGATCGCGGTCTGGAAGGTTCCATGAGCCCGCCGGTAGCGTTGGAAGTAGGTGCTCCTCGCGGGAAAGGCACCGCTCAAATTGAGCCAGTCCTGCAGCTCGTGACGATGTTCGTAAAGGAACCGGTATTGAGCCGACTTGCTCTTTCGCCGTGCCAGGATCGCGATCATAATGAGCACCGTGATCTGCCAATCGGCATAGTCGGGTTTGCGACCGGGTCCACTCCTTGGGCACTGCCGCTCGGCGGCTTTACAAACTGGGATGGCCATCCTGACCAGCGCCGCCAAGCACGTGCCCTCCATGGCACGTACCGACATAACGTAGATCTCCGATTTGGGTTACTTGTGCATCCGTAACCGTCGGAGATCTATGCGCTTACGCTGTTAGAATTCCCGGACACCCTCGCTTAATTGAACGGCATTCGTGAGTAGGCGGGTAGACTGGGGCCTCACCCAAAGGAGGTTCCGCCATGAGACAGAAGACAGCTACGACGTGGCTCGTGATCCTCACCGTCATCGTGACCCTGGACGTCGCCATACGGCTCTTGCCGAGGGAGGCTGCCGCCCAGGAGCCGGAGTTGACGGTGGAGCCACAGCCCGTGGTACGGATCATTGAGATCAGCGCGACTATCGAGGACAGCACGAACACCGAGCGGCTATACCGTCTCTGGTCCCATGGCACGATTGAGAGGAACGCCCGACTCTGCTCGGGCTCCTCATGGTGCGGCTGGGAGGTCGTGGCGGACGTGCCGGCGCCGTGATAAAGACCTACGACGGCTGGGGAGTGTGGTGGCGCTGGACGCTTGCCTGTTCAATGGGGCTGGTGATCGGGCTTCCTCTCGGGATCGGGCTCGCTTGGATCGCACTCTATTGGCTCGAGGTCCAGGTGCTCCTGGTCGGCGCGGTGGTTGGGTTCTGCGTCGGGAGCGCGTTGGGAGTTGCACAGGGGATCGTGATTAGGCGCGTCCTTCCTGTGGCGGCGGGGCGCTGGGCAGTCATGACCGTCGCGGGAGCGATCGGTGGATCAATCGGTGGTGCACTCGTCATCGCCGGCTCAGAGAGGCTCCTCGGTGTGACTGGCTGGGTGCTCGCGCCGGTGTCGGGGGCGCTGCTCGGAGCGATCATCGGGCTCGCTCAGCGCCTTGCTTTGCCAAGGTACTTTCCGCGTGGCTGGTGGGTGCTCGCCAGCTCGGTGTCCTGGTGCCTCGGTGTCAGCATCTTCACCGGCGGGTTCGCATTCATGTGGGATCCATGGATGGCCACGGCGGCAAGCCCCGGCGGCTATTCGCCCATGTTGATCGTGGGCCTGGTTGCGAATCCTGTCGTCGCAATCGTCTTCATCGGTGCGACCTCGGGCGCTGTTATGGCTTGGCTTGTCGTCCGCCGGATTCCGCCGACCTCGTGCCTGTCCTGCGGATACGACCTGAGGGGTACCGCCGGCAACATCTGCCCAGAGTGCGGGGAACAGTCGCCTGCTGCTCCGGCACCCAGCTATTCCCGTACGTCTTGATGATCTTTGGCAATGAGGTCGAGAGACGGTAACGTCTGCAACACACTCTGCGGTGCGAAATCTGTGCAAGAGGCTCATCCGTCGCCCCTCGTGCAAGGCGAGCGTCAGCCCATCGCGGAGGTCGCCGCGTCTTTCGCCAAGCGGGACAGGATGTCGAGCATCGTCTTGAACGTGACACCGCCCACGCGCTCCGCTAGTTTCTTCGCCTGATCCCAGCGCGAATCCTCACGGGCCGCGTCCAAGAACTCATACCCGTCCCAAGTCATGCCCGTCGCGGTCGCGCTAACGTTGGTGCTGCCAAAGTGGGTAGTGCTTACGCCCTTCACAAGATCAGCCTCCATCATGAGGTAGACGTGATAGCCGATCTGCTCCTCGGAGTACCCGTCGATCTCCAGGTCGTTAGGCGCGATGCTGGAGGGGTGGGCCTCGACTATCGCCGATAGCAGTGCCGGCTGGCGCAACCTCGATTGGACCCGATAGGACCATTGCAGGACCAAATCGAGCCCCAATCGACCCTTTGATGGCCTCAGAGCGGGTTACCTGTTGTGACTCTTACATCTTGCGATGCTGATCGATCAACGCCTTGATCTCGTAGGGCTTGGGAAGATCGCGCGCCTCGATCTCAATGTCGTCCTGGCCGGAGGAAGAGATGCCGAGGTAGCCGACGTTGAAGATCCG
>JADFKZ010000083.1 GCA_022564665.1 Planctomycetota bacterium | reverse complement strand
GCGGGGACAGTGCCCAGGCCCAGAACCGGCTGGGCCGGGGCGGTCGAAAGCGGTAGCCGGGTTCCAGCAGACGTGGCTGCATCGACCCGTAGTAGATTCGATCGAACCGAAGGTGGCAAGTAGTTTCAAGCAGGCCCAGCGGAGAGTCGATTGCCCAACTATGCTCCGAACGCAGTGGGCGCCAAGCCGTGTTTTGCTCCTTGCGCTGGCTTGGGCGGCTGCGGGCGTGCCCGGCGGTTGCATGGGCGGCGGGTCATCGGGAGGAAAGTCGTTCACCCGGCGTGGCATCGAGCGGGAGTACGTCGCGTCGCCGGATTTCGGCGCGCCGCGCGGACGGGAGTTTAGCGACATCATTCCGGTGGGAGCCCGCATCACGGCGGTGCACGTTGCCCACGCCGAACGGATCAATGCGATCTGGCTGTCCTTTGAGCGCAACGGCGAGGTGCGTCAGACGCCCAGACGCGGCGGTGCGGGCGGAAAGGTCCAGACACTCAAGCTCACCGGTCGCGAGAAGCTCCTGGGGATCCACGGCTACGGTCATGGGACGGTCGACGAGCTCATCATCGCCACCAACCGGCGGGTCGTGGCCTTCGGCGACGGAAAGGCCCCCGGCATGGACGGCAACCCGCCGGCGTGCGCCACGCTGACCGCCCGGCAGAAGCAGCAGTATCTCGGGATCGGGTTCACCGGTCGCGCCGACGATGAGCTTCGCCAGCTCAGCCTGCGGATACAACTAAGACGTTAGTGCAGTTTGCGTCCAAGCGTAGCGGCCTCTTCGATAGGCCGCGTAGCCGCCAGAGCGAGTGTGCGGCCGGAGGCCGCTACGGAGCGCTCGAAACAACTGTAGCGCCGCCTGTAGAACTGTTTCGAGCGCTCGGCCGACGAGGAGAAGACCGGGGCTTCGTCCCAGCCACCCAGCGGAAGGCCCAGGGGTTCGGGAAAGCGGCGAGCTCCCACTCCTGAACCCTGAACCCTCCTCTTTTCTCCGTGGCCCTACGAGTCTCGCTCGATGAGCATGGAGACGGAATTCCCACCGCCAAGGCAGAGGCTGGCGATCCCACGGCGGCCGCCTGTGCGGACCAACTGGTGAACAAGAGTGGTCAGCACCCGCGCCCCGCTCGCCCCGATGGGGTGACCCAGGGCGATGCCGCCGCCACAGATGTTGAGCTTGTCCTCGGGGATCCCCAACGGCCTGATGTTGCAGAGCACCTGGGCCGCGAACGCCTCGTTGAGTTCGATCAGATCGATTTGATCGATGGTGAGCCCGTTGCGTTTGAGAATCTGTTCGAGGCCGATCTTGGGAGCAAAGAAGATCTCCTTGGGGGCCACGCCGGAGGTGTAGTAGTCGACGATTCGCGCCAGGGGCGCCCGACCCAGCTCGGCGGCCTTTTCCTGGGAAGCCACGATGAGAGCGGCCGCCCCATCTGAGATTTGAGACGCGTTGCCGGCGGTGACGGTGCCGTCGGCGCCGAAGGCGAGGCGGAGCGCGGCGAGCTTCTCAAGGCTGATGTCGGCGCGTATGCCCTCGTCTGCGGACACGTCCTGCTTCTGCTTGAGTTGCTGTGCCGACAAGGCAACGATCTCGCCCTTGAAAAAGCAGTCTCGCGTGGCGGCTGCCGCCCGATGGTGAGACTGGGCGGCGTAGCGGTCCTGCTCCTTGCGGGAGATGTCGTACTTCTGCGCGATGTAGTCGGCGGCCGACCCCATGGCCCAGCCCTCGAAGGGGCAGGTCAGGCCATCGTGCGCCATGTGGTCGATCATCTTGCCGTCGCCGAACTTGACGCCCCTCCGCAGGTATTCCAAGTGCGGGGCGAGCGACATGCACTCGAACCCGCCCGCCACGACGAGCTGGTTGTCGCCGGCCTTGATCGACTGCGCCGCGAGCATCACCGACTGGAGACCGGATCCACAGACCTTGTTGACGGTCATCGCGTTGAGCGTCTCAGGCAGCCCGGCGTGGAGCCCCGCCTGACGGGCGGGGTTTTGCCCGAGTCCCGCCTGAAGCACGCAGCCCATGATCAACTCATCGACGTGCTCCCGCGCCTCCGGCACCTCCGCGAGAACCGCATCGATCGCGTGGGCCCCGAGCTGCGGCGCGGGCGTCCGGCTCAGGCCCCCGAGGAACTTTCCGACCGGCGTCCGCTTGGCTCCAAGAATCACAGGCTCAGACATTGCACAAATCTCCGTGGCGTTCTCCGCGCCACTATCGTAGCGGAACGGGCCGCGGTTGAAGTACAATCGGAGGCGTCCACCTCCCAGCACATGACACAGGACCCGACCCCAAACCACCTGACGACGCTGGAAAGCCACATCCGGTCCGAGGAGTCGCGGCACCCGGGGGCCACGGGGGCTTTCTCCTGGATCCTTGCTGCAATGACCCTCGCGGCCAAGATCATCGCCGGCAAGATCCGGCGGGCCCGGATCGACGATGTGCTCGGCCCCGTGGGCTCGTCAAACGTCTCCGGCGACGAGCAGCAAAAGCTCGACGTGATCGCCAACGAAACGCTCATCCGTACCCTCGGCGACCGGGCGGGCGTGGCCATCCTCGCCTCGGAGGAGAACGAGCAGCCCATCATCCTCCAGACAAAGGAAGATCAGCCCTACTGCGTCCTCTTCGACCCGCTCGACGGCTCGGCCAACCTCGACGTCTGTGTCAGCGTGGGCACCATCTTCTCCATCCTCCGCCACGACTCGACGGCCGATTCCGTGGAGGAGTCCCTCCTGCAACCGGGCACGGCGCAGGTTGCTGCGGGCTACATCCTCTATGGATCATCCTGTGTGTTCGTCCTCACGACGGGGCACGGGGTCAACCTCTTCGTGCTCGACCCCTCCGTGGGGGCCTTTCTCCTCGTTGAGCGGAACTTGCGGTTGCCGGAGTCCGGCAAGAGCTACTCCATCAACGAGGCCTACCGCCTCCAGTTTCCGGCCGCCTACGTCAACTATCTCGATGAGGCGCACGGGCAGGGATACTCCAGCCGCTATATCGGGACGATGGTCGCCGACATTCACCGCATCCTCCTGACCGGCGGTGTCTTCATATATCCGCCGACAAAGGAGTACCCCCACGGAAAGCTTCGCCTGATGTACGAGGCCAACCCGATGGCGATGATCGTCGAGCAGGCGGGGGGCAAGGCATTTGCCGGGCGTCGGCGCATCCTTCAGATCCAGCCCGAAAGCCTTCACCAGCGGACGGCGGTGATCATGGGCTCGCGCGACGAGGTCGACCGCGTGCTCGCGCACCTGGATGCCCAGGACACGGACTCGCCCGCGGCTGCGCCTCCATGACCACCACCGGCAGCGACACGACGCTCACGCTCCCGGCTGATGAGAACCAGGCGCTGGGGATCGGCCGGTTCGCCGTCGATTTTGCCGGCGCCGCGATCGGCGACCCGGCTCCGGCCGTGGGAGATCGGACGCTCATGTTCTTTACCGACAGCATGATCTGCGGGCTGTCGGCGATCGCCCTGGGCACCAACGCCCCGAAGATCCTGCGGGCCGAGGCGGCCGAGTACGACCAGCCCGATGGTGTGCCGCTGTTCGGTTCCACCCGGCGCGTTGCTCCTGAAAAAGCCGTTGCCGCCAACTGCGCCGCCGTGCGCGAGCTCGACGCCAACGGCACCAACTTCGGCTACAACCCCGCGCTGGGCCACACCGCGGGCGAGTTCGGCCACAACGACTATTACCCGGTTGCCATCGCCGCCGCCCAGCTCACCTCGGGAACCGGTGCCGATGCCCTGCGGGGCATGCTGCTCATCGACGAGATCCGCGGCCGCCTCGCCGAGGTCTTCAGCCTCAAGAGCTACAAGATCGACCACGTCGTCCACGGCGCGATCGCTTCCGCGGCAACCTTCGGGGCAATGATCGGTGCCACGCCCCGGCAGATCGAATCGGCGATCGGCATGGTGGTCGCGCACTACATCCCCTGGCGGGCGATCCGCGCCGGTGAGCAGCTCTCCGACTCCAAGGGGGCGTCGGCAGGGCTGGCGGCGGAGATGGCGGTCCTGTCGGTGAAGCGCGCGATGCGAGGCTTCGTGGGGCCGGGCGACATCTTCCGCAACCCCGCCGCCATCTTCCGGTTCTTCGAGCCGACCGCGGGCCCCGCCCCCTTCGATCTTGTCCTGACGCACTCCGGCGAGGACTTCGCGGTCATGGGCATGCACTTCAAGCTCGGGCTCTACGAGCACCAGTCCGCAGGAGCCTTGGCCGGCCTGATCGGGTTGCTGACAAAGCATCGACATTTGCTGGATGATCCGGAGCAGATCCAAGCGATCAAGATCATCGCCTACGAGCCGGCGTTCAGCATCATCGGTGACCCGGCCAAACGCGACCCCCGCACCCGGCAATCCGCCGACCATTCCATGGTGTACATCATCGCCAGAACGCTCGCCAAGGCGTTCAACCTCGCCCGCGGGGGGCCGGCGAACGTCCCGGGCGGGATCGACGACGCCTGGCAGCAGCTCATGCTCGGGCCGGACGATTACCGGCGGGAGGCGCTTTGTGACACCCAGACACGCCGGCTTATGGCCAGGATCACCTTTGCCCATGGCGGCAAGAAGTATGACGACAGGTACCCTGACGGCATTCCCACCTCCGTCGTGATCACGACCACGGCCGGCGACACCCTCGACAGCGGGCTGATGATGTACCCCGCGGGCCACGCCCGAAACAAGACGGCGAATCTGCCCCGCCTCCTCAAGGCCAAGTGGCTCACGCTCGCGGCACCCGCCGTGGACGAGCCGCAGCGGATCACCGACCGCCTCAACGCGCTGCCCGGGCTCGACGCCGCTGGGCTTGCATCGCTGTACGACTTCTCGATCAAGGACCGCGGCACGTTTCACTAGCACCCGCGGTAGCTTGGCCAGCTTGCCATACTGGAAAAAGGCGTGGAATCTGCCAAGAAAACCCTTGCATTTGAGCGGCTCCTGGATCACCCTGAATTTGACGTTTGAGAGAGTTGAGAGACGGTTCAGAGATCTGAGAGAGAGATGTCAGCCCTACGCGCCCCCCGTGGTATCCATGCGTTGTGTCTGTGCGCGGTCGGCCTCGGCGTCGGCCTGTGTGCGCGTCCGGGGACCGCGGCCCTTATCGTGCCCGGCGTCTACCGGTTGAGCAACCACCCCGACGGAAGCGCCGCCCCGCCAGGCTACGGTCTGAGGCTTGACGAGCTGTTCGACATCACCCCGGAACACGACCGGTTCACCTTTGATTTCGACCATCCGGACGCCAGCATGTTGCTCACCTACGACGGCACGCAGGTGCACATCACCGGCATGGCCTTCGGGGGGCTCGATATCGGCGACGCGTATCACCCCGACCCCGCGCTCACAAGCCTGGTTCTGCTCGACTTCACCTACACGGTGACGACCTTCCCTTTCAACGACGATGATCTCCTGGTCACGACACCAACCAATACCAACTCCGGCACCATCATCTGGCTGGATACCGGCGAGGTCATCAACCTCTACGACCGGGCCAACATGGACGGGTTCACGTTCCGGTTCGGTGACGGGCAGGGCAGCAGCGGTCACCGCGGCTTCGACGGGATCTCCGGCTGGGGCTGGCTGGACCATCATCAGCCGGGACTCCATATCAAGGCATCAGACTGGATCTTCACAGCCACGCCCATACCCGGCGCGCCGGTGTTGGCGATGTTGGGCGCGGGAGTATTGTTGGGTTGCCGGAGGAGGAGGAGGTAAGCCGGCATTTGGTATTTGGCTACTGGCGCTTGGCTGTTGCTCATGGCGTGACACGACAGCCCCGCCTACTCTCTTCTTCGTTCCCATCGCCAGAGCGGCCGGAAAACAATTCCTCGTCGACAACCCAACGCCGGCATACATCACACCCGATGTACGCCGGATTTGAAGGATCGTGTTGCGGCGGCGCTCCAGGAGCTGGCCTGCTGGTGCGCCTGCCCGCGCAACTGCAAGATCGACGCCTCGCGCGGTCTTGGGCCAACGGCTAGGTTGTCAGAACGAGCCTACTCGAACAGCCCGTCCCATAGCTCCACGATCCCCTTGCCCTGCGTGGCGATGGTTTCGTAGATCGGCCTGGGCCCGGCCACGTCTTTCAGCTCGCGGACAAGCTTGCTTTCCTGCGGGAAGTCGGCCTTGTTGACAACGAACAGATCGGCGATCTCCAGAATGCCCGCCTTTTCCATCTGCACCGAGTCACCCATCCCCGGAACCACGACCACAGCGGTCCGGTCGACGTACTCGCGAATGGCCACATCATTCTGGCCGGCCCCGACGGTCTCGATGATCAGCTTGTCGAATCCGGCGCCGCCGATGAGCGTGATGATCTGAGGCAGCGTCTGGTAGTTCTCTCCCACGATGGCGAGGCTCCGGTAGTAGACGTTCTCATCGACTGACTTGAAGTCCACCCGCAGCCGGTCTCCCAACAGCGCCCCGTTGGTGATCGGGCTCATGGGGTCGAACGCCACCACCGCGAGCTTCTCGCCCGCGCCGACGGCAATGGCCGCCATCGCCGCCACCAGGGTGGATTTTCCCGCTCCCGGTGAGCCGGTCAGCCCCACCACCTGCGCGGGACGCCGCCGTGGTCCCTTTGCGGGCCTCGACCCCGCGTGCACAAGGCTGATCGAGCGACCCAGTCGGGCCACGGTGTGCTCGGTGGACAGATCGCCATGAGGTCTCGTCACCTCGCGGACGCCGGCGATGATCTCCTGGACACTGGTCCCCGTGTGATACACCTGATGAATCCCGGCATCGAGCAGCGTCTGGACATCCTCCACGGGGATGATGCCGCCGACGTTGATGACCATGTCGGGACGGCCGACCTTCCCGCACTCGGCGATCAACCGGGGCACGAGCACCAGGTGCGAGTTGCTCATCATGGAGCAGGCGAGCACATCGGCGTCCTCATCGCGGGCAGAGATCGCCAGGCTCCGCGGTGTCTGCCACAGCCCGGAGTAGATCACGTGGATGCCGCTATCCCGCATCGCCCGAGCGATGAGCTTGACACCCCGGTCATGCCCGTCCAGCCCCATCTTGCCCAGGAGCACCCGCGGTCGGTGTGGTAGATCGGCGACCCGATCGCGCTTCTCGATGGGAGTCGTCGGCTCGGTGGTCAGTCTGGGCATGGCGGTCGAGCTAGATCGCGTGCGGCGCCAGGCACCGGCTCAGCTGCCGCGCCGCCTCCGCCGCCCGTCCACCGAGATCGGAGTCCGGCCCGTGCGCCAGGACGCCGATCGCTTCGACCAGCGCTTCGTAGACGGCTGTGAACATCGCCTTCGGATCATCGGCACCCGGCGGGTCAGGCAGCCGCCAGTGCACCGCGGGCACACCACTGAAGGTCGCGCACCCCCCGCGGGCTTCATCACAGAGCGTGATGAGAAGGTCCAACGGCTGCCCCGCCAACTCCTCGACGCCCTTTGGCCGCAAACCCTCGGCACTCACGCCGTTGTTCGAGAGCGTCTCGAGCGTCAGCGGGTGGGGCTCGGCGGCGGGGTGCGACCCCGCCGAGCAGGCATGAAACTGGTCGGCAAACTCCTGGTTGGCGATCGCCTCGGCCATCAGGCTTCGTGCGCTGTTGCCGGTGCAGAGGAACAGGATGGCGTGTTGGTTTGTCGTCATCCAAGGCCCATTGTACACCAACGCTGCCACAGTGAAAATACACCAACAGCTATACTAGATTTTGATGACCCGCGGGGACATCACCACGGCGGCCGATCCGACGCGCCTTCTCGAGGAAGCCTTCCGGGAGGCGATCGTGGCGGTGCTCGGCGATGACTACCGCCACGTGGACCCGATCATACGGTGCAGCCAGAACCCGGCCTTCGGCGACTACCAAGCCAACAGTGCCATGAGCCTGGCCAAGCACGCCGGGCTCAAGCCCCGCGCCCTGGCTCAACAGATCGCCGAGGCCGTTGCAAAGAACCTGCGCGGCGTTGCTGAGACGCCGGAGGTCGCGGGTCCGGGTTTCATCAACATCCGCTTGAAGGCCGAAGCCCTCGGGAAGATGCTTGAGGCTCTGGACACCCCGCAGTTGGGTGTCCATCGGGACCCCAACCCCCACACGATCGCCATCGACCTTTGCGGCGTCAACATCGCCAAGCAGATGCACGTGGGGCACCTTCGCTCCACCATCATCGGCGACTGCCTTGCCCGGACCTTCGAGCGCATCGGCCGCACGGTTCACCGGGAGAACCATCTGGGTGACTGGGGTCTGACGATCGCCATGGTGCTCTGGTCGCTTACCCGGTCCGGCGACGACCTCGACACCCTGGGACTGGAGGATCTGGACAAGGCCTATCGCCATGCCCAGGCCGAATGCCGGCAAGACGAGGCCGCCGCCGCCGAGGCCAAGGCGACGCTCATCAAGCTTCAGCAGGGCGACACCGAGACCCGCCGCACCTGGCACAAGATCATCGACGTCACCATGCGAGCGGTCTACGAGAGCTTCGACCTGCTCAACGTCAAGCTCGGCCCGAACGACAACCGCCCGGAATCCTTTTACCGCGATCGGCTCAAGGACGTCGTGGAGGCGTTTCGAGTCTCCGGAATTGCCCAGGAGGACCAGGGCGCCCTGATCGTGAGGTTTCCCGATCGCGATCGCCCGCTGATCCTCCAGAAATCAGACGGCGGGTATCTCTATGCGACGACGGATCTCGCCGCCGTCCGCAGACGCGTCCAAGAGCTCAAGGCGAGCCGGGTGATCTACATCGTGGACGCCCGGCAACGCGACCACTTCCGGGACGTTTTCGATGCCGCTCGCAGGATCGGCTGGGACCGCCTCGATGACGGCTCGCGGGCCGAGCTGGTCCACGTCCCCTTCGGCTCCGTCCTGGGCACGGACCGCAAGCCGCTGAAGACGCGAAGCGGCGAGAACCTCCCCCTCAGATTGCTGCTGACCGAGGCGATCCAGCGCGCCACCGCCGAAGTCCGCCGACGCGCGGAGAACCCATCCGCCCCAACGCACGGCTTGGATGATGAGGCCCTTGACGCCATCGGCAAGGCGGTCGGCATCGGCGCCGTCAAGTACGCCGACCTCTCCAGCGACCTCGTCCGCGACTATCTGTTCGACCTTGACCGCATGGTCAGCTTCGACGGCAACACCGGGCCCTACCTCCAGTACGCCCACGCCCGGGTGTGCTCGATATTCGCCAGAGCCGGGGTCACGCCCACAGACCCGGCGATAAAGAGCGCCAAGCTTGTGATCACCGAGCCCGCCGAGCGCAGCCTTGGCCTGCTGCTTCTTCGGTATCCCAGCGTCGTCGCCGAGGTGGCGGCAACGCTGGAGCCGCACCGCCTCTGCACCTACCTCTACGACCTGGCCAACGCCTACAACACCTTCTACGAGAGCTGCCCGGTCCTGAAGGCCGACCGCCAACAGCTCCGGCTCTCGCGGCTGCGGTTGTGCAACCTGCTGAGCCGCGTGCTCGCCGACGGTCTGGACCTGCTGGGGATCCAGACCCCCGGACGCATGTAGGGGGGTTTCCAGCAATGGCAACGACCACCGTATTTAACCCGGCACGCATTCCGCGGCCGATCTTTTGGATCGGCCTGGGTTGCCTGCTCCTCAGCGCGTCCGCGGCGGCGGTCCTGGCCGCAAGCCACCTGAACCTGCTGGAGGCCCCGGGGTGCGGTGAAGGCAGCGGCTGCGACCGCGCCGTGGCGAGCCCCTGGTCGAAGGTGCCGGGCCTCAAGTGGCCCGTTTCCTTCGTCGGCCTCGCCTACTTCGCGGCGCTGGCGTTCGCCTGGTTTTCCGCTCCCCGCGCAGGTGGTGTTCCCGCGGCGTTTCGCTGGTTGATTCGGGCGGGCGCGGTCGCGTCCGCCGCCTTCATCGTGGTCATGATCGCCGGCGGCTACCTGTGCCTTTACTGCCTCGTCTTGCACCTGGGCAACTTCGGCTTCCTGGTCGCAAGCGAGATCGCTCCCACGGTCCGCCGCGGCGCCGGGCGGTGGCTGGGGTGGGCCGCAGCGGGGTTCGCCGCGGTGACCAGCCTGGAGTTCGGCGCCCTGAGCCGCGCCCAGGCGGGTCTCGCCGAAACGCTCGCCCGCTCAACAGAAAGGATCATCGCTGCGAGCGGGCAGGAGTCCGCGGCCGCCTTCACCGGGCGCTATCTGATCGGCCCCGAACAGGCACCCATACGGCTCGTCGTCATCTCCGACTACCAATGCCCAGACTGCCGGAGTATGGAGGCCCAGATCCGTCGCGTGCTGAAGCGGCGCGACGACGTCTCGTTTTCCGCCAAGCACTTTCCCTTCTGCCCCGACTGCAACCGCCACGTCAGGAACAACAAGCATCCCAACGCCTGTTGGGCGGCACGCGCCGCCGAGACCGCCGGGATCCTCCGCGGCCCAGAGGGTTTCTGGCAGATGCACAAGTGGCTCTTCGATCGCGGCGGAAGCTTCACGAACAGCGAGCTTCACGCCGGCCTTGCCGAGCTCGGCTATGACCCCGGGCGATTCGCGGCACTGATGCAGGGGGACGAGCCGCTGCGGCTTGTTCAGGCGGACATCGAGGAGGCGCGGGCGCTGGGCATCCACTTCACGCCGATGGTGTTTATCAACGGTGTCGAGCTGAAGGGATGGAACATCCCCGGCGCGCTGAGCCGGGCCGTCGACCAGGTAGCGGCCACGAGCCCGCCCACCGCGGCCGCCGTCACCGATCGGCCGCCTCCGGCGGCTCGCAAGTACATCCAGGACTGGCGCGACCAGCGGGCCCGACCGCTGGGCCCCGATGCGCGGTCCTGGGCGACCGGGCCAGTCCAGGCGCCGGTGAACGTGGTGATCTGGGGCGACTACCAGGAACCCTTTACCGCCACCGCCGATCAGAGCATCCGCGAGATCCTCGCCGTCGGCGGTGATGTGCGGTACACGTTCCGGCACTACCCCTTCAACCAGGAGTGCAATCCCTCCGCCACGACGACACGTCACCCGCAGGCCTGCCTCGCCGCACGCGCCGCCGAGGCGGCGGGCTCCCTCGGCGGCCCGGCGGGCTACTGGCGGATGCACGAGTGGTTGATGAGCAACCAGAGAAACCTCGACGCCGACTCGATTCGCCGCGCCGCCGCGACCCTGGGGCTCGACCCTGACGCGCTGGCGGCCGCAATGGAGCAGCCCGAAGTCGCCGCCGCGATCGCTGAGGATGCCCAGGCGGGCAAACGGCTCGGCTTGCGAAGCATCCCCATGATCTTCGTCAACGGGAAGTTCGTTCCCAGGTGGCAGCTCGACGGTCGATCGATGCTCGGCGAGATCGTGGAAGAAGCACGGAGGTAGATGTCTCGGCGCCACGTCCGACCTCCGGCCCTACGTCAGGAGGGGTTCGGGACGACCTGCTGAACCCTGAACCCTCCTCTTTTCTCCGCAGCGCTGGATGCCAGCCTGTGCGCCAGGACACCAGCGTGTGCGCTAGAACGCCAACGTGTGCGCCAGGACGCCAGACGGTGCTCTCCCCACGCTGCCCTGGGGCCGAAAGCCGACAGCCCACTCCCGGGTGACTTCGGATGCTCACCTCGCAGCATCATCCCGTGGAGGTCCCGGCGCAGGCGCCACTCAAGATCGCCGAGCGGAGCCTCACTTGCAGAAGGAGCAGGGACAGTTCTCCTCGTCGAAGCAGGGCGTGGGCTCCTTGCACTCGTTGGTGCAGCTGTCGAAAAGCTCGCAGTTGGCGTTGGAATCGATGCCGTGGATGGATGCCAGGTTGTTGAATCGATCGAAGGCGGCCATCCCGCCGTCCGGGTGCGTGAGAATCGCCTGGCGCATGCGATGCCAGGTGTTGCCGAGGTTCCACTCTGGCGAGATGTCCTGGCTCACCCTTAGGAGCTCCAGCTGCTCGAGGAACTCTAGCTTCGTGGGCTTTCCGGCACCCTCATCGGTCATGAAGTTCCAAAAGACACGCGCCCAGTCGAGCTCGGTCGCGAAGCCGTTGGGGGGACCCGTGCACTCGTCGATGATGCTGGTGTCGCCACCGAGCGGGCCGTGCTCGAGATTCACGACCTTGAAATCGCCATCCTTGTAGTCGTCCTTGTAGTAGTGGAAGAAACCATTGGTCTCCTCGAGCTGGTTCCACACTGCGCCGGCATAGAAGTGGGCGAAGCCCTCGCCCATGGCGCCGGCGGAGTACTCCTTGGAGTGCAGCGCATGGGCGCCCGGCCACTCGCAGGCGGTGCCGCCTGAGTTGATGGTGTACTGGCCGCAACGGAAGAGATGCTTGTTGCCGAGGAAGTGGTAGATCACGTCGTGCCCGACCTCGTGCGCGATGGCGTACTTGTAGTGGTTGTGGTCGGGGTGGATCTCCCGCCAGCAGGAGTTGGGCAGGATGGAGTGCTGGCAAGGGATGTCTTGGAGCACGAACCCACCGTTGCTGACGCCGTCGCTGAAGCGGCGCAGGCAGAACGTACCGATCGCCAGCAGGTTCGAGAGACGGCTGGGATTGAGGTAGTAGGTGCGAGTACTGGTGTTGTCGGCGTCGAAGTCCCAGCACCACAGCCAGAAGGGCTGGTCGCCAGCCTCGGTCTTGACGGTGAGCGTGTTGCTCTGTGCTGGATTGTCCGTTCTGGGCACGATGGACTGCCCTAAGAGGCGAACGATGTACTGGGCGGCGGGGGCGGCGTCCTGGAAGGTAACGCAACCGTCCTCGTCGAGGGTGCCGTCGAAGACGGTGGTGATGGGTGGGCCGACTCGTGTGACGATCACGCGCGCATGGGCGGCGGGATAGATCGTGACCGGATTGAATCCGAAGTCCTCTCCGATGCCGCTGTCCTTGGTGTCCACCGGAATCCGGAAGCAGAACTCGAAGCTGCCCAGGTCCACGGGGTCGACGAAGGCGCCTGGGTCGTCCGGGTCCGGATCCCCGTCGCCGGCGTCGATGAACATCTGCGGATCGGGAATGCTGACGGTCGATCCTGGACACCAGCCGGGCGGCAGGTTGCCCGAGCGGAACGTGCGCTGCATGACGTCTTCGAGGTAGAGCTTGGTCACCAGCCGCTGGCCGCCGACGCGCAGCGTCCCGTGAAAGTAGACTGTGGGCGAGAAGCTCTGGTCGAGCGCGATCGCACCAGGCGTCGGCGGCGAGCCGGCGGGAAAGACCCGCACCAGGGCGCGGATGCATCCAGGGCTTCGCAGCGCCGCGAGGTCGAAGCCCTGCTGGCTGAGGTCGACTGCGAAGGTGTGAGTCATGCGTGCGGGCAGGGTCAGGCGCGGCAGTGTCTCGCGTGAGGCCGCGCGGATTCCCCAAGGGTGGAGGCTCACGTCGACCAGGTAGTCGCGGTCGCCACGGTTGCTGACGACCAGGCGCAGGGTCGATCCGTCGACCTCGGCCCAGCCGCGCCGTGGCACGGGCGTCAATTCTTGCCAGTCGAGGGTGACCAGGGGATCCAGTCCCGTGTCGATGAAGCAGACCGTCTCTGGCGTTCCCTCGGGCGCGGCTTGCTGGGCTACGGGGCGCGGGCCGAAGCTCATCATCAAGGCAATCAGGTCCTGCACGTTGACGGTGCCGTCGCCGTTGATGTCCTGCCCCACGCAGCCGGGGATGGCAGGTTGCCCGAAGCACAGCAGCAGGTCGGTCAGGTCCAGGACGTTGACGGTGCCGTCACCGTTGGTGTCCTCGGGGGAGGGGTTGACGCCGAAGCCGCTGCTGCTG
>JADFKZ010000082.1 GCA_022564665.1 Planctomycetota bacterium | reverse complement strand
TCCTTGCTCTCGAAGATCACGCCGCGCATCACCCTGTCTTCAACGATCGGCTCCACCGCCCATGAGTGGAAGACCAGCCGCACTTTCTGTTCGAGCACCATCTGCATAGAGAGTGTCTTGAGCGCTTCCGGGTCAATGGTCGGCGACCAGGTGACGATGCCCTTGAATGCGGCGGTGCGTTGCTTCCAGTAGGTCGCGGTCGCGACGTCCTTGGAGCCCCAGTCGGAGCGCGACGGCCCCATCACCGCGTCCTTCGGCAGACGGTCAAGTATTTCGCGGGCGATGCCGGCAATGACCTGCTTCCCTGTCCAATCGGACATCCGGTCAATCCAGATAACCAGTCCCCCGGTCGACAGCCCACCGAGATGATTGTAACGCTCGACCAGCATGACGTCGGCGCCCAGGTGGCCGGCCGAAATCGCCGCCGCCGTGCCGGCTGGGCGCTGCGGCGGCTCGCCATCCTTCAGCGAAGGCCTTTTGGCACGCCTCGACGTCGATGTCACTGCGGCATTTAGGGTCTTGTCCGGTACCGCCCGCCGTGGGTATCTCAGCGCACAGGTGGGTCTCACACTCCCTGCAGGCACTGCGCGTCAATGAAACGGTCCGAGCATAATCGGCCGAAATGCCCGCCACGTGCTCTCTACCTGCTTAACCTCACACGGCGCGCCGCATTCAGGGCAGGCGGTCGAACCGGTCAGCCCGGTGAGTCGGTGACCACACTGCGGACAGAGCCGGTACTCCGACTCCTCAAGCCGACTCATGAGCCGCTTCTCCCAGTTGGCCGCGATGAAGACCAAGACCGGGAGACACGCTGCCCAGGCGCCAAGGAGCGCGAAGCACCACCCGAACGCCAGATGCTGCGGCAGTTCCAGCATCCACATGACCGCCAGCGCGCCCAGGAGGCCGAGCTGGCAGAGCGCCCAACCCGCGTAGAAACGCCGCACAAGACGGGGGGAGTTCTGCCACCGATCCATTGCCATTGGTTTCCATCCCATGCGGGCGTTCCGCTCGACCTCCATACTTGCCCGAGGCACGGAAACCTCGTCACCCGCGGTCGTTCAAGAAGCGGTCGCTCACCGCACGTCAGGCCGCGGCGGCTCCCAATCCGGATCGCAGCTCATCCGGTCGAGGTCGCACCCAATCCAGCACGCCTTGAGGTTCGAATGGGCCCCCCCGAGGCACACTGCCTCGATCGCAAGGCACACCGCTGCGCAGATCGCAAAGCACACACCCCAGGCCCAAACCGCATGAAGGCAACCGAGGCCGCATGCCACGAGGCACGCACCGACGGGGACCTGGCACTTATACACCTCACCGATGAACTTGTTCCAGCATCGGTCCCGACACAGTTGCCACCCTGCCACGCACCGCCTCGGCAACTGGGCCACATCAGCGGAGAACGGCTCATTGTCGGCGTGAGAGTGATAAAGGCTCGCGAGAATGCCCACCTCTTGGACCGCGGCCGGGACATCAGCTACGAGCTCGAAGGGGGTGATGGCCTGGAAAGCGAACGGCGGGTCGTTTGGCACCTTCCCGGGAGCGAGCACCTCCTGCACGGTGGCCACGATCGCGCCTTGGAAACCGTTGGCCCCGTACAGCGTCCCCGCCACGAAGTAGTTTTCGACATTGATCAACCCCCCCTCCTGAAGCCGCTGGGGTGTCCATGCAAGGTACTCCAGGAGCTCGCGTCTGGCCTCTACAAAGACACCCACACCGACGACTGGACCGTCGGCACCCCTGTCACCAAGCGCCACCAGCCAGGTATTCCGGCCAAGCCGTTCCCACAGGATCATGCCCGATCGCTGCGGGACGAACTCGACGCCCCACGCCAACCGCCAGAACCTCTTCAGAAACCCGATTCCTTCGTCCGCCGCAGTCTCCGGCGCCATCTCGCCAACATCCGCCGCAGAGGCCTGCGCCTGTTGCAGCAGCACGATCGAGGGCCCCCACAGCAGCGACGCAAGCGCGATTGCTCGTGCAGTCTCGATGACGAATCCCCTGCGCATGTCCGCACTCCTTTCGCGAGATAAGTGATTGACCACGTAGCGATTCCGTACCCTGCCCGCGCAGGGCAGCCCAGAGCAAGGCAAGCTGTTTCTGCCGACGTTCGGCCCCGGAGAGCCCCCCAGCCATTCGCAGAGGCTTAGGAGGAACCAAGAAAGAAGGACGGCCTGTCCTCCTGCTTGAGCTGAGATCGTTTGTACTGCGCGCCTGAGGCGGTGCCAAAAGAAGTGCTCAAATTCTTTGGCTCAACCTTTCGCAACCCGCACCGGAAAACCACAGGCCGTCAGTAGGAGTTCGCAGTTCCCCTCGACCGCGTACCTAACTCGGATTATTCATAAACGTCCTAGCGAGGGCAGGCGCTGAGACAAGCGTGCAATCTGCACACCCACGGGGCAAGCGCAGATTACGTCAAAGCGTAGCCGCCTTTTTGATAGGCCGCGTAGCCACCAGAGCGAGTGTGCGGCCCAACGCGCGGAGGGCTGCTGAACAAGAGCGGCAAGGACGCCGCGACGCCGCGAGGCCGTACGGAGCGCTCAGGCGAGGTGCCCGATCAGCGGCGGCGGATGAATTCGCCGCCGCGTACCAGAGCGAGTGTCGGCCCGGAGGGCCGTACGGAGCGCTCAAAAAGAATGTTGCGGTATCGTAAGGGCGGTCTTAGGCCGCAGCCGCATCAACGGCCGGGATGTGCTGATCCCGCCTCCGGCGGCGAATCGGCATCCCTGGTGGGGATGGGCGTGTCCGCATCCCTGGTGGGGATGGGTGTGTCGGCGTCCCTGGTCGAGATGGGGGTGTCCGCGTCGCCGGTGGGGATGGCCGTGTCCGCGTCGCCGAAGGGGATGGACTCCTCCGGGGGAACATAGTCCGGATCCTTGCGTTCGGCGCGGCGTGCCCGCTTCTGGGCGGCCTTCTCTGCCCTCTTCAACTCACGCCGTCGCTTGGCAAACGTTTGCTGGCTCTTTCGCGCCATGAAAATTCCTCGCTGGACCTCAGCCCGGGCCCCGCCAACGACAAAGACCTCCGGGCCGGTGAGGATTACGCCCGGCTTGGAGGCTTGCGCAATCGTCACTCAATCTGATGGAAACAGTCGCGGCTCTCGCGATGGGTCCGGCTCATCATAGGCCGGATTCGACCCTCCGGGACGCGAGGTCTCGAGAGTACTCCCGGGCACGCTCCAAAGGCGGGCTATTGACTCTTCGTACTCATCCCCGACGTTGCTCGGCCCGGAGGTTTCCTGCCCCCGTTCCCCATGCGAGCCGCGGCGTCGTCGTCGATCGATCCCCGGCGGCGGGCCGGCTCAGGACAACCGCGGCCACCGTGCCCGCAGAGAATCCGACATCCTCTTCCCCCACGTCCGCATGCGCCGACGTGTTCACCCTGCGCGATTGACGGCGGATTTGCGCTCAAGCGGACATTCCCAATTGACGATCCTGCGTACCTTGTGGGATACACGCACGCGGCGCCGCGCGTCAGTTTTTCCCAGATCAGGAGTGCAGGCATCCACACTCCTGCTCCCTCGCCGACGTCCGCTCTGGACTCGTGGACGCAACCGAGGGGAGCAGGAGACGCAACAGCGACCGCCGGGTGACGACCGCCCGGCGGTTGCTGGCATACTATCACCCAGCAGGTGACCGGCTTACAAGATAGGGCGCTGGTCTTCGGACGCGCTCTTGAAGACGAAGTGATTCTGCTCCTTGATCCCGCTGAGGTGCTTTTTCATGTCCCGGATAACCTGCTCGACCGTCGCGTAGGTTGACCGAATCAGCTCGGGATCGTCGTCGCGATAGCCCGACTCCGCCAGCAGCGCCCTCAGGACGCTCGTCACGTAGCTGCGGCACTTTTCGTCTGCGTCGCGATTCGGAGCGGCGGCGCTCATCGCTCGCTCTCTGGCGTCGGCGAGTTTTCCAATTCTCGTTATCCGGGCTTTCGCTTCCGGCGCACTGGAGTACTTGAGCCGTTGCTGCAGCTGACGATTGAGCCCGGTGGTGAATCGTGGTCCGAAAAGGTCTCTGGACATCTGAAGGTAGAGGAAGAGCGTGGCGGCCTCGATCGCCGCATCCTCTGTCGGGCCCGGGTAGATCGACCGCACCTCCTGGCAGAACTGGTGCATCGAGTTGGCCGCGGCGTCTAGCTTCCGCTTGTTGATCATTAGCCCCATCGCTTGACCTCCCCCCTCCATGGGCGACGGGCAAGGAGACCTCCCCCTCAACTATCCGGAAGGATCCGGGCCGATCCACGGTCAATCAGACCCGCGGTGCACGATCCGCCTCCCTTTGCGCGGGTTGTGACGGTTGCACACCGCTGCCACAATCGCATAACCGCACATCGGACGCGCGGCCGCGTCGGGAGCCACCGCACCCGGGACTACCGCGACTCCGGCGGCGAGAGTGGGTTGTGCGGACGCACCACCACCAGATGCTGCCCGCCGCTGATGTTATTCAGACGCTGCCGGAAGCCGTCGGGCCAGATGATCTGGACCGCAAACGGACCGCTGCCGGACGGCAGACCGAAGTGGGCGTAGGAGGCGGAGGCCGACTGAAACCCGCCGCCATAGATCCACCGCCGCCGGGTCACCCCGCCGCCGGTTACTTCGACCCGACTCCCCAGGCCACGGTGGTTGCCTGCCGCCGGCCGCGTGTCGGACAACTGGATGATCAGCCACTCGCCGCCACCCGACCTGTCGTTGCGAAGCACACGCACGGGGCCGTTGAGCTCACCCACGACCACGTCGATGTCGCCATCACCGTCAAGATCGCCGAAGACCGCGGCCCGGTCGCGATGGGGCTCGCCGAGGAACGCGCCAACCTGCGGATCGGTGACGCGCTGAAAGCGGGCCCCGGTGCGGGTGAACAGAAGCGGCGGCTGCTGGTAGGGCGAATCCATGGCCTCCATGCTCGCTTCGGGATAGACATGGCCGTTGACCGCCAGTAGATCCTCATCGCCATCAAGATCGAAATCGTAGAAGCCGCAGGACCACCCCAGAAACGTCCTGCTCACCATGCCCAAGCCGAACTGCATGGTCCGGTCGTCGAAGAGGTTCTCGCCGAGGTTGATCTGCAGGGTGTTCGTGTCGCCGGAGAAGTTGGTGGTGAACACGTCGGGGGAGCCGTTGCCGTCGACGTCGGCGATCCCGATCCCCATCGTGGCCTGCTCGCTCCCGTCGGCGTTGGCGGCGACCCCGCTGAGACGCCCGATCTCCTCGAAACGCGCCCCACCAAGGTTGTGGAACAGGAAGTTGGCCATCGAGTCGTTGCCGACGAAGATATCCTGCCGGCCGTCGCCGTCCAGGTCGAGGATGACCACGCTGAGGCCGTAGGCGGCCTGGACTGCGCCGCACGCGGAGGCGGCGGAGATGTCCCGAAAGGTCCCGTCACCGATGTTCTCATAGAGGACGTCGGGCTCGGGGGTCAGCCCCCGAGGGCCCGCCATGACCACGACACCCTTGAACCGGGAGCGCGGAGGCGGGTGGGCGAGGTCAAAGTGAAGATAGTTGACCACATAGAGATCGAGGTCGCCATCACCGTCGATATCACCAAAGGCGGCGCTCGTGCCCCAACGCGAGTCCCCCACCCCCGCCTCCTTCGTCACGTCTTGGAAGCGGCCGCCGACGTTCCGCAGAAGGATGTTGGGACCGTAGCAGGTCAGGTAGAGATCGTCTCGGCCGTCGCCGTCGTAGTCGCCCACGGCGACACCCATCGCCCAGCGGCGCACGTTGATCCCCAAGTGCCTCGTCACGTCGCGGAAGCGCAGCCGTCCGAGGTTCTCGTACAGCCGGCAACCCGGCCCGTTCTCCGGCTCCCCGATGGTCGCCCCGTTGGCGACGAATAGATCCAGATCTCCATCATTGTCGTAGTCGATCAGACCAAGCCCGCCCCCGTTGACCTCGATGATCTGCCGAGAGGGTATCTCGCCGCAGCGCATTTGAACGTCGATGCCGGTCTCGGCCGCCGTGAGGGTCTTAAACCGAAGCGCCGGCGGGTCCGCCAGCCCCGGCCGGCCGGATCCATCTCCCGCCGCCGCGCCATCGGAGGATCCGGCCTCTGCGGTGCACCAGCAGCCGGCAAAGAGCGCGGCGGCAGCCAACCCAGCCACCAGCCGTACCCCGGCCCGCGGCCTCATGGCGGCCGCTCCGGGAGACCCCGCTTCGGTGCGACCCGCTCCTGCCACAACCGGTAGAGGTCGAAGGCCTCCTTGGCGGATTCGGCCTCACCCAGCCGTGTTCGGACGCGCGAAAGCTTGTAGAAGGCGGCGTAGTGCTGCGGCCAGAGGCTGGTGGCCGTCTCAAGGTGATCCCTGGCATCCTCCAGCTGGTTGCGACGCACGTACACATCGGCCAGCCGCACGTGCGCCTTGGCCACGTTTCTGCGCCGCCGCTGGTTGTTCACCTGTAGCTCGATCGCCTTTTGAAACCGCACTTGGGCGTCGTCGAGCCGATCCTCGTCCAGGTCGATCAGACCGATCCCGAAGTGCGAGTCGCCTTCGTCGGGGACAAAGGCCAGGTGCTCCTTGAACGCATCGCGGGCGGCCCGGGCATCGCCAAGATAATAAAGGCACCACCCGAGAAAGTGATAGGTCTGGTGGTACCCGGGGGAGTGCTCGGTTGCGCGAACGAAATGGGGCCTGGCCCGGGCGTAGCTCTTCTCGCGGTGATAGCTCAACCCAACAAGAAACTCGGCCCGGCCGTCGTCGGTGTTGTCGGAGAGGTACGCCTCCAGCCGTTTCCGCGCTTCCGCCGTTTGTCGTCGGCCGATCAGCTTGAAGATGGTGGTCAGCCGGGCATTGAGACTCACCGGCGAAGGCTGGGGCTCCGGCACAGAAACAGTCTGGGCCGGCGGCGGAGCGGGCTTGCGCGCCGGACCTCCGGCGGTCGCGTCCTCGCCCCTGTCACACCCGCCGGACGCGATGAGCGCGCCCGCGGAAAGGAGCACCGCACCCACGGCGGCTCGTTTGATCGCCAATCGCAACGTCACGCACTCCCTTCGCGGTGTCCAGGGAAGCCGCTTTGGCAGACGGCCCGGCTGAACGGTGAGTCTATTCTGATTTCAATTCATAGCCGTGGATTATTCATGAACGTCCTAGCGAGGGCAACGAGAAGCATCACCAAACCTGCCCGTGAGCCACATCCAATGGAAGGAAGTGCCCCATAACTGCGACGGCCGCCGCAACCCCTGCTCGCTGCGCGCTGCCTCCAGACACCGCGAAACTGCTGGCCTTCACCGCTGGCCCGGGGTAAACTTCCCCAGGAAGAAGAGGAACAAAAGAGGGTTTGGAGGAATGAGAGTGAGATCAGGGCATTGCCGTAGCCCGCATCGTCGCTTCGGAGAAAGAACGTGGACGGTGCTCGGGGGCGGGGTGCTGATCGCGGCCTCCACGCTCGAGGCCGGGACCGTCCCCCAGCCGAAGATGGGAGACGCCTTGTTGGGGTTGAGCGCCGGCCAGCTCGCCCGTTTCGACGCGGGCATGGCGGCGTTTCAGCGAGTGTTCACGGAACCGGAGGGGCTCGGCCCCATCTTCAATCAGAACAGCTGCAGCTCCTGCCACGGCAACCCGCTCGGCGGACCGGGGACGGTGCGGGTAACGCGAGCAGGCTCCGAAGACAAGTTCGGCTTCGATCCGCTCGAGGAGTTTGGAGGCTCACTCTTCCAGCAGGAGACGATCAGCGAGGATTGCCGCGAGGTAATCCCTCCAGAGGCCACCATCGTGATCCGACGGATCACCAACGGCATGTTGGGCTACGGCCTGATCGAGGCGATCCCTGATGCCGACATCGAGTTTTACCAGCTCAACCCGCCTTCGCCGGAAGTCAGCGGACGCGTCCATTGGGTGGAGTCCTTCGAGGATCCGCCGGACACGCTGCGAGCGGGCCGCTTCGGCTGGAAGGCGCAGGTTGCCACCATCCTGACGTTCTCGGCGGACGCGGCCCTCAACGAGATGGGCCTGACCAGCCCCTTCCCCCAGACGAGCCAGGAGAACGATCCCAACGGCATCCACCCGCCGAACCTGGGCGACCCGGATTTCTGCGACGACGTGCCGGATCCCGAGGTGGGAATGGACTTCCTTCAGCAGCTGACCGACTTCCAGCGGTTCCTTGCGGCCCCGCCCCAGACCCCGAAGTCGGGGATGGCCGGCGAGGCGATTTTTTCACTCATCGGGTGCACCGACTGCCACATCCCGTCGTTCACGACCGCCAAAGATCGAATGCTGGAGCGTGCGATCCGCAACAAGGTCGTCCGTCCCTATTCGGACTTTCTGCTGCACGACATGGGCCTCACCGCCGACTTCATCGAGCAGGGAGATGCGCAGCAGCGGGAGCTCAAGACGCCGCCTCTGGCAGGCTTGCGGAAACGCGACCCGATCTGGCACGACGGACGGTTCGAGGCGGGCACCCTCCGCAGCCGCGCCGAGGACGCCATCGCGGCCCACAACGTCACCCTCAGCGAAGGTCGGGCCGCAGCGCAGGCCTACGCGGCACTCACGCCGGCTGAGCAGGACGCCGTCATCGCGTTCCTCGATTCGCTGGGCCGGCGGGAGTTCGACCACGACGGCAACGACATCGTCGACCTTGACGATTTCATCATCTTCGCCTCCTGCTATGAGGGGGGCCCCTACACACCCGATGACCCCTGCGCGATCTCCGACGTCGATCAGAACGCAGAGGTGACTTTCCCCGACGTGGTCCTCTTCCTGAGCGTCTACTCCGGGCCGCAGGCCGACTGCAACAACAACGGGGTGCTGGACCTGCTGGACATCCTCCTCGACGTCAGCAACGACACCAACGCCAACGGCGTGCCCGACGAGTGCGACTGTCTGGCCGACCTCAGCGGCAACGGTCGCGTGGACGTCCCCGACCTGCTTGCGCTGCTGGCGGCGTGGGGCGTGAACCCCGGTCATCCCGCCGACCTCGACGGCGACGGCTACGTCGGGTGGACGGACCTGATCGACCTGACGGCCACGTGGGGCGCGTGCCCGTAAGAAAGCCACCAGCTATCGGCTGCCGGCTACCAGCCGGAGCAGAGGCGGCCACGTGTGCTTGCCGAGAGCCGATAGCCCTCTGCCTCCCGCTCGGGTGGCTGGGGCTGAGCGAAGCGAAGGCCCGTTCTTATTGGTCGTCGGACCAACCGTGGCGTCGTCCCGATGCGATCGGGACTCCGTCACAGCCACCCAGAAACGAACGTCAGAGCACCGCCTGGCGTTCGAGCGCACAGGCTGGCGTCCAGCGCCGCGGAGAAAAGAGCAGGGGTCAGCAAGCGGGCTGTCGGCCGTCGGCAAACTCCGGGTGGCTGGCGCTGAGCGAAGCGAAGGCCCGGCCTTTCGACGTCGGACCAACCGTGGCGTCGTCGCGATGCGATCGGGACTCGCTCACAGCCACCGGAACGCGGGCCGTCTGCTTTTCTACGACCCGCCGGACCGCATCACGTGAAGGCTTTCTGGGAATGGATAGCTCGCAAAGGCGCCGGTGGGCGCAAGCTCCCACATGCCCAGTGTCGGGTAGACGTCGCCGCGGTAACCGGCCTGGAACATCGTCCGCAGCACCGACTCGAAGGATGGCTCGCGGGGGCCCGGCTCGATGAGACGGTTGGACTTGGCGCCCAGGAACGAGACGCTGGCCACCGGCCACCGCTCCTGCCGTCCCGCCAGCATCTTGGAGACCGTCTGAAACCCGCGGGATAGGTCCTTGAGGGTGAAGTGCTCCCGGCCGCGCGGCCGCAGGATCGCCATGATCAGCAGTCGATCCAGGTCGAACTTGAGGATATAGGGCTCCAGATCGCCGGGAGCCAACACCGCAACCGACTCATGGAACATGTGGGCATAGGCGGTGGCCGACTTGATATTCCACTGGCTGGTGGGAATCTGCTCCAACAGCTCTCCCAGGATGCCGTGCGAGTTGTCCTCGTCGTTGACGGCGCAGACCGCGGTCCGGTAGCGGCCGGCAACCAGGTCCGCAAGCAGGTGCTGCCCCCACTGGATGCGAATCCGGTCACGTTCACTGCTGGCTTTCCGCGGGTCGCCGGCCGGAAGCAGAATGACTCGATCCGATCGCTTGTCCGCCTGAAGCAGCAGATCGCCCTCGTCGTCGTAGAGACGGGTTTCCGATTCGCCTTGCACGGAGCTTGTCACGGTCGGATCCTCTCGTCGCAGGCCGGCGGCAATTATACACGCGCCGCGGCTTCACCCGGGGCCACCGAGGTGCCGGGCGATCCTCGTGGGGTCGGGCTCCGGGTGCGCCGGTAACGGCGGCGCCGTGACTGCCTTCTGTTAGTATTCACGCGAACGCGTTCGCCCTTGCGGCACCGGCGGCGGATCGTGATCCGTGGAGAAGCCCCTTGTCAGCCGGCAGACCTCGCGAGGTAGTTCTGATCGGGGCCGGCCATGCCCACGTCCACGTCCTGGAGGATTTCGCCGCCCACCCGGTGCCGGGGAGCCGCGTGAAGGTAGTTGCCGATACGCCAATCGCCGTTTATTCCGGCATGGTCCCCGGTCTCGTCGCCGGTCAATACCGTCCGCGGGATCTGGAGATCGACGTTCGGGCGCTGGCCCGGCGGGCACGTGCCGACGTGATCATCGCACGGGCCACGGGCATCGACACCTCAAACTCCCGGATCACGCTTCAGGACCAGCCGCCAGTTCACTATGACATCGCCTGTTTCGACATCGGGTCGACGGTCGTAGGCCTCGACCTTCCGGGTATCCGCGAGCACGCCCTGCCGACCCGCCCGATTGGCCTGTTTGCCCGGCGGGTCGACGAGATCGTCGAGCGAGCCCGGCGCCACGATCAGGACACTCCCTTTCAGGTGGTGGTGATCGGTGGGGGCGCCGGTGGCGTCGAGCTGGCGTTTACTCTGCAGAGGCGTCTGGCCTCCGAAGGCAATGGCTGGGTCGATGTGGCGCTTCTTGAGAAGGGTTCCCGCATCCTGTTTGGTTACCCGGAGTCGCTTGTCCGCAGGGTGTACCGGCGCGCCGAGGCTCGAGGTATCCGGATCCGCTGCAACCGGCAGGTGGTCGCTGCCGAGAAGGAGGCCGTCACGCTCGGCGACGGTGAGCGCCTGCCCTGCCAGGCCCTGATCTGGGTTACCGGCGCCGTGAGCGAGCCGATCTTCACCGAATCGGGACTTCCTACCGACGACCGCGGTTTCGTTCGGATACGTTCCACCTTGCAGGTCGAGGACCACGATGATCTCTTTGCGGTGGGCGACTGCGCCACGCTGATCGACTACCCGCAGACCCCGAAGGCCGGTGTCTACGCGGTCCGGCAGGGGCCGATTGTCTCCGACAACATCCGTGCCTTGCTAACAGGTGCTCCGCTTCGCCCCTATAAACCGCAGAGCGACTTTCTCACGCTGTTGAACCTCGGTGACGGTACGGCGCTGGGAACAAAATGGGGGCGATCGATGGAGGGGGCGTGGGTGATGAAGCTCAAGGATTTTTTGGATCGGCGCTTCATGCGTCGCTTCCAGGTGGCCGAGTCCGGCGGACCTTGATCCCGCGGACGAGAACAAAGGATGGTGAACCAATGCAACCCATGTCCGATGAGACCAAGCGCCGTCAAATCGAGTCCATATATCAGAAGGTCAGACAGTCCTTCCCCGATGTGCCCGAGACCACGGTCGAGGAGTTTCAGAATCTAAAGGACAAGGACGAGGTCGTGGTGGTGGACGTGCGCTCCGCTGGGGAACAGGCGGTCTCGATGATCCCAGGCGCGGTGACCTCCAGGGAATTCGAGGAGCACCAGGAGGACTACAAGGGCTTCACCGTTCTCGCCCATTGCACGGTGGGGGGTCGCAGCGGCCTGTACGCCAAGGACCTGCAGGCGAGGGGCTGGAAGGTGTTCAATCTCAAGGGCGCCATCCTCGCCTGGACGCATGCAGGCGGACCGCTGGTGGACCCCGAGGGGCCGACACGCCGGGTGCACGTCCACAGCAGCCGCTTCAACCTGGTCGCGGACGGCTACGACGCGGTCTGGTGAGTAGGATACGGCGCCGCTATTCACGCTGACGATGGAGGTTGGAAGATGCGGCGTGGCTTTGGCCGTGTCATATGCGTGCTCGCGATCGGGCTCTCGGCGACGCCGTCAGCCGACGCCACATGGTCCATCGTCATCGCCGATGCCCAGACCAAGGAAGTTGCGGTCGGGACGGTCACCTGCCTCAACCAGTTCGATCTCCTGGCGATCGTTCCGGTGGTGGTGGTCGGCAAGGGCGCGGCCGCGGTTCAGGCGGCCGGTGATTTCGCCGGCATTCGCCGGCCGATCATCTTTGATGCGCTCGCCAACGGCACGCTGCCTGAGGAGATCCTCCTGACGCTGGCCGGTATCACGGGCCACGAAGTCAGGCAGTACGGCATTGTGGATACAAGGGGCGCCATGGTCACCTTCACCGGTGCCGACACGTTTCAATGGGCGGGCGGCGTCACCGGCTCGGCGTGCACGATGTTCTACGCGATTCAGGGCAACATCCTTGCCGGTGAGTGTGTGGTACCTGCGATCGAACAGGCCGTGCTCGACACCGACGGCGACATCGCCGAGAAGCTGATGGCGGGCATGCGCGCCGCCCGCGGCCGGGGTGGCGACGGCCGGTGCTCCTGCTCGCAAAGCAATGCCACCGGATGCGGGTGTCCGCCGCCGGGTTTTTCCAAGTCCGGGCACATAGGGTGCATGGTCGTCGCCCGCATCGGAGACAGCGACGATCCCCTCTGCGACGCAGCCGGCTGCGCGGACGGCGACTACTTCCTGAGGATCAACGTTCCGTTCCAGTCCAACGCTGATCCCGACCCGGTCCTCCAGCTCCAGGCGCAGTTCGATGCCTTCAGGAGCGACCTCGCGGGCCGACCGGACGCGGTTCAGTCGCCGGCGGTGTTCGATCCAGCTCAGATCCCGCCTGACGGCGTGTCGCAAACAACGATGACGATCACGCTTCTGGACTGGCAGAACCTGCCCATTGGCGTGCCGATTCAGTCGGTCGCGGTCGCGCACGCCCCCCAGAGTGCCGGCATCTCGTCGATCGGTGCCGTCGTCGACAACGGTGACGGGACCTTCAGCGTGACCATCACCGCGGGTACGACGACGGGCATCGACCGCTTTGAGGTGAGGATCGACGACGGCATTCGCCCCGTGTTCCTCATGCCCGCCCCGGTGCTCGAGTACTGCGGGCTCGGGGCATGCCAGCTGGATTGCAACCGAAACGGCATTTCCGACATCTGCGACATCGGCCAATCCACGAGCGGGGACTGCAACCACAACCTCATTCCCGATGAGTGCGAGATCGCCGACGGCACGAGCGTGGACTGCAACGGCAATGGTGTTCCCGACGAATGCGAGCCGGACTGCAACGGGAACGGCGTCGCCGACGGCTGCGATATTGCAAACGGGACCAGTACGGACATCGACGGCAACGGGGTTCCCGACGATTGCCATCAGATCCTCTTCGTGCCGAGTGCCGAGCATCCAACGATTCAATCAGCCATCGACGCCACCGTCGACGGAGACAGCGTCCTGGTCGAGGACGGGATCTACACCGGGCTCGGCAATCGTGACCTGACCTTCGGTGGCCGGGCCATCCTGGTGCGCAGCCGCAATGGTCCGGCAAGCTGCATCATCGATTGCCAGGGAAGCGAACGGGCGTTTACCTTCCAGGGCGGCGAGACAACAAGCACAATCGTGGACGGCTTTACGATCATCAACGGTTTTTCCAACCGGGGCGGCGCGATCGACTGCGATCTGAGCAGCCCGACGATCCGCAACTGCATTCTCAGCGGCAACACCGCG
>JADFKZ010000006.1 GCA_022564665.1 Planctomycetota bacterium | reverse complement strand
TTGTCCATCGGGTCGCGGCTTTGCTCCAGGCTTCCTTCAGACCCCGCCTCGCGGCGACGCCCTTGCCCTTCGCTAGCACTTCACCTCCACCAGGTTGTGCAGGGGACTTTCACCCCCAAGCTGACGAACATGCTCGGCACACGAAGACCGGGGCTTCGCTTCGCTCAGACCCAGCCACCCGGAGTTTGCCGACAGCCAAGAGCCTCTTTCTCCGTGGCCCGCTGCGGCCCTCCGCGGTGAATCTTCGCCTTCAGCCCAACGGGTTGGCGAAATGCGCGCTGTAGATTGGCACGATCGCGTCGAGGATCTTCTGGAGCACCTCCGCCGGACTGCCCAGCGCACTGATGTCACAGATCATGTCGGCGTCGTAGTACGCCAACAAGGGCGACGTCTCCTTCTCGTAGACCTCAAACCGCCGACGAATCACGGCTTCATCGGCGTCGTCGTGCCGACCCTCCTTCAGCGCCCGGCCCTTGAGACGCACGACCATCTCATCAATACCCGGCGGCCTGAGGTGGATGACCCGAAGCACTTGTACATGCCCGGCCATGACCTCGGCCTGGACGACGTTTCGCGGGATGCCATCGAGAACGAGTAGATCAAATGCGGGGCGGTAGACCTGCGTCTCGATCTGTCGATCCACATAGTCGCGCCAGACCTCGATCGTCATCTCGTCGGGCACGAGCAATCCCTGCGACGAGTACTGAACAAACTTCTTTCCCAGTCGAGACTCGCGATCCAGCGTGCGGAAGATGTCGCCGCTGGCCATGTGGACGAAGCCAGGAATCGCTCCCAGGAGCTTCCCCTGCGTTCCCTTGCCCGCACCGGGGGGGCCAAACAACAACACGGTCCGGAGGCGGTCTGTCATCAGGGCTCCCTGAGAGCACCGAACAAGAAAATCCTAACTCTGGTTCCACGGATAGGTTGCGGCATCGCCGCGCCCGTCGGGATCGTCCCGGCCCGACGCGGACCCGGACCCGGAGGAATCCGGGGGATTCCGGGGGAATCCGGGGGTGGCGTCATCCCAACGCCTGCCGTATCGTCGGAGTCGTGATGCAAGGGCTGACTCGAAGGTGGGTCTTTCGCGACCCGGCCGCAACGGCCGAATTGGATCGGATGCCGCTTCCTAAACGCATCCTTCATGCCCGGGGACTCCGTGACCCTGACGTCCTGAGACAATTCTGCGAGCCCAAGCTTACCGATCTTTATGATCCTGAGCTGATGCCGGGACTCGAGATGGCGGCCACCCGTCTGGTGGCCGCGGTCAGGAGGGGCGAGTCGATCGCGATCTACGGCGACTACGACGTCGACGGGATCACCGCTAGTGCCATCGTCTACCACACCGTCAAGGCCGTGGCCCCGGAGAGCGATATCCGAATCTACATCCCTCATCGGATCGACGAAGGCTACGGCTTAAACAGCGACGCGCTGCGCCACCTGCATGCCGGCGGCGTCGACCTGATCATTTCCGTCGATTGCGGGATCACCGCGATCGAGCCCGCACGGGTCGCCCGCTCGATCGGTTTAGACCTCATCATCACAGATCATCACAATCTGCCCGCATCCGACGGCGCGATTCCCGAGGCAATGGCCGTGGTCCACCCACGGCTGCCCGGAAGCCAGTATCCCTTCGGCGAGCTGTGCGGCGCCGGCATCGCGTTCAAGCTCGCCTGGGGGTTCGCGACGATCTGGTCCGGGTCGCGGCGGGTCGGCAGCTCCCTCCAGCAGCTGCTGCTGAACCTGCTTCCGCTGGCCGCCCTGGGGACGATCGCCGATATGGTCCCGCTGGTCGATGAGAACCGAACGATCGCCACCTTCGGCCTGCGCTGGATACGACAGACGCCTCTCGTCGGGCTCCGGGCCCTCATTGAGGAGGCCAACCTGATGGATGCGGACATCGACTCGGAGAAGGTCGGCTTCATACTCGCTCCCCGACTGAACGCTTGCGGGCGAATGGGTCATGCCGCCGAAGCGGTAGACATGCTCACCGCGGCCTCGCCGTCGAAGGCCCGCGCGATCGCCGGGCGGCTCACCGCATTGAATCGCGAGCGTCAGCAGACTGAGCGGTCGATCGTTGAGCACGCGGCGCTGCTGGCAACCGACGCCGGCATGACGAAAGACGACCGCCGCGCGATTGTCCTGGCGCACGAGTCCTGGCACACCGGCGTTCTCGGCGTCGCCTGCACCCGGCTGTGTGAACGGTTTAGCCGACCTGTTGTTCTGCTTAAGCGCCAGGGCGACCTGTGCAAGGGATCCGCGAGAAGCATCAAAGAGTACTCCATATATGACGCGCTCAGGGCGTGCTCCGGCTGCCTACAGAGCTTCGGCGGCCACGATGCCGCGGCCGGTCTCTCACTCGCCACCACCGATTTCCCCGCCTTTGTCGAGGCGCTCATCGCCCACGCCAACGCCCATCTCTCGCCCCGGCAGCTGACCCCAACCGCGTACATCGATTGCAATGCGACCATCGACGAGCTCGATTTCGACTCGGTGCGGCAGATCGGGGCGCTCGCGCCTTTCGGCCGCGACAACCCCCGGCCGACGCTCCGCCTCCCCGATGCCACGCTCGCCGATTCGCCCCGGACCGTGGGGGCCCAGGGGCGACACCTGATCATGAATCTTCGCTCCGGTGAGCCTGCCCGACGCCGCTGGCTGCGGTCGGTGTGGTTCAATGCGGGTGCGCTGGCGGCCACCCTCGTCCCCGGCATGCAGCTGGAGGTCCTCATCGAACCGAAGATCAACACCTATAAGGGTCGCACGAGCATCGAGGCGGAGCTGCGAGATGTGAAACTTCCTGATCAGTGATTGATGGGGGGTAATGGGTGATGGGTGATTACAGAATGGCCACAAGCACGCCACCAATAACGAGAACCAGGCCAATGGGACTGCCGATCATGACCAGGCAGACCTGCAGCGATTCGCTGAACGTCAGCTCGAACCGCCACCTGATCACGAGTGCCTGCATATGGCGTCGTTCACCTCAGCCTTGTGCATGCCTCTTTAGGCGGCTTTCCGGAAACGCTCGTCGTTGGCGACGACTTCCGCGGCGTCGGACTCCTTCAGCGGCCTGCTGAAGAAGTATCCCTGCCCGAAGTCACAGTTCAGGCTCTTGAGCAGGGCGACCTGCTCTGGAGTTTCAACGCCCTCCGCCACGACTTCCATATCGAGGTTGTGCGCCAGCTGGACGATGGCCTGGATGATCGCGTCGTACCTGTCGGCCTTGCCTGACCGCATGATGAAGCTGCGGTCGATCTTGAGGATATCCATCGGGACCTTGTGCAAGAAGCTCAGCGAGGAGTGGCCCGTACCGAAATCGTCCATGGCCAGACGGACCCCCATTTCCCGAAGGCCCGCCAACACGGGTGTCAGCTCGTCGATGTCGTCCATAATCATGCTCTCGGTGACCTCGAGCACGAAAGATGGCGGGTCGATGCCGAACTGCTTGATCACGCCGGCGACGAAGCTGATGAGGTCGGGGTACATCAGCTGCTTCTTGGAAAGGTTGACCGTCATCGAGAGCAGCCCGCCTGGGCGACGCTCACGCCACTCCTGGAGCCGCTCGCCGGCCTCCCTCAGCACCCACTCGCCGATGGGAATGATGAGCCCGAGCTCCTCGGAGAGGCCAATGAACTTGTCCGGAGGAACGATGCCGCGCCGGGGGTGAGGCCAGCGGATCAGCGCCTCAAAGCCCTTGAGCGCCAACGTCTCAAGCGTGACGATCGGCTGATAGTTGAGCATGAAACCCTGCTCCTCCGTCGCCTGCCGCAGCTCTTTTTCCAGCGTAAGACGCTCCAGGACCTCCTTATGCATCCGCTCATCGAAGATGACGGAGCGCGCCTTGCCCGTGTTCTTGGCCTGGTACATCGCCGTGTCCGCGTCACGAAGGACGTCCTCCGGACGCTCATACTCACCATCGCTGGTGACGATCCCGATGCTTGCGCTGGTAGTAACTTCGTGACCCTCGATGATGTACGGCTGGCCAAGCGCGTCCTGGAGTCGTTCGGCGACGATCATCGACGCCCGCGCATCCGCAATGCCATCGAGCAGGACGACGAACTCGTCACCACCCAGCCGCGACGGCACGTGCTCACCACCGATCCGGGACGGCATGTCGATCTCCCGAAGGTTGGCGCGGAGTCGGTTGGCGACGCTGATCAACAGCTGGTCACCGATCTCGTGCCCGAGGCTGTCGTTGATGATTTTGAAGCGATCCAGATCCAGAAGGAGCACCGCGAACGTATACTCCGGCAAGCGCTTCCGGCGGGTAATCGCCTGTGCAACCCGATCGATCAACAACGGCCGGCTCGCCAGATCAGTCAGGGCGTCATGCCTCCGCGTGCGGCGGAGCTCTTCCTCGGTGCGTTTGCGGCGACTGACGTCCGTGAAAGTCGTGATGAGCCCGTCGCCGTGCTTGACGATCGCGATCTGGAACCACTTCTCCCGGCCGTCCTGACTGCAGCAACGTTCGTCTCGGAAAGGGCGCCTCGTCTCCAGGACATTGACCGCCTCGAAGAGCAATCCTTCCGTCTTGATACATGGAACGCGTTGAAGGAGCGGCTCGCCAAGCAGGACGGAGGCCTTGCGATTGAGCATCTGCTCGGCCTCATCGTTCATAAACCGACATCGAAAGTCGACGACGATGCCGGCCTCGTCGCGGACGGTGTCCAGGATCATCACGCCGCTGACCGAGCTGCGAACGATGCTGTTGAGGACCTCCTGGGCGGAGCTAAGCTCGTCGGCCGTCCGACGACATTTCCTACGTAGACTCTTGACGTCCCGATGGCCGATGACAGCGGCAACCCGCCAGATGATGCCGCAAGCCAGGAAGAACGCTCCCCCGGAGAGGCAGATCCGCTCCCTCAGAAAGACGCGCGTCAGCGGTCTGTTGAGGGGCGGCACGCGAAGGAGAGGATTGCGCGGTCCCACCACACTGAGCGCGCTGCCGAAGATCAGCAACCCGAGGCCGATACAGATCGAGATAGTTCCGCGGCGAACGCCAAGTCGCACACGCCCTGCCAGAAACTCGACCGCGATGACCATGACGGTCACGATCACTGCCGGCCAGAGCAGCTGGGTGAGGGCATGGCTCATCTTGACAACTCGGTCATGGCTATAGGAAAACGCGCTGGGCGACGTGGAGGCTCGATTACCGGACCCGCGCCGGGTGGCAGCGATCGGTGCCTTTCTCGGGCACGCGGTCTGCACCCCCAGACGGCAGTCTCATCGGTCGCTGCGGTACTTCGCCTCTGCCTCAAAATCGTCCCTTGAGGCTTCATCGGACAGGTGGTCGCAATGGCTTAGCCGGTCGGCCGTCGCATCAACAATCCGGCGGTTGGTGGGTCTGAAAACTCGCGGCCTGGAGCACGAGCGAGAGGCCTCGCTCGTCGGACTCATCGAACCCCGCCACGTCATGCGAGTCCAGATCGAGCACACCCCAGCACCGACCCCCTTGCTCGGCAAGCGGGATCACGATCTCCGAGCGATCGCTGGGATCGCACGCGATATAGGCAGCACCAAGATCGCGAATATCCAGGACGATTTGCGGCCGCCGCGAGAGCAACGCCTTGCCGCACACCCCGTCCAGACCGATCGGTGAACAGGCGGGCTTGTCCCGACAAGGCCCCAGGACCAGACGCCTCTCATCCGGCTCTCCGGGGCGATCCTGGTAGAACCCGACCCATGAGACCCCCGTTTCCTTCAGCGCCTCAAACAATGTATCAACGACCAGCTGCATCCGTTGATCGCGCGATCCCGTCGGGTGGAGGGATTCGGCGAGCGCTTCATATGGTCGGACGAGTGTCTCTGGGGCCATCACACAATGGTAGACAGGTTCGCTCTCCTGGGTGGTTGTGGCCGAGTCCCAATCACCCAGAGATTGCCGACAGCCTGCTTCGGCGGCCGGCACAGCCGACGCTGCCTGTTGCTATCCCCCCGCCATGATCTTTCCCATGCTGAAGATCGGCAACAGCAACGCCAGGGCGACACCGCCGATGGCCGCACCCATGCACACGATCATCAGCGGCTCGATGAAAGAAGTCACCGTGCTGATCGCGCCATCGAGCTCTTCAGCACTAAAGTCGGCGATTTTCTCCATCACCTCGCTCAGCTTGCCGGATCGCTCTCCCGCCGACATCATCGAGGCGACATCCGCCCCGACGAGAGGGTTCTGCGATACCGCGTCGCTGATCTGATCGCCTCCCCGCACGCCTTCCTCCATGGTGTCCCACAACTCATCGTAATAGACGTTGCCGGTCACGCCCCGACAGATTTCAATGGTGTCCAGTACGTTAACTCCCGCCGCCAGGAGCGTTGCCATCGTCCGCGTGAACCGCGTGATGTACAGGTGACGATACATTGTTCGCAATACCGGCAGGTTGAGTCGAAGAAAGTCCAACGTCCGGCGGCCGGAGGGCAATCTGATCCAGATGAACGCAGTAACGGCGACGACTACCATCGTCGGGACGTACCACATGTACTGCGTGGTGACGAAGTCACTGACCGCCAGCAGCACGCGGGTGGGAGCGGGAAGCGTGGCCGCCCGTTGTTCATAGATGCGAGCAAACCGCGGAAGAACAAACGACATCAAAAAGATCGTGATCACGAGGCCACAGACCATCATGAAGATCGGGTAGGCCAACGCGCCCTTGATTTGCTTGGCGGTTCGACGCTCCTTGGCCAGGTATTCAGTAGCCCGCCCCAGCATGGTCGACAGGCTACCCGATGCCTCCGAAGCCTTCATGAGGCTGACCATCAGTACCGGGAAGACACGCGGCCATTTCGACATCGCCATTGACAGCGATTCACCGCTCTGGATGTCCTCCAACAACACGTCGAGAACCTCGCGGAACTCCATTCGGGTGGTCTGCTTCTTGAACGCACTGAGTGCCTCCAAGAGGGGAACACCCGTCTCCAACATGACTGACAACTGCTGGGCAAAGGCGATAACGTCCTCCCGCCTGACTCGTTTGGCGGCCTCGTTCCGCCGGATCTGCGCCTTGTCGAGATCAGCGGTCGCCCGCAGGGGATTCTCTTCGATCGCGAAGACGAACTTTCCCTCCGCGCGCAGCGAGGCGCTGACCTCATCAGCGCTCGACGCGATCATCGTTCCGGCGGCGATCGCTCCGCTGCCATCACGGGCCTTGTAGGCGTATGTGCTCTGGGCGGGCACGAATCCCTCTCTCACAGGCTGGTGACGTAGAAAACTTCCCCGGCGGTGGTGAGGCCTCCGCCCACTTTCTCCATGCCGTCGGTTCGCAGCGTCACGAAGCCGTTCTTGGCGAGAATGGCGCGGATGTCCTGGAGCGTCGCTCCCCGGGCGATCGCCGCCAGTAACCCCTCATCGGGAATCATCAACTCGAAGATCCCGATCCGTCCGGCGAAGCCCGTTCCCCGGCAACGGCTGCACCCCTCACCTTGATAGAGGCATTCGACCGGCCCGCAGTAGAGCTCCACCGCCTCACGGATCGCCGGATCCGGCTCATACGATGTCTTGCAATGGGGGCAGATCTTTCGAACGAGCCTCTGGCTCAGGACTCCGCGGAGAGTGGCCGCGACCAGGTAGGGCTCGATGCCGATGTTCACCAGGCGCGTCACCGCGCTGGGAGCGTCCATGGTGTGAAGTGTCGACAAGGCCAGGTGGCCCGTGAGAGCGGACTGGATGACGATCGACGCCGTATCCGCATCCCGAATCTCCCCGATCATCAAGATATCCGGATCCTGTCGCAGCAGCGACCGCAGGGCGACGGGAAAGGTGAACCCCGCCTTCTCGTTCAACTGCGTCTGGTTGATGCAGGAGAGCGTCGCCTCAATGGGATCTTCGACGGTCGAAATGTTCAGCTCATCGGAGTTCAGCAGGCTGAGCGCTGAGTAGAGCGTGGTCGACTTGCCGCTTCCCGTGGGTCCCGTGACCAGGACCACGCCGTTGGGCTGCTGGATAACCTGCTTCCACCCCTCAAGCATGACGGGTGAAAACCCGAGCTTGTCAAGGGACACGATGGAGCTTCGGTGGTCGATGATGCGAATGACCACCTTTTCCCCGAACTTGCCCGGAATGGTGGAGACCCGCAGGTCGACGGGCCGACCCTCCATCATCGCGTGGATGTCACCGTCCTGAGGGAGACGCCGCTCCGATATGTCGAGATTGCTCATGATCTTGATGCGGCTGGTAATCGCCGCATGCATCTGATAAGGCGGTGAGAGCTTTTCAAAGAGCCGGCCATCCACGCGGTAGCGGACGCGTAGCCGGTGATTCCCCGGTTCAATGTGGATGTCAGACGCCCCCTCCTGGACCGCAGAATAGATCAGGTAATTCACGAGCTTGATCACGGGACTCCGACCCGCGACCTCTTCCAAGTCGGCAAGGTCCGCAACCTGCTTCTCGATGACGCTGAAATCTGCGTCGTCAATATCCTCATAAATGTCGTCGACCACGAAGACGTTGGCGGCAGGGAGATACGCGTGCAGGGACGACACGATCTCCGCCGACGTCGCGGCGACGATCTGCACCTTGTCGCCGGTCATCCGCTCGATCTCTTCCACGAGAAACAGATTTGCCGGTTCGGCGACGGCGATAGTCAAGACGCCGCGCACCCGAAACAGCGGAAGAACTTTGTGCCTCTCCAGGAAATCACGGGGAAGCAACTCGACAATCTTGGGATCAGCGATCTTGGCCGTCTGCGTGACAAACGGCACGCCGTACCCTTCCGCCAGCGCCTCCATCACCTGCTCCTCGGTGAGGAAGCTAAGCTCCACCAGCACCTCGCCAAGAAGTTTCTTGTGTCCCCTGCTCGCCTGATGCTCCAGCGCCTCGTCGAGCTGCTTGTTCGTGATCAGTCCCTTGCTGACAAGGGTCTCGCCGACCTGAACGCGAGGGCCGACGCTGAGGGCTTTGCTGTGTTCGAGGTTCATGGGAAACTGGTCCGCCTATCGCAGGCTCTTGGCCGCAGATTCGATGCTGTCGTGCACGTTGAAGCGCCGTTCAAGCCGCGTCACCTCAAGGATCTTTCGAATCGCCTCGTCGGGGCTGACAAGCCGGAGCTGCCCGCCGTGCTCCGACACCTCATCAATCAGCCAGAGCAGCGCCTCGAGCCCGGCGGAATCGATGAATGTCATGTGCCTGAGATCGAGAACGAAATCGCGAATCCCCGCACCAAAGCGTTCCTGGCACGACCGCCGAAACGACTCAGCCTGGTCGGTCGTCATATCACCGCTGATCGTCAGCACGGTAATCGCGTCGTGATCCTCGTAGCTGAGCTTCATGCTGCTTCTTCCGTCTCGCCTGAGGCCTGCTGCTCGGGACTCTGGTGCTCGGCAAACATTCGGTCGTATTCGCTGAAATCAAGCTTCACGAATATCGGCGCAAACTCGGGGTCAAACTGCGTCCCCGCAAAGTCAAGAATCTCCTTCATCGCCGCAGGACGGGAAAGGGCAGGCCGATACGTCCGCGTTGAGCTCATGGCGTCAAAGGCGTCTGCCAAGGAGATGAGGCGGGCGACCACTGGGATCCGGTTGCCGGCCTGGCCCTCCGGATAGCCACCGCCGTCAAATCGCTCATGGTGGTGAAGTACGCCGGGGAGAATGTCCCGAAGCTGCGGAATGTCCTTGAGGATCCGATGACCGATTTCCGGATGCTTCTGCATCAAGGCGAACTCTTGCTTCGTGAGCCGGCCCGGCTTTGTCAGCACGGATTCAGGCACCCCAATCTTGCCGACGTCGTGGACAAGCCCGGCAATGTGCATGCGGCCGACCGTGTGCTCATCCAGCCCCACCGCCCTCGCCAGCTGCTGTGTGAGGTGCGCAACCCTCTGGGAGTGGCCGCAGGTGTAGGTGTCCTTGGCATCAATCGAAGCCGTCAGTGCTTCGAGGGTCCCCAGAAACATCGCGTTGAGGTCCTCGTACAGCGCCGCGTTCTCCAGAAAGATCGCCATGCTGGTTGCGGTGGCACCGAGCAGCTTCATGTCGATACTCGAAACCTCGAGGTCCGGTCCGCACTTCTCGCCCGCGATCAGGACCCCGATCACCGTCTCATCGCGACTGACGGGATGAACGAGCACCGTCCGGCCGAGCGCCCGGAATTCGGCGTGGGCGGGATTGCCGACCGGGTCAAGCACGAGAGGAACATCTGGCGACACCTTCGCGAGCAGTCTGGACGCCGGATCCGAGAGTGTCTGGGCCGGATGATCGGCCTCGCCGGCCATGATGAACTCGCCGGCAAGCTTCTTGAGCCGATCGCGGTCGTCGGCGAGCTGGGCGCCGATCCACGTATAGGGAAGCGTCGCAAGCAGCTCCTCGCAGACGATGCCAACGAAACGGGCGGGCTGCGCCACCACCGACATGCTCTGGATGGTCGTATAGAGGAGGTTCATCTCCTCATACGACTCGGCCAGCTGCTGACCAATGCTCTCCAGGGCCGTGCCGACGGAGGCCAGTTGAAGCTGGTCCCGGACCGCGTACCGAACCATCGTCACCAACCTGGGCACGTCCGAATAGCTCACCGCGCCCAGACCCGCCAGCCGTCGTCTGGTGGTCTTGTAGTCCTGCCGCGCTGCGTGGCACATCGCCGAGAGCTGTTCACACCCAAGGAAGGCCTCGGTGATGATGACCGCCACCAGGTAGCCTGTCCGCCGACGACGATCAAACCGCGGCATCGGCGACAGCCAACACCCGGGCAAGACTTCCGCCGGCTCCGGATCGTTGCTGGATGACCATGCTTCGGCCGCCTCCCGCAGGGCAGCGGTGAAGATCGGGGCCTGACAAAAGAGATCGGCCAGCCAGTCTCCGGTTGGGTTTGGGCTACACAGTGCACCGTTGGCTTCGCATTCCAGCAGGAGCATCCCCACCTCCCGGAGCCTCCGAGTGAGGTCCGGGTTTTCCGCGGCGTCGAGATGGGTGACCTGTGGGCTCACGCCGCCTCCGGCTTCGACTCGTCTGTCCGGACGCGATCCGCTTCGGCGGCCAGCGATTCCCGGACCATCTGGACCACGCGCCGAGGGCTGAACGGCTTGCTGAGAACTTCTCTGATGTTGCCGATCTTGAGGTCCTCCTCATCAAGGGCGTACCCACGGGCGGTCAGAATCAGCACGGGAATATGAGCCGTCTCTTCGTCAGCGGCCAGCATCCGGCACAGCTCCAGTCCGGTCATGTAGGGCATCTGTAAGTCCGTGATAATCAGATCAGGCAACTTCTCACACGCCAACTCGAAGCCTTCCTCGCCATCGACCGCCGTTACCACCTCGTATCCCGCGTTTCGCAGCTTCAATGACAGCACATGCAGGATGTGTGCCTCGTCATCGACAACCAGGATGCGCCCAGCCATCACTCCCCCCCCACCTCACGCCGCCTGCGACCCCGCGTAGCGCATCGGGATCGTGACCCAGAACTTGGAACCCATTCCCAGTTTCGACTCGACGCCCACCTGGCCGTGGTGGAGTGTCTCCACGATGTGTTTGCAGAGACTCAACCCCAGTCCTGTGCCTTTGGCCACCCGTTTGTAGTTTTCGACGCGATAGAACTTGTCGAATATCTTCCCAATGGCGTCGGGCGGAATGCCAAGACCGGTATCCGACACTGACACCACCACGCTGCGCGTGAGATTGTCGGAATCGGCAGCAACCGTCACACGCCCTCCGGCCGGCGTGTACTTCACGGCATTTGACACGAGGTTCAGAACAACTTGAAACAACATATCGCAATCACCCTCAACACTCAGATCAACCTCGGCCATCTTCGAGTTCAAGGTGATCTGCTTCTGACTCGCCTCCGGTTCCAGCGTATCGATCGCCCGAGTAATCAGATGCTTGATGTCGACGTTCTCTCGTTCGATCTGGACGATTCCCGCCTCGATGCGACTGATGTTGAGCATGTTGTCGATGAGGCGGCCGAGCCGCTCAGTCTCATTCTGGATGATGCGGTAGAACTCCTGCCTGGACTCTTCGTCGGTCGCCTCTCCATCCACGAGCATCTCGACGTACGCGCGGATCGAGGACAGCGGAGTGCGCAGCTCGTGGCTGGCCTTGGAAACGAAGTCCGTCTTCATCTGCGAGATCTCGCGAACTCGTGTGAGGTCGTGGAGGATGGTCACGACCCCTCCAACCTCGCGTTTGTGGTTCTCGAGGCAAGCCAGCGTGACGAGGAACAACAGCGTCTGTTCCTTGTCCCCCTGGCCGTCGGGAACGCTGATCTCGTGCTCGACATGACGACGATCGGCGAAGTTCGCGGTCTCTGCCGTCTCGTTGATGAGCTGGCAAAGGCACTCATCGTCCACGAACTGCTCCAGCGGCTGGTGGAGGGCCTGGGTGTGGTCGAACCCCAGGATCCTTCCCGCCGCCTCATTGACGATGACGATGTCGCCGAATGCGTTGGTGACCAGAACAGCGTCCCGCAATACATGGAGAACGGACTCGATCTGGCGCCGCTCGGCCTCGGAGACCCGATGGCGGATCTGAACCTCGCGAAGCTCGTTGGTGAGCATCTGCTCCCGCTGCCGGAACTGCTCCACCGCGCCGATGAGGGCGCGGGTGATCGGTCTTGCCCATTTTGGCCCCCAGAACGTCGCCGTCCGCCGCTCGGTTCCAGTCGCTTCGATATAGCTGCGAAGCCTTGCCACCGTGCGGTCCAAGGTGGTGCCCAATGGCAGCAGGATGGCGGCGGACACGGTTGCGAGGCCGAGGAACGTGAGACACAACCGCAGCACCGGGTGCATCGAAGCCAGCCAGGGCAGGGAGGTTGCCAGGAGAGACAACACCGCTCCCACAGCTGCCACGATCAGCACAAGACACAGGCTTGCGATCTTTCCCGCCCTCACAGATGCTTCTTCGCACCGGAGGTGCGAAGCCCTCCCGTCAGGCTCATTCAGTGTGCCTGCTCCTGGGACGGCACCGTCACGAGCGTGTGATCCTGGCTCAACTCCACATACATCAGATTCGCATCACCGTTTTCAGGTTCAGCTTGAATCGCCCTGCGGACGGCCGCCAGAGCACTTTTGCGGTCGCCGGCCTCATCCAGTACGCGTCCGAGAACGAGTTGGGGAAGCGCCGTATCCGGTGCCAGAGACGCCGCTCGCTTCAGAAGCGCGATCGCTTCCGGCAAATTGCCGTGGTGGCGCTCATTGATTCCCTTCAGCAGATACCCCTCATACCGCTGCGGCGCAAGGGTGGCGAGTCGGGCGCCGCACAGAGCCATGCGGTGGAAATCATCCATCTCCCACGCCAACACCCCCAGATCGACCCACACTTCCACGTCCCTCGGAGTCAGACGCGTCAGCTGAAGGTACGCCTCCCGGGCATCCTCAAACCGCTGCAGCTGGGCAAGACACCGTGCTTCCAGATGCACCAGGTCCGGGCGTTGCTCGTGAATTGCCCGGCGAAGCTCTCTTGTCGAGTCGAGACACTTTAGGTACAGGCCGGCCGCAAACTGGGTATGCGCCACCTCCTCCAGCAGCATCAGGTTGTCGGGATTGAATCGCGACGCCTCGGCAAGATACGTTGCGGCCGTCTCCGGATCATCCTGAAGCAGGGCGATCTGCCCCAGCAGCTGCCGCAATGCCGGGATGTGCTCGAAGTAGTCCAGCTTCTGCTCGACCAGACGCTTCGCCTCATCGACCCGGCTCAGGGCGACCATCGACTCCGCGGCCGCAAGCAGGTACCCGACGGCGCTCGGCTCGAGCTCATAGGCAGCTCGATAATGCTCGTGCGCCTTCTCGTCATCCGACCAGCGCTGGTAGACGATGCCGGAAAAATAGTGCGCTTCGGCGTAATCGCGCTGCTGTTCGAGGGCGGCCTGGAAGGATTCGATCGACTTATCAAGGCGGTGTGTCTCGAGATGGATGCGGCCCTGAAGCAGATGAAACTTCGGCCTGTCGGGCATGACCTCGACGCACCTGTTGATATTCTTCAGGGCGTCGTCGAACTGTCCGGTCTTGAACGCCTGTTCGGCCTGATCGTAGGTTAGCTCGGCGTTCACGATATTCATGCGCCGCCTGGCGTCGATCCTCGCCTGCTCCCCGTAGCTCGGGGTCGCGCAGCCCGCGTTCCATCCGCCTACAGCGATGAGCAGGACGATGAGGAGGGGTCGCGTTGACATCGAGCGGTCTCCTGTCTTGTCAAAAAGAGGGTTCTTCCGTACACCACGAAACCTCTCTCAACCTCCGACCCCTCCCCGGACCAGCCAGGTCAATCAATCGACCATCACGCCATCAGCCCCCGCCGTCGGCTGCGCCGTCGGTCTCGAGCATGCCATCAAAGGTGACAAAGCCAGATGATTGCTTCCAGGCCGGATCATCGAGACCGGCGGGGTGCTCGCCCGCCCGCCAGAAACGCTGATGGGAAGAAACCCGCGGGATCTGTTTGGTCCTGGGATGGCGGGGATCCACGAAGATCGCCTCCGCACCCGGGTCTAGCGGCTCACCGGGCTGGCTCAGTTCCGGGTCCGTCTCGGCCACCGCCGCTTCGATGGACGGCGTCTGCGGCTCCGTGGCCTCCCACCGCCCCTCAGGGCTGCCGCTCCATCGATCGGGAGCATCGACGCCCAGACCAATCGCTCCCAGACCGGGCAGCACAGAGACCTCACGGGGAAGCGACACGCCCCCGGAAGCCTTCGATCCCAGCTTGCTGCGAAACGCGCGGTCCAACAAGCTGCGGTTGGCGGCGGTCTCTTTTTCGCCGGTCAGCTCTTCGCGGAGGCGGATGATTTCGGCCTGGGTCGGATCCATCCCAAGCGAGGCATTGACGTAATAAAGGGCCTTGGACAGGTTGCCCGCGCGGTAGGCTTTCAGCGCATCGCGGTTGTAATTGGATGTAACGAATTCCCGGCCGAATGGAAGCAGACCCGCCCGCGCGCCGACGGAAAGGGCATCGGTGTATGAGAGCATCTCGCTACCGATCTCCCACAAGATCTCGTCGTGCACGATCGAAGGAGTGATCAAGAAAACGATCTCGCTCCGATCGACGGAATCTTCCTGGCCCCGGAAGAGGGCGCCCAGGATTGGAATGTCGCCCAGGAGCGGGATCTGTCGCCTGGTGATCGTGGTGGACTCCCGGAAGAGCCCACCCAGGACCAGCGTCTGACCATCCCTGACGCGGACGTTCGTGGTCAACTCATTGGTGAGCTCGTCAGGGATCGTCACCGTGTTCTCGTTCAAGTCCAACACGTCACGCAAGACAAAATCCGACACCCGTGGAGACAACTCCAGCCGGATCATGCCGTTCTTTGAGATAAACGGTCGCACGGACAGGTTGATACCGGTTTCCAGGAATGCAACCGTCTGGGTGGTGGTGTTCTGGTTGGAGGTCGTCTGGAGGAAGCCGACACGACGGCCGACCTCCACCTCCGCCCGCTGGCGGTTCAGCACCATGATCTTGGGCCTCGCCAGCACCTTGGTGTCGTTCACCTGGTCCAGCACCTTCAGAAAGACACTGACATCATCGGTGAGGAGGCCGAGCTTCAGACCGCCGGCACCCCCAGTGTTTCCGACCGTGCTCTGGAGGGCTCTTGCCTTGTTGTCCAGCGGCTGGAATCCAGCCGGCACCCCGGTGCTGCCGTTGAAAATGTCTGATACCGCCGACAGAGGATTGTTCAGATCAGTGAAATCCATATCGGCAATCAAGGAGAAGTCAATGCCGAACGCGTTGTCCTCGTCCAGGGAGGTCTGCAGGATGACCGCCTCGATGAGCACCTGCTGGGGCGGAGTGTCGAGCGCCTCGAGCAGCTCGGCGATCTTGTCGAGGTTCTCCGGATAGTCGTTGACCACCAGCTTGACGTTGTAGGCGTAGCTGTCCGCTCCCCCGTCAGACGAGCTGGGCTGGAATCCCGCCTGCACATCGCCGCGGGCGGAGCTCTGGCCCTTCTCGCTCAACAACGGCTTGATAAACTCGTCGGCGTCGGTGGCGGAGAGATACTCGAGCTCGAAGATGCGGCTCTCCGTCCGGCCGATCTGTTCCAGCTCACCCTGGGTGTAAACGTAGATGAAGTTGCCCTGCTCGATGTAGCCGTATCCGTTGACGCGGAGGATGGCATCGAGGGCTTCATAGAAGGTCACGTCGTACAGATTGGCGCTGACGGTCGCGGAGACGCTGTTGCTGGCGATGATGTTCTTGCGGCCCTGAATGGAGAGCATTTCCAGCACCTGGGCAAGGTCGGTGTCTTGAACGGCCAGATCGACCGTGCCGTACTCACTCACCTTGACGTTCGGGCCCTCCTCAGACCTCCAGTTCTGCCCGAGCGCCGGCGCGCACAGACCGGCCCAGGCTGCACAGACGGCCCCCACGCGCGCAATAAGACGCCTCTCGACGGATGTGCTGTTCTGCATGATCAGGTGTACTCCTGCCTTGCCCGGTGCGCTGCTAGCGCTCTTGGCTCCCTGGAACTCTCATCTTCAGCTCGAATCGGCGACCCTCACACTCCAGGACCGCCGAGCGGTCCCTCACGTCAACCAGCCGGAAACGGATCTGGTCGTCGTCGATTGCGGGAACCGAGTCGAGCAGCTGGTATGTCTTGGCATTGATGATTACGGCCATCGGGTGACCCTGCATAACCGCTTCCAGTCTAAAATGGGCGACCAACGCCCCAAGTCGGCTGGTCAAACGGGATTCCTCTAGGTCAACATTCTCGGTCGCTTCCCGGGGGGACTTCGCCCCTTCTTGCGGCAATGCCTCAACCGAGGTTGGTCTGGGAAAGTGCACCGCGCTGATCTGAAGCGGATCCCGTTCCGGCAGACGTGCAAGTTCGACACGAACGGGAGGGATCTTTCGCTTATCGGAACCAGCCCCGGTGTCTGGACCGTTCGCTCCCGCAACGGAGGAGAGAATCGGATCGTTGCCGGCCACCGCCGTACGCGGAACGCTCTCGCTCACGATGATTCGGGCCCATAGCAAGAGCCCGAGCACGACGAGCCCGCACAGGAGGCCGAATCGCTTGCGGTCTGAAGTGGCCTGAATCCACAATCGCCTCAGCACCAGGAACATCTCAGGGCGCCTCCTCGCTTGCAGGAGGAGAGTAGATCGCTTCGAGGACGACCGACGCCTTGGCGAACGGAACGTCCTGATCGGACTTCTCGCACCGCATACTCACGGAGGCGATCCGCAGGAGACGGTCCATCGACTCCACCGCCTGAATCAGTGAAAAGACGACTTCGAATCGAGCCTCCATGTCAACCGTCAACGGCATCGCCAGCGTCGTGATATCGGGATCCGCGGAGGCCCGCTTGGACTGACCCGCCGTGAACGTCTGGTCACGGATATTCACGCCATCCACGGGAAGCGACAGGACACGCATCAGTCCCGCTATGTCCGGTGACTCGGGAACGGTTTTGAGCTCCCGTTGTACGAATTCCCTGGCCGCCTCCAGATCAGCGCGAAGCCGGACGATCTCGTCCGCCTGATCGCTGTAGTTCCTGCACTTGGCCAGCAACTCAGAGCTTCGCCGGTCGACGATCGCCGCTTTTCGATAGACCGGCCACACCAGCATCAGGCTCCCCACCGTCGCCACCGCGATAAGGCCGACGACGGCGATCACGAGATGTTTCCTACTGGACATGGCGCGTCTTGCTCATACTTGCCCGCGCAGGTTCGCGGTCGACAACCTCGTAGGCCTTATCCAGATCGATGCGGAAACTGACGCGGAACTCCCGCGCGCTGCGGCCACGAATGTTCCGCGTGCGGCTGAAATTAAGTCTGACCTCCCGGCAGAGACCGAGGCTCTCCAGCCTTGCCACGAGGTCGGCGACGTCCCGGTCCGATGCGGCAAAGCCGCTCAGCTCACCGATGAGGATTCGCTGGGGTGACTCAGCGCCATCACTCAACCCGCGCCGTCGAACCGCTCCTTGTGCGTTGCGACCAGCCGCATTCAGATCGATCCGATCGAGGGTCACGCTGGGCGGCAGCTCATTGGTAATCGTGGCGATGAGGCGGCTCATGGGAATGGGCATTGCCAGATGCTGGTAACGGTCAATGAAGACGCGAGTCTCCCGGAGCTCGTCGCGGAGCTGGCTCGCCTTGGCCTCCGCCGTCAACACAAGATCCGCCTGCTCCTCCGCCGCCCGCATGCGGTCGCGAGCCGATTCGAGCTGGAGCCGAGAGTGCGTCGCGGGAACCAGCAGCAACACGCTCGCGATCAGCAGAGCCGCGATGTAGCGCCCCGCCACCACCGCGGCCAGGCTGCGGGCACGGATCGATTCGGGCAGCAGGTCGATCGGCGGTTGACTCATGCCGCCTCCCGGCCGGATGACGGCAACCGCATACGTGCCAGCCCGCGCTTCGAGAGGCCGCGGAGGCTGAGGCCGGCCGCCACCGTCCACCATGCCGCTGGACCTGAAGGGCGGTGGAGGATTGCCTGGATGCTGCGTGTCAACGCGCAGATCGGCGAGGCGTCCTCGTCGAACACCACCGAGACCTGACACTGCAAGGCCAGCGTCTCCGGGAGCCTGGGCTCCAGGCCGTCGCCGCCGGTGAGGATCAGCTCCTTCGGCGGGTGCCCGCGAAACGCGACGCCGTAGTAGCTGATGCAAAGCATCACCTCTTTGGCAAAGCTGCCGAAGAGAGGTCGCACCGCGTTGTAGACTGCCCGATCGATCGAGGAGTCGGTGATCGACTGGGCACTGGACCCGCGACTGGCGGCGGCGATCCGGGCGGCCCGCAGCTCCCGTGCCGCCGCACGCTCCATTTGAAGGTGCTCGGCGACCGCCTGGTCCAGTTGCTCTCCTCCAAAGGCGATCGGCTTGCAAAAGGAAATCTCGTCGCCGCGGAGGATCATGACGGTGGACCCTGAGGCTCCGACGTCAACAACCGCACGTACCGGTGGCGTCATGCCGGGGATCTCCCGTTGGCCGAACACCCTGGCCTGCGCCATGAAGTGGGTCTCGATCGCTACGGGCCGAAGACCTGCGGCCAACAGCGGCTCGATCCAGGCGTTTATCGTGTCATGGGATGCGGCGATCAGGAGAACCTCCTGGCGGTCTTCGCTCCCATGCATCTCCGCACCGGTCCGGATGACATCCACCTCCATGGAGGCCCGCTCGAACCCGAATCGCTGCGCGGCCTCCCAGACGGCAGCCTGCCGAAGCTCCTCGTCGGGCATCTTCGGGAGCCGGACCGACTGCACGCGGACATCGCCACGGGGCAGGCTGACCACGCAGCGCCGGCCCGTGAACCCTCCAACGGAAAACGCTCCCCGCAACTGCTCGGTCAAACTCGCGCGCTCTTCGGGGGTGCTTGGAGTCCGCTGGATGTCGAGGCTTGCCGCCCCCACGGCTTGTGGTTGGTGGCCGTGCTGGCGAAGCTGCAGGAGCTTGATCGAGCGGGTGCCGAAGTCGACGCCGACCAATCCAATCGACGGTGAGAATCGCCCTGCGATCACGCGTAGTCCTCCCCGACACGGTCGCGGTGCGCCAAATGCGCAGCGCTGCGATTGACCCTAGAGCTTCTTCACCGTCAGCTTGCCTGTGAACCCCGAGATCGCGATCTCATAACGCTCGTCGTCAAAGAAAACAACGATCACTCCGCCCGTGCCCGCGTTCCCATCGCTCCTGATCGTCCCGCCCAGCGCGTCGTAGGTAATGTCCGTTCCGTCGGGAATGATGGAAACGGTGTCGATCGTCGACGTCGCCTCAATGGCAACGCCCTTGAAGCGATTGTCAATGGTGAAGTCAACGATGTAGTCCCGCAGCGCCCCGAGTGGATCGACGAGGTATTCCGCAGTCAGAGGATCAAAGGGTTGCGCCAGCTCGGTCGAGGTGATACGTACCAGACAGTATCCCCGTCCGTCCGGGTAGAAGTGAACACGCCGATACTCCTGATTGGCCAGGGCGTCGGCCTGGGCATAGCTCAGGTCGGCGATGATCAAGCGAACCGCAGCCTGGGCCTTCAGCAGGTCCGGTCCCACCAGGTGCGGCACCAGCAGAGCAGCCGCCAGGGCAAGGACGACCATTACGATGATCAGCTCGATGAGCGTGTAACTCCGGCGAACAGCACGCATACGCGAATGAGCAGGCATTGGTGACTCCCTTGAGAGCCACGCATGCGGCCGTTGTCGGACCGGACGCGGCCCTTCCGAGCAGCGTTTTGGACGCCTCCAAGGTCTGTGTGTGGATCCTGACCGCATCAGGAGCTCCCGACCGGGCGATCTGCCGACGGGAACATCACCGTGTCGACCATCGCCGACGCCTCATCAGCACCATCGACCGAATCCGCGGCCCAGCTAAGCTGGATGCGGAGCCGCTGCAACGATGCATGCGGGCTCGCGACCGGCTCGACCCGCATGTCCGATACGCCTCTCATCAGGACCAGCGCCCTCACGCCGGAGTCGGCCCGCCAGCGCCCGCAGAATGACGGGTCGGTGGCGGAATCTCCGGAGGCCCAGAGCCCCACGCCGCCCCCCCGTTTCGATGGTGTCCCGGAGGGCCTGCGGTACAGGGTGAGGGTCTGCAGGATCCTGCTGTGGCTGAGGAGGGCAAGCTCGTGGGCATCGGGCCGGCCCGGGTTGATGTCGTCATCGAGCCATAGGACCAGCTCCAGGTACGGACCGGGACCGCGGTGGTGAATCGCCAGAATGCCGACGCTGCGGGCGATCAATCGCGTCAGGGCGTCGATCAGCTCCCCGTGCATGGGGTTGCGGGCCTTGATCAGATCTCCACCATCCGCGGCATCCGGCGGATGACCTGCCACCGCCCCCACAAGGTACCGTGGCGCGACCACCGCAGCGGTCACCCCCAGCGCGCCGATGATCGACAGCGTCAGGAGGAGCCCACCGAGCGTTTCCCCCCGCCGTCGACATCGGGTGCCGTCATCGAGCCTCGACCAGTTCATGGACCCCTTCCAGCGTTCTTGTTTCGCTCATCGGCCTTTCGGCGATCAGCCCTCAGAAATGAAGAAAACGCCGGCGTGTTTCCACGCCGGCGTGTCTTTATCGGCAGACCGTTTCAGAGATCTCCGCCATCAGTCAGCCTTGCCGTCGCCGTCGACGTCAAGATATTCGCCGTCCACATTCACGGCGTAGATGGTGGTGCCCCAGCCGTTGAAGTTCGACCAGACCCAGGCGCCGCCATCCGCGGGGGCGGTCGCCACATCGGTGTCGTCGTTGGCCGACGGCGTAAAGGGGTTCTTCGGTGGAGACTGCAGATAGTTGTTGTTCACCAGGGCGCTCCACGGCTCGCCGGCCACAGGCGGGTTCATCGGGTCGAAGAGCGTGGTCGGATTCTGCACGTTGTGCAGCTCGACCTGGCTGCGGATGGTCTGCAGCTGGGTGAGCAGGCTGCTTCGCATCGCCTCCTGCGAGGCATCGGTGAACTGCGGGATGACGATGGCAGCGAGGATGCCCAGGATCACCACGACGATCAGAATTTCGATCAGCGTGAATGCCCGGCGCATCCGCTTTCTTAAATGAGTTCGCATGTAAGGCGCTCCTTGATAGTCGAGAGATCTCTCGCAGACAATTCTCCAGAGAACCCCTCCACATATTGCTGAGGACTGCGGCCGGAAGATGACCACAGCCGTTTCATTCAAACCTCCGGGGCCGCGCCCACATTGAGCCCGGCACACCGAAATGTCGGAGCGGCTCCGACGGCCGCACCGACGTCAGACGACCGCGGCCCGCCGCTGCGCGTGTCAAGGCCATCACGCAGGGGCCAGCGCCGGTCGCCAGGAAAAGTGCACGATTCGGACCGATCCTTGTCAAACCAATGTGGATGGCGAGGGGCCATTTGCCAGGCCCCGCGACCTCGTAGACGCCACATCTTGACAAGTCTCACGTGCGCGAGAATCGACGGCTGATCGTGCGACAAGAACTGCTTCGAGCGCTGCGCAGCGACCTCGCGGCATCCTTGCCGCCCTTGTTTGGCAGCCCTTTGGGCTGCGGGGCTGCTCTGGTTTGGCAGCCCTCCGGGCTGCGGGCCGCACACTCGCTCTGGCGGCTACGCGGCCGATCAAAAAGGCCGCTACGCTTTGACGCAACCTGCGCTCGCCCTGTTCGCTGGGTCCCATAAGAGCAGCGCTATCGGCTGTTGGCAAGAGAAGGCGGCCGGGGCACCTCCGGCTGACAGCTGATAGCTGACAGCCTTCCCCTCCGCGGCCCTCCGCGGTGAATCTTCGCCTTCTTCTACCGTTTCTATGCAGCCCAGCGCCGCTCGAAGCGGATGGCAACGCGATACCCGTCACCGCAGGGTAGGCACCGCAGCACGACGCCCTGCCTTGAGGGCTGACCAGGCGCTCGGAACACCACAGAGATGATCGCCCCGGGCTCGATGGGGCTCCGGCAGATCGCGCCGAGCCCCTCCTCGGAGTAGTCAAGCATCTTCAGCGCAGTTGTCTCGCCGAACCGTTCTCCCCCAAGCCGACACGCCGTGGCCACGCCGGCCAGCGGCCACCGGTCACACGTTCGGCGCTCGAATCGCAGCGGTGCCACAGCATCCTCGTCCAGTGTCTCAGATGGCATGTGGAGTATTTTCGGACCAACGGAGGACCCCCTTTATCCAAAATCGGCATGAAGGCGCACACACCGGTACCCGGGGGTAGACTCTCCCCCCGCTGTACCGGCTTGAAATCGGGAGCGAAACCCCGCTTGGTACGTCTGAGACCATTTGCCGCCATCCGGCCACGTCCAAACGTCGCCACCCGCGTCGTCTGCCCGCCCTATGACGTCGTCACCGCCGAGGAGGCCCGACGGCTCGCGGCCGGAAACGCCGAGAGCTTTCTGCACGTCATACGGGCAGAGATCGATCTGATCAACGACATCGACCCCTACGACACGGCGGTATACGAGAAGGCCAGGGAGAACTTCAACCGCCTGCTGAATGAGGGAATCCTTCTCCGCGAGGCGACGCCGAAGATGTATCTCTACCGGCTCGTCATGGACGGCGGCAGCCAGACGGGGCTCGTCTGTTGCTGCCACATCGACGACTACGCCAACAACGTGATCAGAAGGCACGAGAAGACCCGACCCGACAAGGAGGACGATCGGACCCGGCTCATGCAGGCGGTCGGCGCGCAGACGGGCGCGGTATTCCTCACCTTCCGCGACCGGCCGGAAATCGATCCCATCGTTCAGCAGGACCTCAACGCCCGGCCTCTGTACCACTTCGATGCCCCCGACGGCGTCACCCACACCGTCTGGACCGCCAGGGATCCCGACCGCTACTGCGAGATCTTTGCCGCCACCGAAGCTGTCTACGTCGCCGACGGGCACCATCGCGCGGCAAGCGCCCTGCGGGCGGGGCTCGAGCGGCGCAAGTCCAACCCCCATCACACCGGTGGCGAAGAGTACAACTGGTTTCTGGCTGCGCTTTTCCCCACAGGCCAGGTCACGATCCTGCCCTATCACCGACTCATCAAGGACCTGGGAGGCCAGACTCAGGGGGAGTTTCTATCCAAGCTTGCCCGCGTCGGCAGACTCAGCCGCACCACTGATCCGCGACCCGACCGACCAAGCGTCTTCTGCGTCTACCTGCCGGGGGCGTGGCACCGCCTCCAGCTCGCTCAGGACGGCGCGACCGAGACCGATGATGCGTTGGGCTCGCTTGATGTCGCCTTGCTCCAGAACCGGGTGCTGGGACCGATACTGGGGGTCACCGACCCTCGGAGCGATCCTCGGATCGAGTTTGTCGGCGGCATGAAGGGAACGCAGGAGCTTCAACGCCGGGTGAACTCCGGCCAGGCCGCCGTGGCGTTCGCGGTGTACCCCACGTCGATCGACCAGTTGCTCAGCGTGGCCGATGCCGGGCTGGTCATGCCGCCCAAATCGACCTGGTTCGAGCCGAAGCTTCTGAGCGGACTGTTCGTACATTCAATTGAAGACAGGTAGGCCCGGCTGTGTATGCCGGCGGTCTACTGTTCGCTCTCGGCTATCGGCAAGAAAACTCCTCCAGCTCCGTTCCGGACGACAGCCCTTTTTTGGACAGCCTTCCCTCCCGTCTGATAGCCGACAGCCTTCCGCCTCGGCCGATAGCAGGCCCCCAATAGGCGCGGTACACTATCGGTATGATGACGAGCCCGCCCTCAGCGTCTCCCCGCACCGCCGATCAATCCCAAGCACGGGCCACGACCGGTATGACGGCGCTGATCGCCGACAAGTTCGAGCAAGTGGGCCTCGACGGGCTCCAATCGCTGGGTTGTGACGTCCACTTCGATCCCGACCTGACCGCCGACACGCTCCCCGCCGCGATCATCAAGCACGATCCGGATGTGCTCATCGTGCGGTCAACGAAGGTGCAGGCAAAAGCGGTGGAAGTGGCACGCAAATTGAGCCTGATCACTCGGGCAGGAGCGGGTTTTGACACGATCGATGTCGAGGCCGCCTCTGCCAAGGGTATCTTCGTCGCTAACTGCCCAGGCAAGAACTCGATCGCCGTGGCCGAACTCACCTGGGCGCTGATTCTGTGCTGCGACCGGCGCGTGCCCGACCAGACCGCCGATCTCCGCGCCGGCACATGGAACAAGAAGGAGTACTCCACGTCCACCGGTCTTTGCAATCGCACCCTGGGCATCGTGGGGCTCGGACGGATCGGCCGGGAGGTGGCACGGCGCGGCAAGGCGTTCGGCATGCGTGTCATCGCCTGGTCACGCAGCCTCGACGAGGTGAAGGCCGATGAGCTTGGCGTCGGCTATTGTGCCAACCTCGTGAACCTCGCCAAGCTCTCAGACGTCGTATCCGTCCACGTTGCGGCGACGGGCGAGACAAAGGGGCTCATCGGCCAAAAGTTTTGTGCCGCGCTGCGACCCGGCGCGTACCTGATAAACACCAGCCGCGGATCAGTCGTGGATGAAGAGGCACTGACCCGGGCGATCCGCGAGAAGGGTGTTCGCGCAGGGCTCGACGTCTTCTCGACGGAGCCGGGTAGTTCCACGGGCCAGGCGACCGATCCCATCATCCGGGAGCCGGGCGTCTACGGAACCCACCACATCGGCGCCTCGACGGCCCAGGCCCAACTTGCGATCGCCGCCGAGGTCCTGCGAATCATCGAGAACTACCAGAAGACGGGCGAGGTCCTCAACTGCGTCAACCGGGCGGCCTCCACCAGCGCCACGAATCTCCTGACGGTCAGGCACCTGAATCACCCTGGAGTCCTGGCCCACATTTTCTACACGCTCGGCCAGGGCGGCATCAACGTCCAGGAGATGCAGAATACGATCTATCATGGTGCCAAGGCGGCCTGCGCTCGCATTCAGCTGGACCAATGCCCCAGCGCCGAACAGCTCAGCGCCATACGAGCCAACGATGATGTCATGAGCGTAAGCCTGCGGCGCGTCGGTCAAAGTGATTAAGAGCGGGTTCTCATGACCACGACCACGACCACGACTCCGACCGACAGGGATCGCACCGGCGAACGAATCTTCAACTTCTCCGCTGGGCCGGCCACGCTTCCAGAGGAGGTGCTCCGCCAGGCGCAAAGTGATATCTTCAATATCGCCGGCACCGGGATCGGCATCCTCGAGCACAGCCACCGCGGCTCACTCTTTACCCGCATCATCGAAGAGGCCGAGGCGGCCTGTCGGCGGGTCGCCGGCATTTCCGACGACTATCACGTGCTCTTTCTTCAAGGCGGAGCCACGCTCCAGTTCGCCATGGTGCCGATGAATTTCCTGCCCGCGGGGAAGGTCGCCGATTACCTCGACACCGGAAGCTGGACGAGCAAGGCAATCAAGGAGGCAAGACTTCTTGGAAGCCTCAACATCGCCTTTGACGGCGGCAAAAGAGGGTACGACCATATCCCGGCGGCGCATGAGCTGAGCTTGAGCCGCGACGCCGCCTACGTCTACTTTTGCTCCAACAACACAATCGTCGGTACCGAATACTCCGAGCCCCCTGCCACCGATGCGCCGCTCGTCTGCGACGCCAGCTCTGATATCTTGAGCCGGCCGATTGACGTGGCCCGCTACGCGTTGGTTTTCGCCGGTGCCCAGAAGAACCTGGGCCCCGCCGGTTGCACCCTCGTCATCGTCTCCAAGGATTTCCTGCGCGGTGCCAGGGACCAGCTACCGTCGATGCTCGACTACCGCCAGCATGCGGCACAAGGCTCGCGTCTGAACACGGCACCGGTCTTCGGCATCTACTTCATGGGCGAGGTCTTCAAGTGGATCGAACGCCAGGGAGGCCTCGAGGTGATGGCTCGCCGCAACAGGGAAAAGGCCAGGATCATCTACGACGTGATCGACTCGGCGCTAGGCGTCGGGACGACGTTCTATCGCGGCATGGCCCGCTCCGATTCGCGATCCATGATGAACCTGACCTTTCGCACACCAAGCGACGATCTCGATGAGAAGTTTGTCACTCAAGCCAGACAGCTGGGGATGGAGGGCCTGAAGGGGCACCGCTCTGTGGGCGGCATGCGTGCCTCGATCTACAACGCCTTTCCGCGCGCCGGATGCGAAGCGCTTGCGGCGCTCATGAAGGATTTTGCAAAGAAGAATAGCTAGCGACGTTTCCACTTGGCCAGTTTCGCGCTCAGAAGAACTCGCCGCGGAGAGCCGCAGAGAGTCTAAAAAGGACGACGTTGGATCGAGCCCGTCAGGGCTCGACGGACGATACCGTCGCGGACTCCAACAGCTATTCACCCACCAGGCGATTGACCAGTCCCATCGCCTTTTCCACATACCCGTGCCCGAACAGGTTGACATGGTTGAGGACGTGGTAGAGCTGGTAAACCGCGATCCGGCTTTCGAGGCGATCGTGGTCATCAATCATGGACGCGTAGGCGGTGAAGCAATCGGGTGGAAACCCGCCGAAGAGCCTCATCATGGCGATGTCCGCCCACCCGTCCCCGATGGAGCAGGCCGGGTCGATCAGGGCGATCCGCTCGGCCCCGCGCCCATCGACCGCGGCGATGGCATTGCCCGACCACAGGTCTCCGTGTATCAGCGCCGGCTTGGGCGCCGCGGGGATCAGCATCCCGAGCTTCGCGATCACCCGCTGGACGCCGGCGGCCTCGGAGGACTGAAGCCGGTCCCGGCGGCGGGCCAGCTCCAGCTGGTGACCGAGGCGGTTCTCGGCATTGAAGCGCACCCAGTCATCGCACCAGGCGTTGGGCTGGAGTGTCGTGCCGAGATGATTGTCGACTGAAAAACCATACCCCGCCGGCGGCGGATCGGGATTGTCCAAGTGCAGCGCGGCGAGATCGCGACCGAGCCGTTGCCAGGCCTCCGGCGTGCCCCGGCCGGATCGGATGGCCCTCATCAACAGAACCGCAACGCCGCCGCGGCCGACCACCGCCAGCGGCACCGGCACCAGGACCGTGCCCGTACGCTCCAGGACACGCAGGGAAGCCGCCTCCTCCCGGAACAACCCCAGATGGTCGGCGGTGTTGCTCTTGACAACCAGCGTCGTGCCATCGTCCAGCGTGATCTCGTCGACCCGATGAATGCACCCGCCCGTCAGAGGGCTCATGGTTGCAACCCGACCAGCGATGCCCACCTCGCAAAGAGCGTATTCGATCGCGGCCGGAAGGCTCATGGCCGACCCGCGAGCAGGCTCTCCAACAGCGCTCGGCAAGCGGAATCGATCAGCTCGTAGATGATCTCAAAGCCCTGCGATCCACCGAAGTAGGGGTCGGGCACCTCGCGGGTCCCAGCCGTCGGATCGAACTCCAGCAGCAGGCGGAGGTTGCTCTCCGGCGCGCCTCGGCGGGCAAGCCGATCGCGATTGTCCTCATCCATGCAGATGATGTGGTCAAAACGATCGAAGTCGTCGCGGGAGACCTGCCGGGCACGACCCGCAAGGATGATGTTGTGGCGGGCGGCGACCTCCCTGACGCGTGCGTCAGGCTGCTCGCCGACGTGCCAGGCACCCGTCCCCGCGGAGTCGACCTCAAAGCGGTGGGCGACACCCCTCTGCGCGGCCCTGGCCAGGAAGAGGCCTTCCGCCAGCGGGCTGCGGCAGATATTGCCCATACAGACAAACAGAACACCGATCGTGCCGTCGGACACCGTCATGCCGCCGATTGTCCACAAACGACACGCCGATGGCAAGCTGCGGGCGCAGGATGGCCTAGCGACGGAGGCTCTCGGACCTCGGGGGAGTTGTGCCGGCAGCGGGCGCTCCCGGTGGCGGCTCGACCACCGGCGGCGCTGACACCGTCCCCTTCTCCTGAGCCATCGCGATGTGCCGCTGGCGCCGCACAGTCTTGACGGCGATCATGGTGATAAAGCCGAACAGGACCAGAGCGATCGCATAGATGATGCGAATGCGAATCTGCGCCCACATGACCAGTGCTGCGAGGGTTACGCCGACAATCGCAAAGGCGAGACTGACTCCATAGACGGCAAAGACCGCGCGCTTGGTGCCGCCGAGCGCCCGTTTGAGCTGATGGTGAATATGCTGATCATCGGCTACGGACAATGGCGAGCCTGCCAGCCACCGCCGGATAATAGCCAGGGTCGTATCCATGATCGGCACCGAGAAAATGATGAGCCCGGCAAACACGAGGTGGGTGTGACCATATTCACCGAACATGAGGATGATGACGACGCACAGATAGCCCAGCAGCAGGCTCCCACAATCGCCGAGGAAGATGCTGGCGGGATTGAAGTTGTGAGGCAGGAACCCGAGCACCGCGCCAAGCAGAGCCAGGCACAGTGCGATCCGCGCGCCGGCCAACGGCTCCTCCCCCAGCGGCGATTCGGGAGGCAGATGCAGGACCATCAGCACGCTGATGGCCAGCAGGCCGACAACAACGATGCCCACAACACCCGAGAGCAGGCCGTCCAGACCGTCCAGCAGGTTCGCTGCGTTGCAACCACCCAGCACAAAGATTGCGATCAGGGCGGTACCCATCCAATAGACGAGGTCTCCCCACGGGGTGGGGAGGGCGGTATACACGAGGTGTTCCGTGCCGAGCAGCGGATCCAGCAAATCCGCAAAGGGCTCGACAAGCCCCGCAGCCACCCGCACCCCAACGTTTTCAATGGCCAGCGCTGCGGCGGCGACGAGCTGACCGGCGATCTTCAGCCGAGGGCCCAACCCCCACACGTCGTCCGCCAACCCGGTGAACATGATGGCCGCCATACCAACGACGACCGCCATGGGAATCTGCCGAAAGTGACTGGCCGTGCGGTCGAAGTACAGGTAGCTGATCGCCACGCCCGCCATGAGCCCGAGGTACACAGCCACGCCACCGAGATACGGGACGGGATACGCATGCGCTTTGCGAATCCTGTCGGGACGGTCCGTGATCTTACAGGCAAGAGCCAACCAGCGGACCAACGGTGTAGACAGGAGCGTGACGAGGAAAGCTGCCATGAAGACAACGGCGTAGCTGTTCAGGACGTCGACCGCCGACGCCGCGGCGGGCTCACTGGCGTCACTCACTAGCTCGAGCGCCTGGGCGAGATCGTCGTTCGCTGGTCTCGGAATGACCGTAGGCGACATCAGATCGTTCACTCCACCGACATCGGCCGGCCACTCAGCGCAACAGCCAGGTCGCGAATCGTCTGAACCAGGGGCGTCCGGGGCACGAATCCCGTAGCTTCGCGAATGCGGGTGAGGTCTGGTTGGCGGCACCGGAGGTCGTCAAAATCAGCGCCAAACGCCTGTTCGTAGGATACGAAAACGATGGGCGACTCGCTTCGAAGCGTGCCACGTACCAGCTCCGCCAGCGCCCGAATCTCGATGAGCTGATCACCTCCCAAGTTCATCACGCGGGCACGATGATCCGGCGTCCCAACCAGTTGCGGCAGGACGCTGACGACGTCGCGTACATCACAAAAGCACCGCGTCTGCCGCCCGTCGCCATGCACCTCGAGTGGCTCGCCCGCGAGCGCTCGCTCGACAAACCGAGGAAGCACCATGCCGTACTCGCCGACCTGCCGCGGTCCGACGATGTTGAAGAACCGCACGACCACTACGGGAAGGGCATGCTGTTGGTGGTGAGCCAGGGCGAGATATTCATCGAGCGCCTTTGAGCACGCGTAGGCCCAGCGGGCCTGCTGCGGCGGACCGTACACCACATCGTCGTCCTCGGCGAAGGGGATTCGGGTCGTCTTGCCATACACTTCCGAGGTTGACGCGATCATGGTGGGAATTCGGCCCCTGGAGGCGAAGCCCAGCACCGCGGATGTCTCAAGCACGTTGGTCTCGATCGTCTCGATCGGTCGGCGAATAACCAGGCGGACGCCGACGGCCGCAGCCAAATGATAGATCTCCTCGATGTTGCCTGGCTCCAGGCTGCGCAGCCCTTCAGCGACGCTTGATTCGATGAAGGTCATGTGCGTCTCATCGACGTCCTGAAGGTTGCATCGCCGACCGGTCGACAGATCATCGATCACAATGACATGATCGCCGCGCCCAACGAGATGCTCGACCAGGTGCGAACCGATAAAGCCGGCCCCGCCGGTGACCAGTGCAACGCGTTGGTCGGATGTTGACGGAATCTGCTCACCGCTCCATGCCCGGCGCAGAGGCCGGGCTGCTTGCACCGCGGTCAAGCCGGCGATTCCGAGGCGTAGTGCGCCATCGCCGCGAAGTTCTTCTTGAAATATCCACCCACCGTGCCGCGGGGACGGTTCAGGATGATTCCCAGAAGCTCACAGTGCGCCTCGGAGAGCTCATTGACCAGGCGGGCCACCAGACCACGCTGTTCCTGGCTCGCCCGTATGACAAGAATCGCCGCATCAAGCTTGGTCGCCAGGACCATTGCATCGCCAGCGACCACCGCCGGCGGCGCATCGACAAGGATCAGGTCGTATCGGCGGCGGAGGTCGGCCATGACGTTGTCGAACCGGCTGTTGCTCAACCGCTCAAAGACCCGGTCGACCGATCGACCAGCGCCGATGACGTCGACGGCGAACTCCGTCTCCCAAATGACGTCGTCAAGTTTCTCGGAGCCACCGAGCACCTCGCCGAGCCCGGGGCCGTCTTCCGCGCGACCCATAGCCTGGCTCAGTCTCGGCCGTCTGAAATTGGCGTCGACCACGACGACCTTGCGCCCGGAGGCGGCCGCGGCGGCGGCAAGGTTGGTGGCGATGGTCGTGGTGCCGGATCCCGGCAAACCACCGACAATAAGCATCGTCCGGTGCCCTTGGGGGCCATTGAATCTGTCGATTGTCGCACACGTCTGGCGGTACGATTCCGCCAATACGCTCGTAGGACACTTGCGGACGACGAGTTCCGCCGCCTCCGATTTGCAGGGGTCCTCCAGAAGCTCGGGGATCACCCCCAGCACCCGGCCGCCGGGGAGGACCTCCAGATCGCTGGCGGTCTTGACCCGCTGGTCGGTGAGCTCGCGGAGGAAGATAAGCCCCGTGACCAGGCCGACTACGATGACGATCGTCAACGGGAGCACGCTCTCCAGCCGAGGAAAGGACTTCTCGCGCGGCGTCTCCGCTCGTTGGACCAAGACGATCCGCGAGGCGTCCTCTCGCAGCCGCATGAGTCGCAGCTCCTTGATCAGCTCGATATAGGATTGTCGCATCTGCTCGAGGTGGTCCTGCCGCTCTTCCATCTCCTGGAAACGGGCCATGTCCGCCGCGAGCGTTTGCAGCAGCACGGAGTTTGCCTGATACTCTTGCTCCAGATTCTCCAGGGCAGCACGACTGCCCTCGAGCCCATCGCCAATCTCCCTGAGCTGTGCCTCAAGACTGGTGCTCATGATCTCCTGGAGCTTCACCTCATACTCGATCTCCATCGCGTTGAGCTTGTCTTGTTCCTTCCGGATGCCCCAGTGGCCTGGATCACGGTACTGCCCGCGAAGTTGCCGCAGGAACGTCTTGCTCTGGAGCATGGCCAACTCCTGGGGCTGGATCGTCGGATTCTGCATGGCCAGCCGGCGGTCCTCGTCCGATGGCTCTACCGTTCCATCGAGCTTCGCCGCCATCTGCTGATACGCGGTCTGCCCATAGCTCAGCGCCGCGTTTACCTCCGCGATCCGCTCGACCACCTCTGCCATTGCCAGCGAGAGCTGGTGGGAGCGCGGGTCATCCAGGGAAGTAATTCCCTTTTCGCGAATGAACGAGCCGATCTTCTGGGCTAAGTCGTCGAGCTCGCGGTTGGTCTGGTTGAGCTCCGAGTTGAATAGCTCAAGATTTGTATTGTACTTCCCTCTGTCAAACTCCTCTCTGCTGGCGATGTACTTCCGGGCAATCGTGTTCAACACCCTCGGCACATCGACCGCCACCCCCGTGGACCACCTCAAGCCGAACAGGTTGCTTCCCCTGATCAGCCTCGTGGTAACATCCTCCTCAAGCTCATCCACCGCTTCGTCGATCAACGGAAATCCGTCGTCGGCGATGAAATCCTTCCTGAACCAGGTTGTGGCCTGGATATCCGGTTCCTTGACGGCCGCCTCCAGTATTCTGCGACTGACCATGAGCGTGCCCTCTGTTCTTGCAAGTCGGAGCACCAGGTCATCCTGCGTGATGTCGCGGGAGGCAATATCAGTTGATTCACTCAGGGCGGCGCGGATCTCAAAGAGCACCTCGCCGCTGTAGATCGGCAAGAACTGGTTGAAGAGGAAGAAAGCCGCCACCCCGAGGAAAACGCCAAGGAAGGCCGATGCGATGATGAGCACCATATGCCGCCGCAGGATGCGGAATGGATCGATGTTCCGCGCAGCGGAGAAAGGGACGGCCCACCGCGGCCGGGTGCCTGCCGGCTGCGGCAATGGGACAGGGCTGGGGGGAACGCTACTCATAATCCCTGTGCGACCTTCGGCGGCGACCGCAGCCGCCTACGAGGCTACTGGCTCCCTTTGTTGCCCAACCTGGGGGCGATTTCGTCGGCCAGCCGATCAATCTTCGCACTCGTCTCAGCATCCGGGTCCAACTCCGCCGCCCTCCGGAGGTAGTTCTCGGCACTCTGGAGGCGATCGGCGTTGGCCAGGACGTGAGCCAAGTGGAGGTGGTTCTCCGCCGAAGGCTCGGCCGTGATCGACTTCCGGAGGGCATCCTCGGCCTCGTCGTTGCGCCCGACCTTGAAGTATGCCCAGCCCAGCGTGTCGAGCACATTTGGATCGGTTGGCGTAACCGCCGCCGCCTGTTCAGCGTACGGAACCGCCTTGGCCGGCTCATCGAGAAGCTCTGCATAAATGTACGCTGCGTTGTTGAGCGCTGTGGCGTGGTCGGCGTTGATCCCAATGACCTCCTCAAACGTCCCGACGGCGGTCCGGACATCCCCGGTGGCGAGGATGAACTGGCCGAGTTTGAAAAGGAGCTGCGCCCGAAGGGGCTGATCGTCCTCGGGACAGCGCCCGACTGCCTGGCGTTGAAGCTCGATGGCTCGCGTCATGCCCTCCGCGCCCTCGCCCGCCCACACCCCGGCCAGCCAGTCGAGCTCGAATGGATCGAGGTCATCGCCGGCTAGTTCCCGCAGGAACGGCTCGATCCCCCGCACCCTCTCCGTCGGAAAGAGACTCACAACCGTTCCGAACCAGCGGCCCCGGTAGTGGGGTCGGGAGGGGTTGTTTTCGATCCGTTGGCGATACTCGGCGTAGGCGATCCGCAACTGCGCGATCGCCTCATCACGACGCTTCACCCCGCCCAGCGCGTGCGCGTAGACGGTCCGGACACCGGGCCTGTTCTCCAGCGAGTCGGCATAAGCCTCCAGAGCCTCCACAATGGCGGCGAAGTCCGGTTCCTCCAGCGCCAGTGACGCCTGGGCGAGCTTGTAGACGCGGTTGAGGGAGGACTCCAGCTCCTGCGCCTTGGCGAAGGAGGCCGCAGCCGACTCAAGGTCTCGCTGGCGCACATGCACGTCGCCCAGCTGCTCATGCCAATAGGCCAACGAAGGATTCCGCTCGATGCCGGCGACGACCACCGCCATCGCACCATCGAGGTCTCGAGTTGCCTCATAAAGAAACAAGAGCCTTCGCCGAGCCGCGTCATTGCCCGGAAAACGCTCGAGCAATCGGTTCAGCTCGCCCACCGCGCCCCGGAGATCTCCCTGGGCGGACAGCAGCTCGGCCCGGACCATACTGATCGACTCAGCGCTGCCCTGCGCTTCATCGGCGCGCGCCAGTGCCAAGAGCCCTTCATCCAGAGCGGACAGCTCTCGGGTCCGACCGAACGCGCCGAGCAGGCTTCGCGCCAGCTGAACAAGGGGCAGCGGATTGGACGGCTCCATCTGCTGCGCCTGGGCCAGTGCCTCTCGGCCTTCGGCGTATCTGCGCTCCGCCTCATCGAACTTCTCCTGGGCGTACGCCCGATCGCCCTGACCGAAGGCCATGGACGCCAAGAGCATCGCGGTTGTGACGCTCGATCCCTCGGCATCGATCACCTTTCGCAGAACCGCGCCAGCTTCATCGAACTGCTGCAGTCTCGTATGGCAATCAACCGCCAGAAGCTGAATTCCCAGGTCCGAGCCACTTTCCAGCATCTGAACACACAGCTGGAGTGCTTGTTCCACACGACCGTTGGCGGCGAGGAGCCCGGCCAGCGCGCGATCCGCCTCCCGGTCGCCGCTCTGAAGGGCGCGAGCAGACTCGATCGTCGCAATACCCTCATTCAGCCGCCCGATCGACGACTGGTACTGGCCCAGTAAGATCAGCGCTTCGAGAGCGACGTCGGTATCCCGATGCCGATCGCAGAACTCACGCAGCGCCTGCTCACCGCCATCGATCTCCCCGCGGCTCCTCAGAATCTGCGCCTGCAGGGACGCCACGTCCAGGGTGTCTTGGGCCGCAGCGAGGTTCTGAAGAACCTCGTTGGACTCCTGGATCCACTCTGACCGCACCTCCTGAAGCAGTTGCTCACGCGTCACTTCGGGAAGCGCCTGCCACTGCATCGCGCCATACCTGGACCTCCCCTCGTCATCCCTGACGTGCTCGAAGGAGGGTTTGAACCGACCAAGGATCGCGGCAAGCTGCATCGCGTTGCGCCGGTAGTCCGGTGAGCGCCGCAGAATCTGGCGCCGCACGCGGATTGCCAGCGCCCGGTCGCCCGCATCCGCCTCGAGCTGCAGCCACATCTCCTGAAGCGTCTCGTCGTTTGGAATCGCTTGGCGAGCGGTACGAAGAATGCGCAGGGCGCGGACCTTCTCGTCCATCTGCACCAACAATCTCGCATACCGGCGCAGCGCCATCCAATCGTTCGGATTGCAGCGGTACGCCTCCTCGTACGCCCGCTTGGCTTCGTTGTAGTTCCCCAGCTCCTCATGGGCCACCCCCATCAGCCGCCAGACAGCGGACGAATAACGTACGTAAGTCGTGGCCTCGTCAAGCGTCTGAACGGCCTGCTCAAACTCCGCTCGGACCAGCTCATCGCGACCTTTGAAGATCAGGCCGTGCGCCTGGTCTGCGTTGACGGCGCTGGCGCGCTGGACCAGCTGCGAGGTCGCCTCCCAATCTTCCTGACCGATCGCCTCGGAGAACAAATATTCCAGAAGGCTCGGGTGATCGGGGGCCAGCTGCTTCGCCTCGACCATGAACCCTTCCGCTTCCTCTCGGAAGCGAGCCGCCCGCGCTTCGGCGTCCAACGCTGCCTGCTCATTGCCCGCCGCTCGCTCGCGTTCGGCAGCTTCGACATGCGGCCCGGCCATCCGGCTGAGCTGAATCGCCGTGAACACCGTGCGATCGACCTCGTCGTCATAGCGGTCTGCCAGGTACTGCTTCATCACCTCGGTCCGGTCATCCTGCTGCAACCGCACCTGGTACCTCCGAAGAATCCAGTTCTCCGGATTCGACGCCACCGCCCGGTCGACGTAGGCGCGTGCCTGCTCCAATCGGCCGTCGCGCAGCTCGACGGCCATGAGCTGAATGAGCAACCCGACGTGATCCGGCCGTTCCTTCAACTGGCTCAGGAGCGTGGCCCGGGCCGTTTCCACGTCACCTTCATCGAAGGCCTCCTGGGCGGCCGCCCTTGCTCTGGTAAGGGGGTCTGCCGGCTCCGGGCCCGATCCCGGTATTCTGAGCTGGATCAAGCTCGTGAGCTCACCGAGGCTCTCGTGGTCGGGAGCAATGGCTTTGGCCCTGTCGAGGGTCTCCTGGGCATCGGCGAAGCGGCCCATCTTGGCCTGAAGGCGGATCTTCGCCACCAGTAGTGGGACCTGGCGGGGTCGTTGCTTGATGGCTGCATCAAGCCGCTCCAACGCAAGCCCCAGCTCACCCAACTCCTCGAGTGCCGATGACCCGTACCACAAGGTCTCGAAATCGCCGGTCCCCTGCAACTTGACGATCTGCTCGAATCGGGCGGCGGCGGTTCGGTAATCCCGTTTGATGTATGCGAGCTTGCCCTCGGCTCGCAACCATAACGGCTCCCTTTCCGGGTCGACCATCAGTGACGCCAAGCGGTACGGGCGTCCTCGATGGCCCGACGCTGCGCTTTTTTCTCGGCGTCTTCGGCCCGCTCCCAGCGCTGGTATTGGATGTCGACGATGAGGCTTGCCGCCCGAATCCTCAGCCGGTGCTGAATCCGCGAGAGCAGGCTGACCGGCACGGGCCGGGCCGCGACGATCTCCTCCGACGCCCCGTGCGCTGCCTCGAGGTCGTCGTTGCGAAAGTACAGCTCGGCCAGCAGCATCCGGTGGTAGTGCGACTCGGGATTTTCCTCGAGAAACTGCTCCAGCAGCTGGATCGCCCTGGACGCCCCCTGCGCGTCATTGACCTGGCGCAGAATCTCCACGACTTGGGGAAGGAGCTGGGGCTCTGTCGAGCGCGGAACAAGCTGGACCATCCTGTCGATCGCAGCCCTCATCTCATCGGGGTCGACCGACTCCGGATCGGCCAGATACCTGGTCGCAAAGTATCCGGCGGTGATCCTGGCGATTTCCGGTCCGTCGGGAGCTGCGTCAGGAGCTTCAGCTCGATCTAGCGTTTCCTCAAGCCGGCTGAACCACGTCAGGGCCTGGCTGGTCTGCCCGTCGAGCTCCAGGTGCAGTGCGATCGACAACTGGCTCCAGGCCAGCGCCGCCCAGCCCAGATCATCGCGGGGAACGCTGTCGACAAAGCTCTCCAGATCCGAGCTGAGCTCGCGAATCCCCGTATCGGTCTCGGAGCGCGGCGTCATCATGTGGCTGTTGGCCATCCCCCGGTACAACCTGGCATGGATGCGTTTGGGATCGCTCGCCGGCACCTGCTCCCACATTTCCTCAGCGACATTGGCCAGCTCCTGCCAGAGAACGGCCCGATTGACAAACCGGGCGGCCCGGTGAAGCTCCCGAAGGAGGCTCAAATGCACCTCGGCATCCTGCCCTCGGTAGCGGACCCTGTGGCGAAGCACCCCGACTCGCCTGGCGTACAACTCCTCCACGTCGCCCTGTGTACTGGGCCGAACGCGCAGGATCGCCTTTTCCATCTTGCGGAGGTGATCCAGGCTCCCCGGCTCCTTGTTCACCGCCCGGCCATACATCTGCACCGCCAGCGAGTAGTCACCCTGGGCCATGAGCTGATCACCGGCCCTGATGTTGCGGGTTGCATCGCCGCGGATCTTCAGGACCCACAGTCCACCGACGAGACCAACGATCGAAAAGATCGAGAAGCTCAGTATGAGCACAAACCTGGTATTGACACGGGCTGCCATATCTGTCCCCTCTTGGTGTCGGCTAAGAGGCCCGTTCTGCGGACCGCGATTGGGACCGGGACTCGACCTCCGCCCAGTCCGGCAAGCAGCGCATCAGCTCGGGCAGAAGATCATCCAAAAGATCTGAAACCAACTCGACGTACTCCGATCGATCGACGCTCTCCGACGCGCGCATGGTGAATTGAATCTTTGTGAAATAGGCGTATTTCGTCGTCAGATCGAATGCGAACCACCGGACTCTCTCCGGCCGCGGGGTGGTATAGCCGTTGGCGATAAAGAAGTACCCGGCATAGAGCCGTTCATTCGGGCGACCCTTGTACCGAAACTCCGTGATGCGGAGCCTGAAGTTCCCAATCGGCATGTGCACCGTGACCGGTCGGCCGGTGATGCTCTGCGTGAATGTATACACCGGATACGGGTCGCCGGTTCTGCGGTTCAGGAGATCTGAACTTATCCAGTCGCTGCGATCGACGATGAGGTCGATATTGAGGGGCAGGGTGGCCTTTATTGCGCCGGAGGCCACGAGACACCTGTCCGGTATGTGGGGCACCGTGTCGATCAGGCCGGTGTAATAGGTGATGTGGACGTTCAGGGCTTTGCCGCGACTCCCGGCGCACCGGGACTGGTTGACATACCAGCGGTCGAGGTACTGAGCGGTCCCGAGCACCTCCTCAACCTCGGCCGTCAGCTTGCCGTCGGGCCCACTGGCGGTCCATTGACCGAGACGCTTGGGGATGTTGGACAACTGGATCCGCAACTCAACGGCCTCCTTGCGCAGATACAAGTCAGCGGCATGCACCGCAAAGCGGAAGCCGATGCCGCACGCCAGCAGGGTGAGGCTGGTGACAGCGAGAGCGGCTGGGGCCTGACGGTCGTACATCATGAGGATGGAGGCCTTTCCCCGGCGGGTCCGGCGGCCGGCGCCTCGGGCTGCTCAATGACCATGTGCCGCAGGATCCACATCACCCCCAGGAACATAAGGAACGCCGGGACGAGCCAGATCAGGCCGATGAAGGTGTGAAAGTCGCCGGCGACGAAGTTCGTGTCGAATATGCTAAGAATGGCCAGGGTGGCCACGCGGAGAATGTTGACGAAAATGGCGACCGGGATGCCCATGAGGACCAGCACCACCCGTTGCCAATAGTGCTTGAACCCCGTGTATGCCATCGCGATACCCAGGGCGAGAAAGGCCATGAGCATTCGCATGCCCGAGCACGCCTCGGCGATGTTCAGCGGCTTGGAGACCCCTTCATTCCAATCCCAGACATACAGGACATTGCCGGACCGATCGGTATCGATCCCGATGAGGTTCAGGCAGATATGCGATCCCCGGGCGGTGATGTCCTGCAGTTTGAACGTGACGACCTCCATCAACCGCTGAGAGATCGTCTGGCTGAACAGACACAGGTAGACCAGGGGAAACCACAGCAGCGTCATTGCTCTGAAGCCGGTAAAGAGCAACGCGATCCCAAAGAGGGTCAGCGACAACCCGGCACCTTGCAGGTTGTGGTGGCGCACCGTCGGCGGCCCGAGCCAGCAGAAGGTGTACCAGCCCACACCAAGCACAACCGGGATCAGCCCGACCCACGAGGTGCGGAACCCCGTTTCAAGCAGGCGGTGCCGGTTGAGGTAGACGAAATAGCCGGCAACCAGGGGGATGATCAGCGTGTGGCCCCAGTCCGCCTGCTGCGTGATCCCGATGCGAACCTGCGAGGCAAGGAAATGCCAGAACACCCAGACGAAAACGGCCGTCAGAATCGCCCCTCCGAGAAGCAGCCCCCGCAACTGCCCCTGGATCGCCGTGGGCGGGAAAGCGACCGGAGATCCGCCAGCAATGCTGGTCAAGGGCCCCTCCGATCGGCACCGATGGTCGGCCTGGGTAGCGGCATCCGGTCGCGCCCTTTCTTCCCCGGCCATTCCAGGCCCGCTGGCCACACCGACCCGGTGCCGGTACCTACCGGGGCTAGCCCGGATTATTCATGACCATCTACTGCGCCCTCGCGACGAAGTTCATGGATTATCCGGGCTTGTGATGTCCCTTGATACGGGTGCTGGCACCCATTGGGTTCGCCCCGATGGCCCTTGTGGAGGGGGCCGGGTGGGGGTTGGGCCGGGAGCCGGGGGGAGCCGGGCCCTATTGTTGTTGGATAAACCTGACCGGGGGCGGGCCGAAGACGTCGTTGCCGAAGTTCCGGTCGAGGAGGAATCCGAAGCCGTAGGTGGCCCGCAACCCGTTTCGGACGACCGCGAGCGGGGTGGCGATCCAGCTGGTGCCAATGATGATGTGGTCGTCGGGCCTCAGGTAGAGGTCGGGCTCGGTCTTGCGCCGGATGGCCGCCAGATTGAGCCGCAGCGTGGCCTCGCGGCCTTCTCCCACGATGCGGGTGAGGTCGACGCGCTCGGGAATGGCCAGCGGACCCGCCCCTCCCGCCGCGGCGATCAGACGGCTGAGCGTCAGACGGCCCGCGACGGGCAGCGAATAGACGCCGGGTCGGGCGATCTCCCCGTCGATGTACACGACGCCAACCTCAGCTTCGGGAACGTAAATCCGGTCTCCGGGCCGGATAATGATGTTGTAGGTGCTGTCACCCTCCCTGAGCTTGTCATAGGGAACCTCGATGATCCGCTCAACGATAAGCTCCTCCTCCTCAGTCGGTGCCCTCTCAACTTGCGGCACCCGGCCCGCAGGTTCCTCGGCAGGCACGCGGACCCATTTCTCCAGTTGCTCGTCGTAGATGAAGACATCACCGGACTGCCGCACGGCGTCTGTCTCCTGTCGGGGCTGGGGGGAGGGCCCCAGCGTGGGCGGGGCAGTCACCAGCTCGGGCATTGGCGGCTGCTGCAAGGGCTCCAACTCGTCTATATCGATGACAGGCTCGCCCTCCTGACGCAGCAGCCCTGGATGGACGTCACGCGCTTCCTGCTCCTCGAGCTCTCGGATCAGTTTCTCTATGTCAGGCGGCTCCCGGGGGCGATCCTCGGCGGGCGCCGGCCTCCGGGGAGAGGGTTCAAAGATCACATCGCGGCTCAAGGCCTTTTGGCGGATCACGTAGATTCTTTTTGTCCCCGCGGGCACGCCACCCGCCTGGGCCAAGGCCTCGAGCAGGCCCATGTCCGGCCGCATCAGCGTGTAGAGACCGACTCCCGCCGATGCGCCGTAGATGGTGTATCGGAATGCGCCCCCCTCCTCGATCTGAACGTTTACCATCGGGTCCTTGATCACCAGCTCATCCACCAGCCGTGTCACGTCGTCCTGGAACTCCTGGACGGTGAGCCCGACGGCGCGGACATCACCCAGCGGGGCCGGCAGGCGGAAGAACCCGCCGGCGTCGATACGCCGGATCGACTGCCACACCACACCCTGCTCGAGCAGTTCGAATATCTCCACGGTGATGACATCACCCGGTGCAAGCCGGTAGGTCAGATCGCTGGGCAGCAGGTCGTCGCGGGTGACCGCGGTCGCCCGCGCCCAGGGCTCCTCAGCCTGCTCGATCACATCGATCCGCTCCAGAATCGGGATCGTCGTGGGCATGTGCTCGAAGCGGCCGGTCCTGGAGGGGTCGAAGAAGGAATCAACCTCGCAGCCGGGCATCGCCCCCATCGTGGCCAGAAGCCAGCAACTACACGTGAGTGACCAGATGCGCCCTGCGACAGGCAGGTTTCCGCACCCCGCCCCAGGCCGCCGCTGCGGTCCCGAGTTCGCGGAATTCTTGACCGATTGTGCTTCCATCGCCTCAGCGTCCCATGAACAAACGGCGCGGGGGGATTACGCCTGCGTCGGTTCGCATGACGCGCAGGGATCCCGGTGACCAAGCGTTTGCCCCTTATCGGCTCGCCGCCTTCGTTAGATAGGCAGACAAGGAAGCGAATGTTCTCGGACGTGCCGATGGGACCACGAATCGGCTGGTCCCGCCCCGGCGGGAGGCCGATCCAAGGGGATGAGCCTGGCCCGGACTATTCATGACCATCTACTGCGCCCTCGCGACGACGTTCATGAATAATCCGGGCTAGAGTCCCGCTGCCATGACCCGCATTCCCAACTCCGACTCACCTGGTCGCCACGATCCCGGCCGCCCTTCCCAGCGGACGATCAGCCTGACCACAGCCCGCCATCCACGCCCTCTCGGTGGCGACACAGCCCGCCACCTCGGTCGGCCCCGGGTGAGCCTCAGCGGCATGATACTGAACAACACCCAAACAGATGCACGCCAGCTGGCAATCCCTCGCAAACCAGCCTGGATCCGAGCCAAGGCCCCTGCCGGGGCCGAGTACGAGCGGCTCAGGGGGCTCATTGCCAAGCAGGGCCTTCACACGGTCTGTCAGGAGGCAACCTGTCCCAACATCGGGGACTGTTGGGCGCGGGGTACCCTCACCATCATGATCCTCGGTGATGTCTGCACCCGCTCCTGCGGCTTTTGTAACGTCCGGACTGGCCGACCCCAGCCTCCCGATCCCGACGAGCCCCGCCGGGTCGCGGAATCGGTGGCACAGCTAGACCTCACACACATCGTCATCACCTGCGTTGATCGCGACGATCTGCCCGACGGCGGGGCCGCTCACTGGGCCGAGACGATCCGACGCGTCCGTGTGGCGAGCCCCCGCACCTCCGTGGAAGCGCTCGTCGGAGATTTCAGGGGTGACCCAAGCGCCCTTCAGCTCGTTATCGAGTCGGGCCCGGACATCCTTGCCCACAACATGGAAACCGTTCGGCGGATGCACCCCGCCGTCCGCCCACAGGCTCGGTACGAAAGATCTCTGAGTGTGCTGAAGTGGATCAAGGAGCAGGGGCTCGTGACCAAGACGGGCCTCATGGTCGGTATCGGTGAGCACGATGAAGAGGTCCTTGGGCTCATGGACGACATACGAGCGATCAGCCGAGCCGACATTCTCACCATCGGCCAGTACCTCCAGCCCAGCCGCAACCATCTTCCTGTGGACCGATGGGTCAGGCCCGAGCAGTTCGATCGCTTCCGGCGAGAAGGGCTCGAGCGGGGATTCGAGGTCGTCGAGTCCGGCCCGCTGGTTCGAAGCTCGTATCATGCCGAGGAGCAGGCACGGAAGTATCGAAAAAAGTGAATCCCCCTCCGATGGGGCTGATGGCCGACAGCCTCTTTTTCTGTCAGCTGCTCGGCGTCCATGTTCCCCACGCCGCTTGGCGTCCTGCCTGGCGCGGCTGGGGCCGGGACGAACCTGCTGCTCTCTGTTGGGTCCTCCGCTCCGGCCGACAGCTGATAGCTGACAGCCGACAGCCGACAGCCCTCCTCACCTTCCCACGACCAGCAACGCGATCAGCCAGACGATCGGCGCCCAGAAAAGAAGGGAGAGCGCCAGCCAGCTGATGACCGGCCGACCCGACTGCGGAAGAAAACGGATCGGGTAGTTCACCCACTCAAAGAGCGTGCCCACGCCAGGCTCCACGCGCGCCCACAGGGAGCTCGACTCGATCCCCGCTGGCGTGTCCGCCCTCGGCTGGACCGCCGAATCAAGCGTGCCCTTGCCGCCTGTCCCCAGCGCGGGAGCCAGGTGTTCCGGTAACACGGTGACGCTTGGGCTCGCGGACGGCGCGGCTTCGC
>JADFKZ010000198.1 GCA_022564665.1 Planctomycetota bacterium | reverse complement strand
CAGCGACTTGACCTCGACGACGCCCCAGGCCACCTGCGGCATCTGGTCCGCGTGAAACATCGTGAAGGCGAAGTTGCGGTGGCTGCCCTCCTCGAGCATCCACGGCGGCGTCACCCGGCTGGAGTACTTCTTGTTACCGCCGATCAGGATCGGCCCCAGGGTCGGGTGATCGAACTCGTGGTATGGAACGAAGACGTCCTCGAACTGCAGCAGATCGCGGAACTTCTTCAATTCCTCAGATGAAGGTCCCTCCTCCTTCATGTACATCCGCTTGTTCGTCCACAGCTCGTTGGTGAACCCGATGACACCGAGACCCTCGTAGGCCCAGCCCTTCTCGCCACCATGGACCGTGTAGAGGTCTTTATGGGTGATCATCGGCCGGTAAAAGGGAAGGATCTTCGCTCCCTCGTCCTGCAGCTCCTGAAAGACCCGCTCGTCGGAGCGCGGGTACTTGAGGTACTCAGCGGCGGGGCCCCTGAGGATCATGCCGCCGGCGTTGTGGTAGCTCTGGTAGGCGGCGACGTTGGGATGGGCCAGGAGGAACTGGCCGATCGCACGGGTCTCGGGAAGGCTGAAGGGGTAGTCGCCCGCACCGAACTGGATGTGGTTGGGCTGCCAGTCGCTGGGCCAGTTGCGGTTGGGGTCGTAGCCGCCGGGACCGTCCTCGTTGATCTGCCCGTCACCGTCGTTGTCCAGACCCTCCTGCCCGATGAAGGTCCAGCCACCCGGCGGCTTGTCGGACTCGACACGCTTGAAGAACCGATCATCATCCGGATCGCGTTGGTAACGACCCAGCGGGTCGGCCTTCCACATCCCGGTGATGTGGCCGTCGCCGTCGAGATCGTCGGGCGGGTCCTCGTCGTACTCCCCGTCGTAGTCGTTGTCCGTCGGCTTGACGCCGCCGCGAAGGTAGTGGGGGGTGGCGGGTTGGTGGAACCACACCTCGCGCCCGTCGGGGTTCTCCATGGGCAGCATGTAGAAGGCCCGCTCATCGACGAGCTTCGTCAGCCGCTGGATCTTGCCGTAGCTCTTGGTCAGATACCAGATCGAATAGAGCACGGCCTCGGCGGCCTGGATCTCGTTGCCGTGGATGTTGCCGTCGATGAACATCGCCGTCTTTTCGGTGTCGGGCCCGGTCCCGGGGTTGTTGATGGTGACCAGCCACATCTCCCGGCCGGCCACGCTCTGGCCCAGCGACTGGATGGACAGAAGCTCCGGGTACGCCGCCACGAGATCATGCAGCGCCTTGGTCATCTCCTGGTAGTCGTACCAGTGATCGAATCGCAGATCGACCTTGCTCGGATAGGGATACTGGGCCCGCGCCCGCGACACCGGCGCGGCGGTGAGCAGCAAGGCCAGGCTGATGACCGCGACGTTGGTCGGATTCACGAGGCACCTCCGGCTTCCGGGGTCTGCTCTTGCTCCTGCTCTTGGAGGGTGACGATCGTCTTAAACTCGCCGAACTTCTCGCTGAAGACGGTGATCGTGAGCTTGGAGTCGTCGGCGGCGCGGATGATCCAGCGGTAGGGCTCGCGGCCACCGGAGCCCGGGATCGACCAGGTCTTGTTCACCCGCCGGCCGGTGAGAATGTCGGGGTTGGGGGTGCTCAGACGCACGACATAGGGCCGTGCCCGCCGGTTTCGGATCGCCATGGCGGTGCCGGTGGGCAGGTACCCATCGTTGACGAGGGCGGCCTTGACCTCGTAGAGGCCTTCGGCGAGGCGGGTGATTTTGGGTTTCGAGAGCGTGACCGTCGGAAAGCGACCGGCCAGATCGAGGATGAACTCGACCTGCTTTTCGGCGATCACGGCAATCTCCTGGGGCGGCGGGTTGGTCTTAAAGTAGGGCGCCCAGCCGCCGATCTCAACGGCACCGAGCTGGGGGTGGTCAAAGGTCTGCCAGTCGACGAACCCGGTGCCGGCGCGCTGCTCGTCGGAGTACTTCAGCCAGGCGGCGTCCTCGGCGTTCTTGGCCTTGGGGTCTTCCTTGGCCGCGGCCTTGACCCGTCGGACGGTGATGTTCATCTGCTTGGCGAACTGCTCGACCTGGGCCGGGGTGATCTGCGCGATCATCTCGTCGGAGACCTCAAAGCCTGCATCCTCAGCCGCGGCGCGCAGCTCATCGATCGTCTCCTGGGTGATGTCGCCGACCCCGGAGGGGGTGCCGCCGGCATCCTCGTCGCCCTCTGTCTCGACGGCCTGGTCCTCATTCTTCTCGGCGTCAGGTTGATCCGGATCCTCTTCCTCTTCCTTGGCGGGCTCGGGCCGGTGCCACAGCGGCGTCGTAAAGGAGGGAACACCGAACTGGGCGTAGGCCCACGCGAAGAACGCGCCCTCGTCCGGGACGTTTGGGACCTTCTTCAGGCCGGTGATCTCCTGGAACCGCTCGCTGATCTGCTTGTAGAGGCCCGCGTCCTTGGCGTCGATCGTCTTTGGGGCGCCGGAGGGGTAGGTGCCCTTTTCGCTGGGAGGCTCGGATAGGTTGTCGTGGCGCCCGTAGGTCAGCACGACGGCGATGTTCTGATGGGCCAGAACGTATTGGAGCAGGCCCAGCGACTCCGGCTCCGATACCTGGTGGGGCCCGGCCCCGTCGGCGTGCTCCTGGTAGCCGTGCATGAAGTTCATGTTCAGGTCGACGCCGCCGACGTCGTCCTCGTTGTACTCGCCGTCACCGTCGTCGTCGGTGCCTTCGACGTAGAGCGTGTACCGGGCCCGCTCGCCCTTGTCGCGATCAGGCTTGACGTCGAGCCGCTCGTCGGCGGGATCCGGCATCATGTCCGCCTTCTCGAGGTCCAAGACACGCATCATGGTGATCAGACCGTCACCGTTGAGGTCGTCGGGCGGATCCTCGTCGATCTCGCCGTCGCGATCGGCGTCGTCGGGCCGCATGGTGCGGCGCCGGTTCATCTTTACTTCGGAAAAGAAGCGCTCGGCGGCGTCGGGGTTGACGCGCGGGACGATATAGAGCGTGTGCTCGGTCAGGAACCTGACCGCGGCGTCGTCGGCCTGGCGGGCCATGGTCAGGAGACTCGCCGCGACCTGAAGCGCCACCTCGGATCCGATCAGATGATCGCCGTCGATATTGGCGGCGAGCAGCAGGGCCGATCGCCGGTCCGGATCGACCTCGCCTTCCAATGCCAGACGCAACGCCCACAGCGAACGCCCCTCGCGACTGGTGGCGATCGACTCCGCCGAGCAGAACCCCGCGTACTCCGAGACCAGCCTGACAATTTCCCCAGAGAGCTGGGCGTGGGTGCGGTAGCTCGCCGAGCCGGCCTCGGGCTCGGTGGCGGATTGGCCGGGCAGGCCGGCGCCGACTGAGAGCGCCGACAGCGCTACCAGGAATCGAACAAGCACTTGACTTCTCCCCTTCAGATCCCCAAACAACTCCTCCCGATAGTACACAGCCGGACGCGTTGGGCAAAACGAAAAAGAACGATGTGGGCTCTCCGCAAGAGAAGGGCGGTCGGCCCAGTCGGCACTGCGCCAGCAGGAGGCACAGGGGTTCGGGACGACCTGCTGAACCCTGAACCGTCCTCTTTTCTCTGTGGCCCTCCGTGTTGAACCTTCGCCCTCTTCCAGGTGGCTGTGACGCAGTCCCGATCGCATCGGGACGACGCCACGGTTGGTCCGCCTACCAAGCGGGATAGGGGAGGGCCTCGCGGCCCTACCCCTCCCACACCACCGTGCGTACGGGTCCGTACACGGCGGTTCGATCCGGTTGAGCATGCGACAAAGCAGCCAGCTGAGCTGCTTGGTGTCT
>JADFKZ010000081.1 GCA_022564665.1 Planctomycetota bacterium | reverse complement strand
TTCCAGACACATGGCCCATTCGGCCGCTACTTTGAGTATATCGTGTTGGTAACCGTGGGCGGCTGAATCACGCCAAAAAGCGGCCGTCAGTCAGCACTGACCGGTCACCGACGGAGGTTTAAACACCTTCTTCTACGCAGCGATCCTCTGGGTGCTCATCCCCGGCCCCGTCGTCCTCCGCCGGTACGTGCGCGTGAGACTACAATCCCCAGAGACAGCGGACGATGCGACGATGTCCGCAAACTTTGGATGCAAGAGCGCCTCTCATGACCACGTGCCCTCCACTGGCGGTGCTGTTGGGCGCCGGGCTGGTCGGGTTCTGCCCGACCTCCCAGCCGCCACCGCAGCCGGACAGAGCCCGGGACGGCGCGATCCGCCAACCGGCGCCTGACGGTGTCGAAGGCCGGCCGCGCTTCGACGTGCGGGGAGCAGTCGTCGATGGCCGCGGTCGCCCGTCGGCCCTGGCCACGGTGGTCCTCATCAACTAACGAGCGCGACCCCCCCGTGGACTGGGTGAACCCGCAGCGCCACCCGCAGGCCCTGCTGACGATCACGGACTTCGACGGCGGGTTCGTGTTTCGCGACGTGCCGGCGACCACGTACTGGCTGTGGGCGGGCAACGCTCGGGGCCAGGCGGCGAGACCCCGGTTGGCGGATTTCCCCTCTAATCCATACAAACCGACTCAAGAGCCGCCCGCGTCTGATCGATTGAAGGTCCGATAGCGGGCGCGATTCCGCGACCGCCTTTCCCAGACAGGAGACCTATCAATGAACACGATGGAAATCAACTTCGACGATCGCAGCGATGACGCGAACATCGAGTTCCGAGGCGGCATCAACGAGGTCTCGGAAGGCTGCCGAGTCAACCTCGAGCACCAGGGCGTCCGAATCACAGTCAAGGTCACAAAGTACACGCCCGGTGAGCCGTGGGCGGGTGAGGTGACCGACTTTGCGCAGAACGCCACAGATCAGATCACGGATCTCAAGATCGGCTCGACGATCCGCTTCGAGGAACGCCACATCCACTCCTGCGCAGCCTGAAGACTGAAATCTCATCTACGAACCCCACGCCCGACCCGCCCAGTGGCGGCGGGCTTTTTTGTTGGCGTGTTCGTGTTCGTGTTCGCGTGCGCTGCGGCCGCTACTGCACGCTCGTGGCCGCGATCCGCCGCGAGCCGATGGCATACTCGTGCAGCAGCGGCACGTGATCGGAGAGCCAGAAGCGGCGGTTGCCACCGTCGCCGGTGAGCAGGCCATCTTTGTAAAGGAGTCTTTCACCCAGCATCCGCAGATCACGGTCGGGGGCGGCCACAAAGATGTAGTCGACGCGGACGCGGGGGGCTCCGGGGCGGCCCCTCGTCGGATCCGACGAGTTCAGATCCAGATAGCGAAGCTCGCCGGGACCCGGAGAATCGGTGAGAAGGCCCATCTCGCTCCACCCGGGCTGGATATTAAAGTCGCCACCGAGCACGATGACGTCGGCGGGCGCCTCGCGGTCGCGGTCGGCGATCCACTGAAGCGTCTCCTTCAGCTGCTGGTAACGGATGTGGTGCTCGAAGGGCCAATGGGCCAGGTGGACGTTGACCACCCGCACCCGCCCCATTCCGGGGACGAGGAACTCGCCCATGATGCTCACACGACGGAAGCCAAGAAGCAGTCCGCTGGTTCGAGCCTTCAGGTCCCGCTGCGAATAGTGGACAAAGGGGTGCCGACTGATGATGGCCACGCCCTCTCGATCGCTCCTTCGCTTGGTTCCGTGGCAGTAGTAGCCCAGCTCCTCGGCAAGGACGGTGGCGGTGTTGTCGTGGCCCTTGTGCCGCGACCGCTGAAAGAGCACTTCCTGACAGAGGATGAAGTCGGGCATGTCGGCCAGATCCGACCGGAGACGCTCCGCCATCACGGCGAGTTGGGCAGGCTTGTCGCGGTGCTGCATGTTGAAGCTCAGCACGCTGAGACGGTCCGCGTCTGCGCCCAGGGCGACGACAGGGAGCGCCGACGCGGTGAAGGGGCGAGTCCTATCCGGCGCTCCCTGACAACCCATGAGCACCACGGCGGCGGCAGGCAACAGGGTCTTGGTGAAGGCCTTTCCGGCGTTCATGGATCTCTCCGGTGCGTGGGCGCAGGATCAGGCGCCGGCTCGATTTGGCGCGCGCCACTCCCATCGGCTGACGGCGAAACCTGGTTGAGACGCCGCCCGCCAATCAGGCGATCTGGGTTATCGGACTTTTGCGAGGTGCTCGCGGCCCGCCGCAAACTCGACTTACGAGCTTGCGATCCCGAGCACGACGAAGCTGATCAGCATGAACTCGACCATTTTCAAGATGACCGAGAAGACGAATGCTTGTAGAAGGCTCATCCCAACGAGCCAGATCACCAGCACCAACAGAACGGGCAGGCCGAGCAATATCGTGGGAATCGGCCCCATCAACGCGGCAAGACCCATGAAGATGAGGAACTCCCCCGCCGTGACCGCCGCGATCCGCAGCAGAAGCGTGGGGAAGGACCCAAAATCCTCGGCAAAGAGCTTGCCGACCGCCCAGGCCGCCAGCGAGCCCGTGAGGGCGCAGACGCCGAACAGGGCGACAATGACGATCCCGGCTCCGATCGCCCCCGCCACGCCGCCTTCAGCCAGCCCTCCAGCTGCTGCGATCACGAACGCCAACCCACCGCAAATCCCCAGTACCAGGAGGGGAAAAAGGTGATTCTCCCTGAGGAACTCCTTGCGAAACTCCTCCTCCGACAGGAACTCAACCTGATCGTCCCCCTGAGCAACCCCCAGTTCGTTTCCCACATGTGCCATTTGATGACCAGGTGGGTGGGGGGCGTGGGGGGCGTGGTGGGCGTGGGCGGGGCCACCCGCGCCCGTCCCACCGCCACCCGCTGCGGTCGTCTGCGGCGATCCTGGGATCTGCGACGGGTACAACGGACCACCAGCCGCCGGCGAGCTCTGCCCAGCTTGGCCGCTGAGGTGGTGCTGGCCGCTGCCGTGACCGGGCAACGGCGCGCTTGGGAGCGGTTCAGTCGACATATCGGGAGACGGCTTTGAAAGCCGGGCCATCAGGATCCTCCTTGCCTGGCGCCGACTGGGGACGCTTCCCATCCGATCGACCGCGGCCGCAAGCCGCTTCATGAGTCCTTCGCCCAAGAGAACCGCTACTGGGAAAGAAACCCACCTGACCCGGATGGGATCCGCCCGCTACCCCGATAACCGCAGCGATCGGACTCGAGAGCTGTTTCGATCGCTCTGTAGCGGCCTCCGAACCCCGAACCCTCCTCTCTTCTCCGCGGCGCTGGACGCCAGCCTGTGTGCCAGGACGCCAACCTGTGCGCCAGAACGCCAACGTGTGCGCCAGGACGCCAAACGATCCTCCGACGTTGATTCGCCTACCCAGAAGACCGGGCCTTTGTCCCGATGCGATCGGGACTCAGCCCCAGCCACCCAGAGGAAGGCAAAGCGGTTCGGAGTTCGGGACGACTTGCATGACAGAGAGCGGGCGACGACCATGCGTCTCGATCGCACGTCAGGGCGCGCACAACATGCTCTACATAGTTCTGGCAACCATGGGCATGCTCATCGTTGGCCTGGTTGTCTGGCTGCTGTTGAAGAGGCAGGAAGCCGACAGCGACTGACCAAGCCGGCGCCGGTCAGCCCACCATCGTGCCGCCCGCCGGATCGCGCTGACGCCCACCGAGGCCGGCGGCGGCAAGAGAACAGCCCAGCGGAATGAAAAGGACGGCCACCAGAAAGAAGACCGCCGCTGACTCGATGATGATCCGTACGAGCAGTGCAGAGCGCGCCGTGGCCGTGGGCGCCCCGAGCGTGGCGGCACCCTCCAGCGCCCCAGCCGCGCCGGAGACCGGGGAGTCCAGGTCACCACCGGAGACGAGGTCCCCCGCGGTCGGGACCTCGAGGGTCACCTGAAACCAGCCCGAGGACCCCGTGGCGTCCGGCAGGGCACGGGAAAGCTGGCTCACCCGGAGAATCTCAAGCGCCGCTCGAATCGTGTGCAAATGTCGGTCGATTTCGTCAGCGGCCTGTCGCAGTCGTCGGACGCGGCCCTTGAGCCGGTCGATGATCTGGGCAGCAGAGGTCAGCGGCGACGACGAGTCGGCCGCCGGCGCCGCGATGCGCGGCGCTGGCCAGTCGACCGGCCACGGCCCCAACGTGGAATCGGCATCAGGCAGACCGATGTCGGGGCTGCCTGACGTCAGCAGCGCGCCCGCCGCGGGCCCGGCGGGAACCAGAAACATCCCCAACGCGATCACCACCATCACTGCGGTCGGTGCCCGCAGCCAACCATCCCCTGCGCTCGGCAGGCCCAGGTTCCTCTCAGGCGTCCGCAACGGCGGTCTCAGTCGCTCAATCATGACGCGGCCTCGTCTGTTGGTGTACGGCGGAGGAATCGGATCATCGAGCCGCCACGCATCTGAACGTGGTGGACTGAGCGCAGTCGGTCGCTTCAGATCGATGTCTTGGAAATTGCGCCGGCGGCCGCAGACGTCCGATAAAGCGGCCGCTCTTTGTTGGCTTTCGCTATCGGCCTTCAGCTATCGGCAAGAGATTGCGCCCGCCTCTTTCTCCCGCCGACAGCCGACAGCCTTCCTAGTACACCTCGAGCATGCACCGTGCGGTCGGCCGGACGTGGCGCTTTATCTGGTCAATCGTCCAGTCGCCGGGGTCGGTCCCCTCCAGGGGCTCGGCCGTCTTCAGATACCCCTCGCCCAACCCGTGCGTCGCGAGCACCTGGTAGACGCCGAACTGCATCCCCAGGAGCCCGCAGATGTAGATCAGCGTGCGCGGGCTTTCCAGGAGCGGCCTGAAATCCTCGATCAGCTCTTCGATGAGCTGATGGACGTAGATCCCCCTGTCGCTTCCCGGCCGCGGCTCGCGGCTGATCGCGGTGTGATAGTGAAAGTTGCCATGCTCCCGGGCCAGGCGGCGGAAGAGGTCGTCGTAGAGCAGATCGGTGGTGTAGGGAGACCCCATAATTAAATGGATAGGACTCCGGCAGGGCCCGGCCGGGTTCTCCAGCAGCTCCAGGACCATGCCTCGAAAGGGGGCGATGCCCGTGCCGGTCGCCAGGAAAAGGTATTCATGGGCGGCGGTGTCCAGCGGCAGCAGAAACCGCCTGCCGCTGGGCCCGGTGATCTTCACTTCAGCACCGGGCCGCTGGTCGCACAGGTAGTTGCTGCACACGCCCAGGAACAGGGCGTGGTCCTGGGAGTCATCGCCGGGCTTCTGCGGTTTGAATTCGTCGATGACGCGCTTGGGGGTGGTGGAAACGATGTTGCCCTGGCCGTCCTCGCCCCAGCTCGGGCAGGCGATGGAAAAGAGACGCACCTTCTGGGGCTTTCCCCTCCCGTCCTCGCCCGGCGGAATCACCCCGAACGACTGCCCGACCAGAAAACTTCCCGCCAGGGGGGTGCCGGTGACGTCGACGACAAGGTGCCTGACAAAGCTGGCGGACTTAACCCCGCCCTTGAGGCACAGATCGTTGGACACCACCCGCGCCGTGGCCGGCGCCTTGACGGAGATCAGGTTCATCTTGACCTGGGGGAGAACGGGCTCAATTGTCTTGGTCTGCTCCCTCAAGGCAGCACACTGTAGTTGAAGTCGACGCAAATGGAAACGGCTCCGGACCGCCTGCCGGTGGGCCGGGGCGTACACATCTCGTCGTCTCCGACAAACACGAAGAAGAACTGGCTGGCGCCCGATCGGTAGGTGAATCGGACGTGAAGCTCGAAGGTGACGAAGTGGATTCTTCGGTCGAAGGATCCGCCGGCGCGATCAACTGCGGCGGCGAGTGGTCCGCCGGCTCCGCCGCGACATCGGGAGCCGACAGCAGGCTCATGAGCCCGGCGTAACTGAGCATCCCCAGCGCGCAGCTGGCGGTGGCCATCTTGCTGGTTGTCATTATTGGACTGCCCCCATGTTGCCAACTCCTGGAGCTTCAGCGTACGATTCGACGTACGGTCTCCAAACCCCCAAGCGCCGAAAGCCTGCGGGAGGTGTGAAGCTTTCGAGGTTGTGCCGTCTCGGAGGTCCTTACGATGAGAGATCACCGTGTCCGGACCCGCCCACCAAACGCCAAGAGCCGGGCTCCTGGTTGAAGCCCGGCTCAAGACGGAGCCCTCCTTCTCCTTCTCAGCAGTCCCGCCGCTCCTCCGTCTCGTCCAGCGGCCGCTCAGTCGCCCGCTGCGCTGAACACCGCAACCAGCTCATCCACCAGGAACTCGATGTTGGTCGTGATGTTGAACGAGGACGACAGGGCGTTTCGCTGGGCATAGAAGAGACGGAAGTCGTACATCTCGCCGTCTTCAAGGCCGAGCCTGTCGAGGTCGATGTGCTGGTCCGTGTCGGGCGTGATCCCGCCGATATCCATGACCAGCCTTCCTTCTATGAAGACCCAGACGTCGTCATCGCCCTCGAACGCGAACCTCTGGTCGCCGCAGGCCTTGTAGACAAAACGGCCCTCGATCGCATAGGTGAAGAACGTGTTGTGGGCTCCGCCCTCGTTGCCCAGGAGCTGGTCATCGATCGGGAAGAACGAGGTGTCGGAGAACGAGTACTCGCCGGTACCGAGCTCGTCGGTGAGCGTGATCGAGTGGGGACGCGACATGTTGACGCCCAGGACATCGTGATACCACTCGTCATAAGTGGCCGGCGAGCTGATTCCGCCGTCGCTCAGGACACCCCAGCCGCCGGCCGAATCGTCCAGCACGACGCCGCAGGCACCGCTTGGCACGCCGGTATCCAGATGGAAATCGCCGTGGTTGCCGAAAAGGACCGTCTGTCCGACGAAGCTGCCGTACAGGGCCGCGTGGTTGATAATGCTCAGCGGGGCGTAGGGGGAAATGATCCTGGCGTACACCTCGGCATGGTTGTGAATCATGAACTCGTCGGTGCTGAGGTTGTAGATGAGCACGCGGCTCGGATCGGCTGTGTTGACGTTTACGGAGGTGTGATTCCAGCTTTCCGAACCTGCCTTCAGATAGAATCTCAGCATCGCGCCGGGGTTCATGAAGATGGTGGTCTGGGTGGCCACGCGGAGCTTTTCCTCGCAGAGGATCGTCACGTCGCCGCTGACGGTCAGGGTACCGGCTATGTTGAGCTCGTTGCAGTGGACGCTCTCGCTGAGAAGCGTGCTCCCGGTCCAGGAGAGATCACCCTGGTTCGGCAGCGAGCGTACGGCGCTGGGGATGGTGATGAGGGGCATCGGCGCGCCGACGTCGAAGGAGGGGGCGGGGCCGACATTGGGTTCGCCGTAGGGTCCGAGGGTGGAGTCCCAGGTGTCAAAGACTCCCTGCGTCGGTTCGGCGCTGGGATCCGACACCGGGATCGTGTCCGAGCCGCCGCCACGACCAAAGAGGTGCGGAGCGATGGGTTGGGACTGATTGTTCCTCCACTGCGTGTCCACCTTGAAGCCGCCGGCGTACAGGGCCGGACTGCCGTGGGAGCCCAGTTCCAAGTCGATGTTCCCGGCACTGTGGCCGTACCCGCCGCTGGGGAGTACCTCGAAGTCAGGGTGGGACCTGCGGAAATCACGGATGATGCCCCTGAGCTGGATGCTCGAGGGCGCCTGGGCGGCGGCACTGCTCAAAGGCCACAGGGCCCCGAGGGCGGCACCGAGAAAGCACGCTCCATAGCTTGCCGTCAAACGTGAGGATGTCATGGGTCGCACTCCTTGAGCCAGGTCCGGATGTGATCGGATCGGCCCAAAGGTACAATTCGCCCACGCCGTGCCAAACGACAAACGCGCACCGCGTTGGGTGCGCGCTCCGCGCACGCGCCTTGGGGCAAGGCGCGACAAGGGCAAAACGGGGAAAGAACAGCCGGTTGTAAGGGCTGATTCGCCGGATCGCCACGTCTTGGAATGGTCGAAGGTGTCCGAGGATCGGACGTTGTCGTGAGGGACCGCTACACGGTCAACTCAGCAAGCTTCCTTTCTTTGGTTTGCGTACTCCATATCTTTGAATTTGGCGTGTTCACGCGTCTCGTTGAACGGTCTGAGACGCTGGACTAACCATACCTTGCCCGACCGCGGCCGCCAAAGACTCCGTGACACATTCGCCCCACCCGGCGCCGGGCGCATGCGGTGGGCAATCTGGGAATGACAGGGAACGGTTGGAAAGGTATGCGTCCTGTGCCGGGATGCAGATTGCTCCCCGAGGATTGGTAGAGCTGTTTGGAGCGCTCCGTAGCTGCCTCGCGTCATCCTTGCCGCTCTTGATTGGCAGCCCATCGGGCTGCGGGGCGTCCGTGCCGCTCTTGATTGGCAGTCCTCCCGGCTGCGGGCTGCACACTCGCTCTGGCGTCTACGCGGCCGATTCAATCGGCCGCTGCGCTTTGACGCAATCTGCACCAGTTTGCCGATCCTAGTCAGGCCCGCTACTCCTGCGGGCTGCAGGGACGCTGAACCATGGACGCATTTCGGATTCAGGGCGGGGCCAGGCTCTCCGGGCGGATCGCCATCGACGGCTCAAAGAACGCGAGCCTGCCGTTGATGGCGGCCGCCCTGCTCACCGACGAGCCGGTCACCCTCCGCCGGGTCCCGGCGCTGGCCGACGTGAGGAACATGGCCGGTCTGCTCGAAGAGCTGGGGGTCCGGGTCCAGGGCCGCCACGGGACCATATCGCTCACGAGCGTCGACAAGGGCCTCACCCACGCCCGCTACGACCTCGTCCGCACGATGCGTGCCAGCATCTGCGTCCTGGGGCCGCTTCTGGCCCGCCGCAAACGCGCCTCGGTGTCCATGCCGGGCGGGTGCGTCTTCGGTGCCCGGCCGGTCGACCTGCACCTGCGCGGCCTCCAGGCCTTGGGTGCCAGGATCGAGCTCAGAAGCGGCGACATCGTTGCCCAGGCCGATCGGCTCAGGGGCAGCACCGTCTTCCTCGGCGGCCCCTTCGGGTCCACGGTGCTGGGGACCAGCAACGTCATGTCCGCGGCCACGCTGGCGGAGGGCCGCACGATCATCGAATCGGCCGCCTGCGAGCCGGAAATCGTCGACCTGGCGGAGATGCTCAACTCCATGGGAGCCCGGGTCCGCGGGGCGGGCACCCCCCGGATCACCATCGACGGCGTTGAGGAGCTGCACGGCGCGGACCACATTGTCATGCCGGACCGAATCGCGGCCGGCACCTACGCGATTGCCGCGGCCATCACCAACGGCGAGGTCACGCTCGACGACTTCCCCTATGACAGCCTCCTGGCGGTCATCGACCGTCTCCAGCAGATCGGTGTCCACATCGAGCGCTGCGATGGCGCGGGCGACTCAAGACGCTGCACGGTGACCGTTACCTCCGACCGCCTGCTGCAGCCGGTCATGGTCACCACCCAGCCCCACCCGGGCTTCCCCACCGACCTCCAGGCCCAGATCATGGCCCTGCTCTGCCTGGCCCGCGGCAACAGCATCATCACCGAGAAAATCTACCCTGAGCGGTTCATGCACGTGGCTGAGCTGACCCGGATGGCCGCCCAGCTCTTTCGCCAGGGCCCAACCGTGATGGTCCAGGGCGGGCCGCGGCTCTCGGCCGCCCCGGTGATGGCCAGTGATCTGCGGGGATCAGCCTGCCTGGTCCTGGCGGGGCTGGCGGCCCAGGGGACGACAACCGTCCGCCGTGTGTATCACCTCGACCGCGGCTACAGCGGGATGGAGGAGACCCTCAACAGCCTCGGAGCCAAGATCGAGCGGTTCAATCTCGACCACGATGAGCAGACCGTCGGCCCCGTGGAGCTGGTCGGGCGGGAGGTGGTCAGTATTGAAGCGTAGGAGACTGTCAGCTGTCAGCAACTTGCTATTCTCGGGCCGCTTGGCCCGGATCGGCAACGTTGGCAGTTCGGGGTTCGGCAAAGCGCCCAGCACCGACCCCTGAACCCGAACCCTCATCTCTTCTACTTCGTCAGCAGCACGTCAACGAGGCGCTGCTGCGCGTTTGAATAGCGTTCGAGCGAATCGCCGAGAAACTCATTGATCCGCTTGACGGTCTCCTCGTCGAGCTCGTCGCGGTGATGCTCTAACAGCCGCCGCGCCGAATGTGACGACGCCTTCAGGTCGCTGCCGGCCAGCGCAAACGACCTCGCCGCCTCATAGAGAAGCTCGTGCTCCAGCTCCGACCGGCCGGGCCGGTACAGCAGCTTCCAGGGGCTGCGGCGGATCTCGATCGAGGTGAGCTTGAGCTGCTGGGCGGTCAAGCGGGCGGCTGCGAGCGTCTCGGTGACATCCGTCGCCCAGATGCCATAGTCCATACGCAGATCCTTGAGCACCGCCGACGCCTGATTGAGCCCCTCCTGGCCGGTGTCAAGCAACGCATGGACCTTGTCCACCGTTTCCGTACGGACGCGGCTCATGACCGACTTCAGGTCCTCGCTGGTCGACTGGGCGTTGGTGACGATCGCCCCGATCGACTCGCGGTTCTCCGCAACCACGCCGCGCGTGTCCGCAAACAGCCCGCGGCCCTCGATCAGCAGATCGTCGACCCTTTCGGTCGCCGATGTGGCCCATGACATGACCTCGGTGATGTCGTCAGCCCAACGCGGCCAGTCGTCCTGGTTGATCCGCTGAGTGAGCTGGCGGATATTGCCGCTGGTCGCCTTGAAATCGTCAATGATCATCACGGTCTTGGCGGCATTGGCCGGACCCAGGACCCCGGCCAGCGGTCCGATCGCGGGCGTGCCCTTCAGGACACCGCCCACGGCAAGGACGGCGGGCGGGCGATCGGCCGCGTCGGCTTCCTCGGCCGGCTCGGCCGGCTCCCCGCCCACGCTGATGATCTCCAGGTTGGCACTACCGCCGATCAGTGCCGAGATGATCATCACGGTGGCGTTGTCATAGAGCCGGACGCGGGAATCGAGCGAGAAGTCGATCTCGATCACCTCCTGAAAGACCCCGTCGGCGATCATCGGTCGCACCTGCTTGACCTTGCCCATCTGCATCCCGCCGACGCGGACCGCCGCCCCCGGACTGATGTTCTGCACGCCGGAGGCAACGTCGAAGGTGACCGTGTACTGATGGAAGGGTTTCGAGAGCGTCTGCCACACATCGCTGAGCACGAGTACCGTCGCGAGCGCCAGGGCAATCGCCACCGTGACGAAAATACCGGCCCGGACGTTGTTGCGCGTGCGTTCGTGAAGGCTGGGCATCGCATGCTTCTCCTAGGTGGGCTCGGTTCTTGCCCCCGGGGCCCGAATCAGACCCTTCGAGTCGGCTCCACCGACGGCTCCTGCCCAACCTCCGGCTGGACCTCTCCCAGCAGATCCTCGGCATAGTTCGTCGCTGCCTTGCGTCGGGTGATGGGACCCTCGGCATCACCCCGCAGAAACTGCCGGATCGTCTGCTCGTGATCACCGAGCTCGCCGAGCCTCTGGGCCGGGTGGTCCCGCAACCGCGCGAACGCCGCACGCTCATCCACCATCACCATCCGACCCCGCTCGAGCATGGCCATGCGGTCGGCAACCGCAAACGCCGAATTCATTTCGTGGGTGACCACAACGCTGGTGACACCGAGCTTCTTGGAAAGGTCGATGATGAGCTGATCGATCTCCGCCGATGTGACCGGATCGAGGCCCGCCGACGGCTCATCGTAAAAAAGGATGTTCGGATCCAAGGCCAGCGCCCTTGCCAGACCCGCCCGCTTCTTCATGCCGCCGGAGATCTGCGCGGGATACTTGCCCGCGTGCTCCCGCAAGCCGACCAGCTCGAGCTTGATCTTGACCTGAATGTCGATGATGTTGTGATCGAGCACCGTGTGCTCCTGCAACGGCAGGGCAACATTCTCCGCCACCGTCATCGAGTTGAAGAGTGCCCCGGACTGAAAAAGGATACCTATTCGCTTGCGCCGCTCGTTGAGGCCGTCCTCGTCGAGATCCAAGAGGGTGTCACCGAGGAGCTTGACGGAGCCCCCATCCACGTCCAGCGATCCGATCATGATGCGCAGGATCGTCGACTTGCCCGATCCGGAACCACCCATGATGACCATCGTCTCACCGGAGTAGACGGCGAGGTCGACACCGTCGAGCACGGTCTGATCGCCAAAACGCTTGACGATCCCCTTGAGCTCGATCACGGGCTCACTCGGCATCGGACGGCTCCTGGGCACCCTCGACGGCGCCGGGCGCCGTCATGGCTGATGCTGGGTAAACGAGATCTCCCAACTCTTCGTCATGCACGGCAAGCCAGCCAAACTTGAGCACCAAACCGTAGAAGTGGCGGCCTCCCTGCCGCTGCTGGTCGGCAGCCCTCCGGGCTGCGGGCTCGCGGATGATGAACAGAGCTTCCGCTTCGACCTCGCCCGCCTCGAACCGGAGCAGATACCGGATTCGGGGCCGCCAGCGGTCTCCCGGCGAAACGTCGGCGACGGGGTCACCGGGATTCTGTCTGGCGCTGATAAATCGGCCGTATCGCTGCCGGAGTTTGCTGATGAATCGCGCCGCCTCCTCTTCGGCGGCAGCGTCGGGCGCGACAAACCCCCTCGTGAACGCCGCGAGATCGCCGCCATAGCCGCCGGTGAGCTCTTTCGCCGGCCCATTGATCATTGGCCGGCGGGCGTGGACATCCCACCAGAAGATCGCCGCCCCCCACCCGGTTCCCGCCGCCAGACCCAGAGCGATCCCCGTCGCGGCCAGCCACCGGCCCATCCGCCTGGGATGGGCCCGAAGCTCGATGAGCCCTCGGATACCCGCCAGCACCGCAAAGATCGGCGCCAGCGGGCAGAAAAATCCGAGGCCGCACAGCAGCGAGACCACCGGCCACGGGCCGGGCCGTCGCGATCGGCCTTCCGCGGCGTGCCTCGCCTCAACCGTCATTCTGCCCGGCCGTGTCCCGGGAGTCGCCCTCGTCGGTCGCCGGCGCGGAGCCGTCATCGGCGGGGACAGCCACCGGTTCATCCCCGGTTGCCGGTTGAGGGAAGGTGAGGTCGCCGAGGTCGGGGTCCAAGACCGTGATCGATCCCCACTTCATGACCAGACCCGTCGCCTCGTCGGCAAAGGCATACACCGCCTCGGCCTCCACGCTCTTGTCGGCGAACTCCAGGACGTAGCGGAAGGGGACGCGCGGCTCGGCGAACTGTGGCGGCGGCGCGTTTAGCGCGTCGAAGCGGCACGAGACGAACTCGCCATAGCGGCTGCGGAGCTTCTCGATGAACTCGGTGATCTCGGCGTCGGTCGCCTTGGCTGCGACAGGTTCGAACTCGATCCTGAACGCGGCGAGATCGCCTGAGAACCCTGCGGTGAGAGCAGCCGCCGGCCCCGTCATGTACGGCCGGACAAATACGTCGTAGCCCCGGTAGCAGACCCCGGCCTGCCCGAGGGTGAACACCACACCCAAGAGGATCGCCGCCAGGGCAATCCTCCGGCCCTTCAGCGCGGGGTTGCCGCCGATCTGGATCAGTGCCCCGACTCCCAACAGCGGACCGACGATGGTTGTGATGGGGCAGCAGAGGATGAGGCTGCAGACCAGCGACCCCACAGCAAGACCGCTCGTTTTCTGTGCGTCAAGGTCCGGGACGCCGAAGGTAGTCTCTGTGTGCGTCATCGATCGCGCTCCGAGAGGGGGGGCGGCCCCATCCTACGGGGCGGGGCCGAAGACCGCCAACGATCTGAAGGGCCTCCGTGTCACCGTGATGGGTCTGGGTCGTTTCGGAGGCGGTGTAGGCGTAACACGCTGGCTCGCCGGAAACGGCGCCAAGGTGCTCGTGACCGATCTTGCCGCGCCCGGGAAGCTCACCGCATCCCTGGAAAAGATCAGAGGGCTTCTGGAGACCGGCGCCGTTGAAGTCCGGCTGGGCGGTCATGACGTTGATGACTTTCGAGGATGCGATCTGGTGGTGGCCAACCCGGCGGTGCCCAGACCCTGGGCCGACCCATACCTGGCCGCCGCGGGTACGGCGGGCGTCCCCATCACCACGGAGATCGCGCTTCTCGTCGAGCGGCTCGACCGCGGCCGCGTGATCGGCGTGACCGGGACCGCGGG
>JADFKZ010000080.1 GCA_022564665.1 Planctomycetota bacterium | reverse complement strand
CGACCTTGGGCGGCGGTTGCGGCCGCCGGCGCTTCAAGAGCTCTTGAAGCGAGATGATCTCGACTCTGCTGCGGCCCCTGCGGTCGAGCATCCGGCGCAACATTTCGGCGAGCTCGCTCGCCGAGGCCGTCGCCGGATCGATGGGGATCAGACGCATCTGCCGCGCGGTCGAGATGGTGGCCTGGTCGATTTCTCCGGCAACCTGCTCGATCGTGGCAAACTGCCTGTCTGTTGCCATCACCAGCAGGCTGTTGCTCGCCGAGTCCACGCGGATCGTGGGCGCCGGGTCGAGCTGGTCGGTGTCGGCGAAGATCGCGGCGAGGTTGGTCGCAAGCTCCTGGGCGTCGGCGTTTTCGATCACGAGCACGCGAACGGAACGACGGGCCACCCCGTCGAGCATGGCCATGTCGACATCGAGCTGGGCAACCATCTGCTCGGCGATGTTCAGAAGCGTCGCCGTGGCCGAGATGACGACGGCGTTGAGACGCAGGTCCGCGGCCACCCGAACCGTCGGCTCCTCGGGCCGCTCCATCCGCGCCCGCATGTAGTTGACCCGGGCCCAGGAGGGGAGCTGGTTGACATCCAGCAGCTCCTCGCGGGCCAGAAGCTCCTCGACCAGCGGGGCAACGCTCTCGGCGCGGGCGTGCTTCAGAAACACGGTCCGCACCTGGAGCTGGCCCGCCGGCAGTGCTCCGTCCAGCGAGCCGATGAGCGCTTCGATGCGCTGCATCTGCTGGGGAGTGGCCGTGACCACCACCGAGTTGCTCGAGGGCTCGGGGGTGATGATCGGCCTCTCGGTAAGGCCCTCGGCCTCGGTCTGCGCCTCGAGTGCGGTCCTGACCGCGGTTGCGACGCTGGCGGCATCCGCCTGGGTCAGCTGAAAGATACGGATGTCCAGGACGTCGACCGCGGCGCGTGGGTGATCCAGCTCCGTCACCAGCGAGTCGGCCACCGACATGATCGCCTGGGGCGCGGAGATGATCAGCGTGTTGGTCTTGCGATCGGCCGATATGCTCAGGTGCGCTGCCGGGTCCGGGCCGGCGTCCTGGACATCCTCGGCGATCCTCCGGAGCAGGACCTCGCGGAGCATGGGCACCAGCGACTCCGCCCTGGCGTTTGAGAGCCGGAAGAACCGCAGGCTGGTCGCGGGCCCGATGGGTCTGGCATCAAGCTCGCTGAGCACCCCCTCGACGCGATCGAAGATGTCGACGGCGCCGGAGACAATAAGCGTCCGGGTGACCGGCTCGGTACTGATCGTGGTCGCCACCCGCTGGTTGCGCTGCTGAGGGCTGAGGCTGCCGCTGGTGACAAGCTGCTGGAGTGTGCGCGCCGTCGCCGCCAGGTCGGCGTTGAGCAGCCGGTAGGTGCGGATCTCGGTCTCGGCGGCGATCTCCTGGCGGTCGAGCTGCTCGACGAGCTTCTCGAACCCGGCCATCCGCTGAATCGGCGCATCCACGATCAGCGCGTTGGTTTGCCTGTCGCCCCTGACCACGATCTCCCGAGGCTGCTGGAGGTTGTACAGCGGCCGTCCGCGGCGATCACGCGGCACCGGCGGTGGCGGAAACATCTCGTCGATCGTCCGCGCAAGCTCCTCGGCACGGGCGATCTTCAGCGGAAAGATGCGGATCTCGCGGCCCTCGGCGCCGAAGAGATCCGCCCGGTTGAAGGACTCCACCACCGCCTGGATCTCGGGCAGGAGATCGGGATGGGCGGCGACGATGAGCGAGTTGGTGTTGGGATCGGCGGAGATGGTGACCGGCCGTTCCTGCCGCTGGTCGGGATGACGTTTGCTGTACTGCCGCATGAGGGCGTTTGAAAGGTTCTGCGCGTCGGCGGTCCTGAGCTGGAGGATCCGCAGCGGCGGCATGTCGATCATCTCCGGCTTGTCCAGGCCCTCGACCAGGCCGCGGATGATCTGCTGCTGGTCCGGTTGCGCCGCGATCAGGATCGAGTTGGTCCGCCCGATCGCCTCGAAGAGCGGCGGCGTGCCCCGCCGGCCCGCCATCACCGCGAGCCCGCTGGTTGCCAGGTCGCGAAGGAAATCGACGACCTGGTCCGCCTCGGCATACTCCAGCGCGATCAGCCGGACATCGGGCGGCGGCCCGATCGAGGCCGCCAGCTCGTTGAAGATCGACACGAAACGGAACATCGCCTCGTCGTCGGCGATCACCAGCAACGTCGCGTTCTCCCTGTCGACCTCCACGCTCACCGTCGTGGCGTCAGGGTCATCGGCGGTCTGCTCCCCGTAGAGCCTCAACGCCTGGTCGGCGATCTGCGTCGGATCGGTGCCGGTGACCTCCAAGACCCTCAGCGACCGTTTGATCGGCACCGCCTTCAGATCGGCGAGCATCCGCTCGGTCGTCTCGAAGGTGACGTGATCGCCGGCGACGATGAGGGTGCGGCTGACCGGCTCGGCCTGGATGGTGACATCGACGGGCTTGGTGCTCTCCGTCGGCGGCGCGCTCAGAATCCCCCGGCGGGCCAGGTCGTTGAGCGTCCGCGCGATCTGGGTCACATCGCCGCGCTCGATGTGGTAGGTTCGAAGCTCCGCCTGCGGCGGGAGCTGGACACGGTCGAGCTGCGCGACGAGCGCCTCGAACTGCGCCCGCCGCTCGGCGGGCGCTTCAATGATGAGGGTGTTGGTCGCCACCTCCGGCGAGACGTGCACTTCCTTTGGTTTCTGGAGGTGGGGAAGCGGCCGCCCGCGCCGGTCAAGCGGCATCGGCGGCTGGGGGTAGAGCCGGTCGAGGGCCTGGGCGAGATCGGCGGCCCGGGCCCGCTTCAAGGGAAAGAGCATCGTCTCCCGCTCTGCCTGCAGCTGGCCGGACTCGTTGACGGTGTCGATGAGCTGCTTGATCTCCTGAAAGATCTCAGCGCCTGTGGTGACGATCAGTGTGTTGGTCGCGGTGTCGACGTCGATCTCCACCGGCTGCTCGCGACGCTGCTCGGCGGGACGCGAGTCGTACCGCTTGCGGATCATGCTCGCAAGCTGCGCGGCGTCTGCGGCCCGCACCTGCAGCAGACGAAGCGGCGGAAGCTGGGTCGGCTCGAAGGTGTCCAGCCGCTTGATGTGACGCTGGATCAGGTCGTGCTGGGCGGGCTCCGCCACCACGTAGAGGCTGTTGGTCCGCTCGATGACCTTCAGCGTCGGCTCGGGGATACTGCGGGCGGGATCGACGTGGGCCGTCGTCGCGATCAGCTGCAAAAGGGGTCCGATGACCTCGGAGGCCTTGGCGTTGCGAAGCTCAATCAACCGCCCGGTCCGCGCGGGTGGGAGCAGCTTCCTGGCCTCGGCCACCGCCCGCTCGTAGGTCGCGACCGCCTCGGTATGACCGCTGAGGAGCAGGTTGCCGGTCACCTCATCGAGCTCGACCACCGGGGGCGGCCACTCGGTGGGGTTGCCGGGGTAGCTGATCCGCTTGTAGATGTAGTCGGCCTTTTCAATGAGCATCCGCGAGTCGGCGCCGGTGAGGGCGATCACGCGGAACTGAAAATCCTCCGGCGCGGGCCGGTCCAGCGTCGCGATCAGCGACTCGAGCACCTCCACGTGCTCCGGAAGCGCGGTCACGATCAGCGCGTGCAGCGGATCGAGCGGCTCGATGACCGGCGCGACAAGGGCGGCGCCGTCACGCGGCTTGAGTATCTTCGCCGCAAGTGCAGAAAGGGGGCCCACCAGCCGGCTCGGCGTGGCGTAGGTCACATCGATCTGGCGGGTCTCGCGGTCGATGACGGTGTTGGCCTCGACCATACGCAAGGCCTCGACGAACTTCTCAAGCGCGGCGGCGCCGCCGGCGAGTGTCAGGATGCGTGCGGCCTCGTCGAGCTCGATTGCGACCGCCCACTGGGGGCTTTCGGGATCCACCTGCTTCTCGTAGAGACCGCGGGCACGGTCGACGACCTGCCGGGGCTCGCCGGTCGCCAGCCGCAGGAGGCGGACGCGCCGTTGGACGGCGGCGGGCTGATCGAGCAGCGAGAGCAGCGTCTGGATCGTCCGGACATCGGCCGCGGGCCCGGCCACGATGAGCGACCGCCCGTCGGGGGCGGGGATCATCTTCGAGGCCACGAGCTGCCGGCCGTTGAGAAGCGCGCGGGCGGTGGCGGCGACCGCCTCGGGGTCGGCGTGCTCCAGTGGCACCACCGCAATCGTCCGTTGCGGCGCTGAGGGCTCAAAGGCGTCACCGTCGATATCTCGAAGGAGAGAGGAAGCCTCCTCGATCGCCTGACTCGTGCCCACGAGCGTGACCTTGCCGACCTCGTCCAGGGCGAGCAGCGTCGGCCGCTCGGGCTCGGGAAGCTTGGCAAACAGCTCCTGGAGCTTGCCCAGGGCGTCCTGCGGAGCCAGACGCAAGAGGCTGAAGGAGTGCACCATCCGGGCGCCCGCGGACGCCGGCACGTCCAAGAGCAGGATCGCCTCCTTGAGCTTGTCGATCCGGCTCTGGACGCCCTTGGCGATGATCGTGTTGGTGCGCTCATCGAAGGAGATATTGAGCCCGGGCATCGTCTCTTCGGAGACCTTGACCTGTTTGCCCTTCTGGTCGGTGACGAACTTCTCGACCCGCTTGCTCAGGAGCGCCTTGAGGGGCTCCATGAGCGCCGCGGCCTTGGAGTGTCTGAGGGCGATGATCTCGACGGCATCCTCGGGGTCCTCGCGGTCCAGCACATCGATGATCTTCAGCAGACGGCGGACCTGCGCGGCGGTCTCGGTGATCACCAGCGAGTTCTGCTGCTCCATGGCGGTCAGCGACCCGTACTCGGCGACCATCACCGCCAGCTTCTCCGCCAGCGGCTTGGCCATGGCGATCGAGAGCGGGCAGACGACGGTGATGATCTCGCTGGGCCGTACGTCCGCGGGCAGCTCGCCGACATAGGTCGGGATATCCTCGCGCTGCATCTCGGAAAGCTTCTGGAGATACAGCATGTCGTCGCTGGCCCGAAGGGTGACGCCCCGGGCCTGGAGGATGATGTTGAGGATCTCAAGCGCTTCGGGGATTGTGTACTCCTCCGGAGCCAGGTAGTCCAGGGTGCCGTCAGGCAAATCGGCCTCCCTGACCACGGGCAGCCCCGTGGCCCGGGCGAAGAAGTCGATGACCTGGTCAAACGTCGCCCCCTTGAAGTTGAAGCGGATCAGGGTCTCAGTCTCAGGTTCACCGGCTCCGCCAGGCGGCTGGTCGGCCTGCCACGACGCCATCGCGCCCGGGCACACTCCCAGCGCGCACGCAAGAAGCAGCCAGAGAGCACCACTGTGTGAATGTAACCTGCGGCCCATTGTCGGAGCCTCCACGTTGTCGAGTTGAGGTTGAAGCCGGAGGGAAAGAGACTACTTCCCAGGGGGGACGAGATGCTTGCCGATCACCGCTGAGAACCGCGTTTCGCCGAGCCGGAGCCCAGCGACCTCACCCCGGGCCCCCGGACCCCCGGACCCCGACCAGCACGAGGCCCTGCAAGGTTTCACCGGCGGCGAGGCATCGGGATTCACCCGAATCGGTTTTGGGCGGCAACTGTCACACCTCCGCGCCTCCAGGTCCGGCGGCTCGCCGCTGAGGCCCCGACGGGCAAAGGAACGAGGACGCGCGGCAGCGCCTTGGCAGGGCTTTGGCGGCGGTGCCGCAGGCGGCACCCGGGGCCTTTTCATCAGCCTGCCCGCTCCTTGCCAGAACGCTGTTAGGGTCTTATCCGGGTCAGCGAGCAGCCCCGGCGACCATTCATCGCCGTCGAGGCGATCGCTTGCCAACTGCGCGCCGCTGACCCACCCGGCAGGGGAGCTCTTCCGTGGGGTGCCCGGTTGCCACGAGCGCGCGGATCTACCGCCCGCGCCGGCCGCGCGAGTCTCCGCTTTACCAGCTTCTCGATCGGTACTACGACCGGTTCGAGCGCGTCTACGACCAGCGGTATCAGAAGCGCTACGGCTTCTGGCGTCCCGTCATCTGGCGGACCGTCGACCTCGCGGCAGGACGCCGCTGTCTGCGTATTAAAGTCCTCGCCTGCGGCGACCTCAAGGAGGGTTTCGCGCGCGTTCGCTGCCCCAGGTGCCGCTACGAGTTCTTCGTCGCTTTTTCCTGTCGACGACGTTGCCTCTGTCCAAGCTGCCACCAGAAGCGCGCCCTTCTCGTCTCCCAGCACATCGCCCGCGACGTCTGTGAGGCCGTGCCGCACCGGCAGTTCGTCTTCACCGTCCCCAAACGCCTGCGGATCTTCTTCCGCTTCGACCGCAGGCTACTGGGCGAGCTTCCACGCCTCGCCTTCAAGAGGGTGCTTGAAGTCTACCGCGCGGTCCTCGACCGCCACGACGTGGTGCCGGGGATGGTCGCGGGCGTCCTTGCCCGCCTGGCTTTGGCGGCCCTCCGGGCCGCGGGGCCATCCACTCGTTTGGTCAACTCCTCCATTGGCATCCTCATATACACGCGCTCGTGACGGACGGGGCCTTTGCGCCCGACGGCACGTTCGTTGCCCTGCCTGGGCTTGAGAGCGAACCCTTCGAGAAGCTCTGGCAGAGGAAGGTCTTTGAGCTTCTCCTGAAGCGCGGCAAGATCAACGAGTCGCTCGTTGAGCAGATGATGGGCTGGCAACACTCCGGCTTCAGCACTCACCACGCCGTCCGTGTGCAGACGGCAGACTTCAAGGGCCTCCATCGCCTCGCCCAGTACATGCTTCGGGGCCCCTTCAGCCTCGCCCGCATGATCCGCGTCACAGACCAGGGACAGGTGATCTACCTGGCTGAAAAGAACGCTCCGCAACGCTTCCCCAAGCCGGCCAGTGCCGATCTCTTCGGCGACGTCCCCCGCAACTTCCAGCTCTTCGACCCCCTGGATTTCATCGCCGAGCTCACCCAGCACATACCCGACACCAGAAGGCACCTGACTCGGTATTTCGGGTTCTATTCCTCCAAGGCCCGCGGCCTCCGCGCCAAAGCCAACGGACAGCGGCACGGCATCGAGATCGACGACCAGCACACGCCGCACCGGCTCGCCCGCCGTCGCTGGGCGGCCCTCATCAAGCAGGTCTGGCGCGTGGATCCGCTTGAATGCCCCCGCTGCGGTACCGCCATGAAGATCCTCAGCTTCATCAGCCCCCGTCAGCGCGACGTCATCGACAAGATCCTCACCCACTGCGGGCTCTGGGAGCACTCCTCACGCGCGCCCCCGCTTGAGGACCGGGGTCCTGCCAGGCCGCAGGGCCTTGGCCAGCTCCGCTACGTCAGCGACCTTCAGTTCGTCGACGAACTTGCGCCCGCCGAGCCCATCTGGACCCCGCACTGAGCGCCACACACACCAACCCATTCATTCAGCGGCGCCGGCCCTGGCGCGGTCGGTGCACGCCGATTTCGCCTCTCCAGGCCCCCCAGACCCACGGGTCGGTGTTTCGGGCACCGACCTCAGCCTGATGGCCGCCGCACAGCCGCCGCACAGCGTCTCGCCGCCACCGAGCAGCCCTCTTAAAGACTGTCGCCACACCCGTCGCCCCGCCTCTCGACCACCCCGCCCGAATCGATTGTCCTATCAGTATCCTTCATTGACCCTTCGGGGACCACATGGTGCAATGGGGAGCCGTGGGCGGGCACCGCTGCTCTGAACACCAGGAGCACCCCCGAACGGGGCTTCGTTATCGTCTCCTCAACGAAGGGATCGCAGGGATGGCGCAGGGCAACAACGAGATCGAGAAACGCCTCTGGGATGCCGCCGACGAACTCGACCCGCGGGACCGCTGGTTCAGCACCCACGGCCGCTAATACGGGTCGACCTCTCGCCACAGCAGGATCCGGGGGGCGCGCGTCTGCTCGTGAATCGCGCTGATCTCGGCCGCACACAGGGCCCGGCTGTGGAGTCGCACATCGTCAAGCACGCCGTCGAAATAGCGAACGAAGCCCTCGACTGCGATCTGGTGGGTGTCCGCGGAGGGGGCACTCATGCTCGCTTCGGGCCAGTTTCCGTCCTCGACGCCGTTGATATACAGCCGCACGGTCGTGCCGTCGTACGTGACGGCGGCGTGGTACCACCGGCTCGTTGTCACGGTGGTCGTGGCCTCCTGGACTACAGAAGCGCCGTCATGCCAGTACACGGCGACACGATCGTTGTTGAGGCCGAGTGCCAGTCGTGAAGAGGTTGAACCGCGACGCTGCGTTATGAAACGCTGCGCGACATCGTCGTTCCCGATCGAGCCGGCATCGTCGGACTTGAACCACGTCATCATGGTGTTCGAGGTCGCCAGATCGCTGGCCACGTTCGTCTCGATGTAGTCGAGCGTGCCCTCGAAGTCGAGGCCGCCATAGTCCCTGCCCGCCGTCCATTCCGTCCCGACCATGTTCGTGAGGGTGCCGTCGTTGCTGTACGCGCTGATGTCGTTGGCGGTGGTGCCGGAAGTCTCATTGAGCTTCCACCAGCCGAGCAGCGATTTCTGGGCCAGGGTCTGGATCGCCGAGGCCGAGAGCGCGGTGTCGTAGATGTACACGTCGTCCATCAGGCCATTGAAATATCGTCCCGCCACGTCGGCGTTGGCGCCGAAGTACACGGCTGAGCTGTTCGTGTCCATCGTGCCGGTCGCGGTGACGGCGGTGTCCAGTTGCCCGTCCACGTACAGCAGGAGCTGCGCGCCGTCGTAGACGCCCGCGACGTGATGCCAGGTGCCGTCGTTGACCGAAACGCTCCCCTGCACCAAAGTGTTCGTCGTCAGCCCGTCGACGGAGAACTGAAGCGTATTGGTGCTTGCGTTCCGCTCGAGCCGCCAGGCCGTGTCGCCCTTGGTGACGATGGCCTGCTCGGCGACGCTGAAACTCGTCACGTTGATCCAGGCGGCCACGGTGACAGCGTTCGTGAAGTCGTAGTCCGATTCGGTGGGCAGCGAGACGTAGTCGTCGACGCCGTCGAAGTCCAGCGATCCACCGTTCAGGCAACTCCATTGCGAGTCGTCAAAGGGAAAGTTCACGAGCGTGCCGTCGCTGCTGCTGATCGAATCGGCGGCGGTGGTGCCGCTCGTTTCGTCCATGACCCATTGGTGCGATAACGTCGGCGGCGGCAACCTCCCAAACGCCATCCAGTGGTAGATCGTGGTGTTCTGGTTGACCTCCGCGATGCTTCCCACCCGGAACCCATTGGTCTGGAGCGCCTGGATTCCGTCACCCACCTTCCCGAGGCCGACGAAGTGTAGTGTCCAATCCCCCACGAGCGACTCGGGGCGATGCACAGGAGTTATGGCGGCGTCAGCCTTGACGATCACGTACTGCGGTTGGAAGCCGACGCTCGCGATGCTCTGAGTTGCGCCGCCGTTTCCGGTATACTGCCCGACGGCCATCCTGCCCGCGACCGCCTTCCAGGCGACGTAGTGATAGGTCACGCCGTCGGCGTTGACGCCCGTGCTCGCGCTCACCTGGAAGCCATCCGCCTCGAAAGCTTTAATTACGTTGTTATACAGCCCGTACGGGCCAAACTTCGAGCTTTTGGTTGCGGGCATGGAAGAGGACTTCTGCCAGGGCTGAGTGGAGCCTTCACCAAACACGATCAGGTAGTCTGGCTGAAAGCCCACGCCTCCGATGCTGGTGTCGTTCGTGCCGTTACCCAGGTAGGTGTCGACCTTCAGCTCGCCCGCCCATGCGTTGAAGGCAATCCAGTAATAGTCGAGGCCGTCCGCATTAACGTGGGCGTGGCTCCCGACGGTGAACCCGTTGTCATCAAGTTTTTGGATCATGTTGGGTTGGGGGAACTGGTTGGCCTGATTAAGCTTCTTCGAAACGTCGCCGGTCATCGTCGAGGTGCGGATGTACGCCATACGGTTTGTACTGCCATCGCTGGTCTTCACGATGACGACGTCGGGCGCAAAGCCCACCGTGATCTGCGTGCCGGCCGTCCCGTTTCCGGTATAGGTACCGGTGGCCATCTGGGGTTCTCCACCCACCCCGTAGGTCAGGACGACGAAGATCTGGCTGATGTCGACCACACCCCCGCTGTTGTGCTTGATCCCGATCTCCAGGGCGTCGATGTCGGCGTCGGTCCAGTTGAGCCCCGTCCAGCTCGCATGGAGGAACTGCCAGCAGCAGGTTGACTCCGTCACCAGGGTGGAGGGGCCGTCGATCGGGAAGTCATCGGTTCCCATGCGCTGGTAGCTGAGGCTCACATACTTGGCCGGGCCGCTGCCCTTGGCGATTTGGGCCCGGACGTCGATCCCGGTGACCGTCTGACCGGGCAGGCTCACCCCGTCGTCCAGGCTGAACATGTCGCGGTTGGTCTGGCCGTTGTTGTCGCGAATGTAGGTTTCCGTGGCCGCCATCCCGCTGCCGCGTGGCATTCCCGTCCCGGCATTGCCGACCTGATCGTTCACGCAGTCCCAGTGGTTGGTGCTGCCGCAGCCGGTCGACGAGGGGAAATCGCTGACCGAGCCATTCCCCTTGGGGTGCAGGGCGATCTGGGAACCGTCTCCTCCATCCGTGGTCTTGAAGATCATCCCGCCGTCGCCTACGACGTAGCCCGTGCTCGCGTCACCCGCCGGGAAGTGCACGCCCCTAAAAAGCGCATTGGGACTCACCGGCAGATACCGCTCGACCCAGGTAGCTCCCCCGTCGGTCGTCTGGAGGATGGTCGAACTGCTGCCGGTGGCGTAGCCGGCCGAGGCGGTCGGGAAATGCACGTCATACAAGATGGGTTCCTCGTTCGGGAAGGTCCAGCTGGTTCCACCATTGGTCGTCTTGTGAATCTTGCCCGTGACCTCCACGAGGTAGCCCGTCGACGCGTCGGTGAAATCAATGGCCTGCAGGGTCCCCATGTTGGGCGCGTCGACGACGTTGGTCCAGGAGGTCCCGCCGTTGGTCGTCTTGAGGACGACGTCCCCGTTACCGGCGATGTAGCCCGTCTGCGTATCGACGAAGTCGACGTCGAAGTAGGTAGTGGTCGGGTGAGCGGGGTCCGAGATGTCCGTCCAGTTATCGCCCCCGTCGATCGTCTTGAGGATCGTGCCGCTGCCGCCGACGATGTAGCCGGTCAGGGTGTCCGGGAAGCGGACGCCGTAGAAGTGCACTCCGGGGGGCAGTGTGGTAGCCGTCCACGACGTGCCGCCGTTCGATGTCCTCAGGATGGTCACGTTGGCGCCCACCGCGTGGCCAGTGGAGTTGTTGGTGAAGTGGACGGAAAACAGCGTCTGGATGTTCAAAGGATCGGAGACGTCCGACCAGGTCGCTCCGCCGTTGGTCGTCTTGAGGATGACGCCATTATTCCCCACGACGTACCCGGTTTGGTCGTCGACCGGGAAGTGGACGTCCCGCAGCCTGTCGGTCACGCCGGAGTTCTGCTCCGTCCACCCGGCCCGGGCCGGGCAGGTGGCGACGAGAAGCATCAGTACGAACGTGGTAGCGATCCGCATGGTGTCCCCCTGGGGTGCACCAGAACCCCGGAAAGTGCAATCCCCTGAACAGATCGGCGAGATCCCACAATCGTTGAACCCGCAACTGCGAGGCGGTGCCTCGCGCGACTGCTCAATGCTCACGGGTTGCCACGGCTGCTGGGTCCGCCGCGAGCGCCCAGCCGCGCCAGACGGCACCGGTGCTCATCGGGCCCCCGGCAAGTCGCTTTGAAGGCCGCGGCCGCCGGGACACCTTGGCCAGAACGCCCCGGGGACGATTCGCAACGTCCGACCTGCGGTTTAGAAGTACGTCGCACTGCTGGGGCGGAGCCGGGCCGGTGGTGGGGTCAGCACTCGACAAGGTTTCCGTCGGAATCGTAGAAGTAGCCGCTCCCGACCTCTCGTGCTCACGCAACCTGTGCACGCACGGCGGATCCCGCTTGGCCAACTTCAGCTGACCTCGCGACGTGCAAGCGCGGTCGGGGTCTGAGGGTACCGACCGCGCCGCGCCGTCCGTCGAAAGCGATTCCGAGGACGAGGACCAGGAGCCGTGAGCCAGGTGCGCTCAGTCACCGATGGTCGTGACGTTCCACGGACCGGCAGTCGAGGAGAGCACGAGGTCGGTCCGCAGCCGGAACACTGACGAGATCGGCTGGCGATGGGCGTAGAAGAGCTCTCAGATAAGGAGCGGGTCCAGGTCAAGAAGGCCGCCCATGACCTGCTGGAAAGGTTGAGGGAGAAGCTGGTGCTCGATTGGCGGAAGAGGCAGCAGGCCCGGGCGGCGGTCCGCGCGACAATAGAGACGGTTCTCGACGGTGGGCTCCCAGCGGCCTTCAAGCGCGACGTGTTCAGCCGCAAGACAGACCTCGTCTTCCAGCACGTCTACGACAGCTACTACGGCGCCGGCAAGAGCGTCTACAGCGACGTGGCATGAGTCAAGCAGGTGCCGGTATCCGTGACCGGTTCCATTCAGCCTTGGCGACTACGTGAGGACTGTACTGGTCCAGCGAGTTCAAGACGCCCCCGAATCCGCCGCCATTGTCTGACTGCCGTCGCGATTTCGGGCCCGGGCGTGCAATTGCGCCCGCTGGACGGCTCCGAAACGCGGCCTGATCCGCCCCATGGCTCCCAGCATTGGCCGCCTCGCCTCTTCGCGATGTCTCAGCCTTTCCTGCCGTGCCTCACCATCGTACGCGAGCCCTCGACCGGCTGTCGGCGGTGGGCCAAGGCCCGCGCCCCATGGAGAGGGCCTTGGCCCCGGCCATCTCGAATCTCGGGGAGTGGTCGACCGCAGGGTTGGCCGCTCGCGTGATCCCGGCAGGAGAAGAAGACGAAGGCGCGTCCCGCCCCCTGGTCATAGCCCGGTGCCCCGATTATCAGATCGGGGAAGGCGCTCAGGTTCGCCCGTCCGTGCCCGCCGACCGCATACCCCAGCTCGGCACCCTCCATGGTGCCCGCGTAGGTGATGTCGGCGTCCTCCGACGTTCCGGTGAACGTCCCGGCGAAGCCATGAAAGAGATAGGCTTCGCCCGAATCGACCAGGAGCGGCAGCAGGGGAATGTCCGGGTCTATTCCCTCGTCGTAGTAGGGCGCGCCGATCAGGATATCGTCGTGACCGTTGCCGTTGACGTCCCCGACGAAGGCCACGTCCCAGCCGAAGGAGATCGATCCTTCCCCACCGCCCTGGGAGATCGGGGCGTCCTGGCGGCCGGCGAGCTTCACCGCCGCCGTCTCGCTGTCAACGAACACCGGAGCGGGGTCGCAGGTGGGACCGCCCCGCCAGAGATCCGCGCTGGAGAAGATGTACGTCTTCCCGGTGTCCATCCCCTGGTCCCTCCCCTTGTAGAAGCCCACGGCGACATCGTCCCGGCCGTCGTTGTCGAAGTCGCCGCCGGCGGCGACCGACCACCCGAAGAACTCGTTCTGAACCGTCTGGCTGATGATGACGTTGACGTCATCGTCAAGCGGGTCATCGCCCGCCCCGAACTCGACCGGGGTGGCCAGATCGGGACAGGCGAAGTAGATGTAGACCTTTCCGCCGAAAGGGAATTGCTCGTTCGCGGGCCTCGCGTAGATGGCGCCCATGATGAGGTCCGGGACGTCATCGCCGTTGACATCCCCGGAGGCGATGTCGAAGCCCACCCAGTCCCCGGCGTTGCCGGTGAAGATGATGTCCGCCGCAGCCGCCGGTCTGTGCCCGAACTGTCCCAGCGGACGGGTGAGAAAGACGTACACCCGCCCAGCTTGAGGAAAGAGCCCGCTGAAATCGCCGGTCCCGGCGGTGTTCAAGGGCGCGCCGACGGCGATGTCGTCAAAGCCATTGCCGTCGATATCCCCGATGCCGGCGACGGCCTGGCCGAACTGGTCGCCCGGGTTCTCTCCGATGAACGACGCAACGACCGCTCCGGTCCGGCCGGAGTAGACTCTGGTGACGTGACCTCCCACGATGAAGTCGGTCGTTCCGTCGTTGTCGACGTCGCCCGCGGGCGCGACCGCCGGTCGGCTGAAGAAATTGGGCTGATCCTCGACATCGATCTCGTAGTAGTAGGGGTTCAGGTTCGTCCGGTGAACGACGTAGACCTTGGCGGGACCGTCGTCGTCACCGTTCTCACCGATGATCGCTTCGTCGCGACAAGCGGTGATGAAACGGCAGGGGCCGATGATG